>DATCWR010000363.1:0-2141 GCA_036566245.1 Mycobacteriales bacterium | reverse complement strand
GTCGGTCTGGCCGCCGGCGTGGAGATCGCGATGGCCGGTGGGGTCACCGCCGTCGCGCTGTGTCGGTCGGTCACCCGCGGCGGCGGTTCCCGGGTCGGACGAACGGTCCACCGACGCTGACCGACCGGGTTCGCGGGCGCTCACGATGACGACGTGGCTCCGGAGCCGGGCTTGGCCCCGACAGGGGCAGGAAACCGATCGTCTACGCTCGTCGCGTGACGTTGCGGCTGGTCGTGCTGGTCTCCGGCACCGGAACCAACCTCCAGGCGCTGTTGGACGCCTGCGCCGACCCCGGGTTCGGCGCGGTGGTGGTGGCGGTGGGAGCAGACCGCGACGGCGTGCCCGCACTGGATCGGGCACACCGGGCCGGCGTGCCGACGTTCGTGGTCCGGTTGGCCGACCATCCGGACCGGTCCGACTGGGACCGCGCCATGGCCGGGGCGGTGGCCGCGCACCAACCGGATCTGGTGGTGTCGGCCGGCTTCATGAAGATCCTCGGGCCGGACTTCCTGTCGCGTTTCGAGGGCCGCTGCGTGAACACCCATCCCGCGTTGCTGCCCGCGTTCCCCGGAGCCAACGCGGTTCGGCAGGCGCTCAGCCACGGGGTGAAGGTGACCGGCTGCACCGTGCACGTGATCGACCGGGGCGTGGACACCGGCCCCATCCTGGCCCAGGCGGCGGTGCCGGTGCTCGACGGTGACGACGAGCACTCTCTGCACGAACGGATCAAGTCGGTGGAGCGCACCCTGCTGGTGCAGACCGTCCGACGGATGGCGCACGAGGGCTGGTCCCTGCACGGCCGGGTGGTCCGGTTCGGGACACCCGACGACAACGGCTGAGACGGAGGACGGCTGCGATGCGGGTTCGGGTCTGTCGGGCGCTGGTCAGCGTCTACGACAAGAGCGGGATCGAGGAACTGGCCGCCGGCCTGCACCAGGCTGGTGTCGAGATCGTCTCGACCGGTTCCACCGCGGCCCGGATCGCCGCCGCCGGGGTGCCGGTCACGCCGGTGGAGACACTGACCGGCTTTCCCGAGTGCCTGGGCGGCCGGGTGAAGACCCTGCACCCCAGGGTGCACGCGGGTCTGCTGGCCGACCAGCGGAACCCCGGCCACCGGGCCGAACTCGAGGAACTGGGGGTGGCGCCGTTCGAACTGGTGGTGGCCAACCTGTACCCGTTCGCCGAGACGGTGGCCGCCGGGGCCGACGACGAGGCGGTCATCGAACAGATCGACATCGGTGGGCCGACCATGGTGCGGGCGGCGGCCAAGAACCATGCCAGCGTGGCGGTGGTGGTCAGCCCGGACCGCTACCCGGAGGTACTCGAGGCGGTTCGTTCCGGCGGGTTCACCGCCCATCGGAGGCGGGAACTGGCCGCGCTGGCGTTCGCGCACACCGCCGGCTACGACGTGGCCGTGGCGGCCTGGTTCGCCGCCGGGGAACTCCCCGAGCACGTGGGCATGTTCGGCGAGCGCGTCGACGTACTGCGCTACGGCGAGAACCCGCACCAGCGGGCCGCGCTGTACCGGGACGCCGGTGTCACCGGCCCGACCGGCCTGGCCGGCGCCGAACAACTGCACGGCAAGCAGATGTCGTACAACAACTACGTCGACACCGAGGCGGCCCGCCGGGCGGCCTACGACTTCGCCGAACCCTGCGTGGCCATCATCAAACACGCCAACCCGTGCGGTATCGCGGTCGCGGACCCCGACGGGCCCGACCCGATCGCGCTGGCACACCGCCGGGCCCACGCCTGTGACCCGGTGTCCGCGTTCGGCGGGGTGATCGCCACCAACCGGCCGGTGACGGTGGCCATGGCCGAGCAGGTGGCCGAGATCTTCACCGAGGTGGTGGTGGCACCCTCCTACGAGGACGGTGCGGTGGAGGTGCTGGCCCGGAAGAAGAACATCCGGTTGCTGCGCTGCGCGCCCCCGGCCGGCAACGGGCCGGACCTGGAGTGGCGGCGGATCAGCGGCGGGGTGCTGGTCCAGACCGCCGACCGACTGGACGCACCGGGTGACGCCCCGGCCGGCTGGCGGCTGGTCGCCGGTGACCAGGTGGACGCCGACACGATGGCCGACCTGGTCTTCGCCTGGCGCGCGGTGCGGGCGGTCAGGTCCAACGCCATCCTGTTGGCACATG
>DATCWR010000083.1:0-3635 GCA_036566245.1 Mycobacteriales bacterium | reverse complement strand
TTGCGGAAACCTCGGTTCGGCGTTCGCCGGAGTCCCCCGAGGTGACCGAGGTGGAAGTCCGCGAGGAACACTGGCGGCGGATCCGTCGGCGCGCCGCAGTCGGCTACGGCGTTGTTCTGACCGTGTTCGTGCTGCTGGTCGGTATTCCCACCGACCGCGAGGGCCTGGTGCTGTGGATCGTCGCCGGCCTGGGAATTCGTTGCCTCGGCCGCGGCTGGCGATCCTTCGGCGGGGTACTGCTGGACTGGCTGCCGTTCACCGCGGTGCTGATCGTCTACGACTACACCCGCGGCTTCGCCGACGGGTTGGGCATGCCCATCCACGTGCACGGACCGATCAACGCCGACCTGTGGATCTTCCACGGCGTGCTGCCCACCCAGTGGATGCAGCAGCACTTCTACACCCCGGGGGTGGTGCACTGGTACGACGCCGCGGTCACCCTCGTGTACACCTCACACTTCGTGGCCACCCCGGTGGTGGCCGCGGTGCTGTGGCTGCGAAACCGGCGAGAGTGGAGCCGGTTCATCAGCCGGGTGATCGCGTTGGCGTTCGTGGGCGTGACGGTCTACATCCTCTACCCCGCCACACCTCCGTGGTTGGCCTCCCGGGACGGGGTGATCGACCCGGTGGCCCGCCTCACCTCCCGGGGATGGACCGAACTGGGCCTCAACCACGCCGGTCAGGTGCTGTCCAAGGGACAGGCCGCGGTGAACCTGGTCGCGGCCATGCCGTCCCTGCACACCGCCTACGCCACCCTGATCACACTGTTCTTCCTTCGCCGGGTGCGGTGGTGGTGGCGGGTTCCGCTGGCCGTCTACCCACTGGCGATGGGTGCCGCCCTGGTGTACTCCGGCGAGCACTACGCGGTGGACGTGTTCTTCGGGTGGGCGACCGGAATCGCGGTGATCGTCGCGGCAGCGGTGGTCGAGCCGCCACTGGTTGCCCGACGCCGAGCCCGTGCGCTCGCCCGCGGTCAACGGACCGGATCGTCGCTCGACGGTGTGCGGTGGGCCCCTGTCACCCACCGTCCGGACGGTCAGCCGGCCGGTGCGGCAGCCGCCGACCCGAGGTCACCCGAGGTCACCACCGGCCTTCCCGGAGCAGACGTGGGTCCGGCCGACATCGGCGCCGCCCGGATCGATCCCGCCCGAATCGGTCCGGCTCCGGTTGGCCCGGCCGAGACCGCCTCGACCGGTCCGACCGACCTCCAGGGTGCCACCAGACCCGGGCCGGAGGCTCCGGTCCAGCGTTCGGAGATGGGCCCCGATCCGGACACGACAGTGGAACCACCGCCGGCGCGCTGACCGCGGCAGGGTGGCCCGGTCATCCGTGCCGAGACCGACGGCTCAGACCACCCCACCCCCGAGGGGCGGGGCGTTCGTTGACCACGCGGGAATCCCCTACCGCGGAGGAACACCAACGACGTCTCGGATCTCGGCCACCGCGGGTGTGGACGACGCTAACGTTCCATCCAGTCCGCGTCGACCGGATGCCAAAGGAGCCGTTATGCGAGTTCCCCTCACCACCAGCGATTTTCTGTACCGGGCCGAGACCGTCTTTCCCGACCGGGTCGGGATCATCGACGAACCTGACCAACCGGCGGCCAGCCTGGGGTCGGTCACCTACGGTGAACTTGCCCGTCGGGCCCGGGCGATCCAGGCGGGACTGGACGAGTTGGGCGTTGGCCCGGGTGAACGGATCGCCGTGGTGAGCCACAACTCTGGTCGACTGCTCGAACTGTTACTCGCGGTGCCGTCATCGGGACGGGTACTTGTGCCGGTGAACTATCGGCTGCGGCCCGAGGAGATCGGCTACATCGTCGACCACAGCGGGTCGAGCGTCCTGCTGGTGGACCCCGAACTGGAACAGACCGTGGCCGGTATTCCGGTGCGCCACCGGTTCGTCCTGGGCACACCCAGCGACACCGAACTGCTCCGACCGGACCGTGAGCCGGTGCCCTGGTCCGACGCCGACGAGGACGCCACCGCCACCCTGAACTACACCAGCGGGACCACCGCCCGGCCCAAGGGGGTACGGCTCACCCACCGCAACCTGTGGGTCAACGCGGTGACCTTCGCGATGCACACCACGGTCAGCGACCGTGACGTGTACCTGCACACGCTGCCGATGTTCCACTGTAACGGTTGGGGCATGCCCTATGCGTTGGCCGGCCTGGGCGTACCGCAGGTCGTGTTGCGCAAGGTTGACGGCACCGAGATCCTTCGCCGCGTCGACCAACACGGCGTCACGTTGATGTGTGGTGCACCGGCGGTCTGGAACACCGTGTTGGAGCACGCCCGCTCCTGGGACGGGCCGGTTCCCGGCCGGGACCGGGCTCGGCTGGTCTGCGCCGGTGCGCCGCCACCCTCACGCACCATCGCCCGGATCGAGGCGGAGCTCGGCTGGGAGTTCATGCAGATCTACGGCCTCACCGAGACCGCCCCCCTGCTCACCATCAACCGGGTCCGTGCCGAGGACGACGGATCCGACCCGGCCGAGCGGGCCCGTCGACTGGCCCGGGCGGGTATGCCGGCGCTCGGGGTGCGCCTGGGCATCAGCCCGGGCGGCGAGGTCCTGGCCAGGTCCAACGTGGTGCTCGACGGGTACTGGGAGAATGCCGAGGCCACCGCCGAGGCACTGGAGGGTGACTGGTTCCACACCGGTGACGGCGGTTGGGTCGACGACGAGGGCTTCCTGATCATCTCCGATCGGAAGAAGGACGTCATCATCACCGGTGGGGAGAACGTCTCGTCGATCGAGGTGGAGGACTGCGTGTTCAGCCATCCGGCGGTGGCCGAGGTGGCCGTGATCGGCGTACCCGATGACAGGTGGGGCGAGACCATCAAGGCACTGGTGGTGGTGGCACCGGGCGCACAGGTCACCGAGGCCGAGATCATCGCCTACTGCAAGGAACGGATGGCCGGATACAAGGCACCCACGTCAGTGGAGTTCCGGGAGAACATCCCGCGGACCGCCACCGGCAAGGTGCAGAAGTTCAAACTGCGCGAGGCGTACTGGGCTGGACGGGATCGTCAGGTCAACTGACCGGGGCCGTCCCGCCGACGTCCGGCTCCCGACACGCCGACATCCCGGTCGGTGTCGCGGTGTGTCCGCGGCACGCCACAGAAGTTCCCCCGTCGTTGCTGGCCTGGGCCCACCACTGCTGGCAACCTGTGCCCGCGCACGTGTCCGTCCGGACCGGATGGACTGACACCGCGCTGGCGGGTGGCCGGCACGCTGGCGTGGGTTCGACACAACACGGGGGTTGTGCATGGGGGTTTCGGCCTGGCCGGGTGGGCGGACCGCGCCCACCCCGGCCGACGAACGTGGGGTCTGGCAGGTCGTCAGCCTGCTACTCACCACCCTGATGGTCGGCGTGGCCGTGCTGACCTCCGCCGGAACGGCCGGCGCGGCACCGTCGAACCCGAGTGACACGCAGATCGCCCGGGCCAGACAGCAGAGCCAACACCGCGCCGCCGAGGTCGGCCGGTTGACGGCCCGGCTGGCCACCAGTACCGGAGAGATGCACCGGCTCTCCGCCGTGGCGGAGACGGCTGTCGAGCAGTACGACAAGGCTCGCGCCGACCTGGCCCGGGCCACCACCCGGGTGGCCTCGGCGCGGGCCGCGGCCCACC
>DATCWR010000361.1:0-8307 GCA_036566245.1 Mycobacteriales bacterium | reverse complement strand
GTCGCGGCCGCGGTCACCCGCTGCCGCACGGCGGCCGGGCTTTCGGCCGGACCGTTCGGTGCGGTGGCCACCTACCTGCCCGGCCGACGGGTTCTCGGGGTACGAATCGGCCAGACCCTGGCCGTACACGTGGTGGCCCGGTATGGACCGACCATCACCGAGGTCGGCGCGGAGATCGAGGCAGCTCTGGCGCCACTGGCCGCCGGCCGTCCGATCGAGATCGTCGTCGAGGACCTCGCCACCGAAACGGAGCAACCGGGATGAAGCCAAGTCTGATCGGTGTGGTCGTCGGCATCGCGCTGGGTTTCGCCGGGGCCTTCGGCGGATGGGGTGCGTTCCTGATCGTCGGCCTGCTCACCGCCGTGGGTTACCTGGTCGGTCGGGTGGTGCAGGGTGACCTGGACCTGACTCCGTACCTGTCCGGCCGCACCTCCGCGCGGGAGCGTTCCCGCCGATGACCTCGTCGGCCGTTCGTACCCCCGGCGGGGCGCCCGCAGCCGAGCCGTCGGCTCCCGATGCGCGTGGCACGACCACCATCGCCGACCGGGTGGTGGAGAAGATCGCGGCGCGGGCGGTGGCCGAGGTGGACCTGGCCACCGGTGCTCCGCGCCGGATCCTCGGGGTCCGGGCCGGACGGGCGTCCAGGGACACCGCCCGGGTCGACGCCCAGGTCACCGGCGACGTGGTCACCGTCCGGATCGCCCTGGCGGTCCACTGGCCGGCCTCGGTGGTCGCGGTCACCCGCCAGGTTCGCGCGCACGTCACCGAACAACTGCGCACCCTGACCGGCCTGGACGTGGGCTGGGTGGACATCGACGTACCCGCGCTGATCGAACCGAACATCGGGGAGGGGTGAGTCAGGACGATGGCACTGTTCGACCGGGTTGTCGCCACCCTGCTCGCCGTGGCGTTGTGCGCCTTCGGTGCACTGGTCGCCGCCGAGGTCGTGCACACCGCGCTCGGGTTCGGCGGCCGACTCCTGATCCCGTGGCCAGAACTCGCCCGGTTCGGCCGCCGGAACGCCTGGGACAGTACGCCGATCAGGGTGACCAGCGCCGTGGTGGCCGGAGTCGGCCTGGTCCTGCTGTGTGTTGAGGCACGGCCCCGACGCCCCGGGCTGCTCACCCTGGTCACCGGCGACGACCTGGTCACCGCGGCGACCAGTCGACGCGGCCTGGGGCGGGCGCTGACCGCGCGGGCCACCGAGGTCGGCGGAGTGAGCGGTGCGCACACCCGGCTCCGGCGGCGCACCGCCACGGTCACCGCGGTCACCGGCCTGCGTGAGCCCGAGGAACTGCGAGACCGGCTGACCGAGGAGCTGACCGACTGGCTCGACGAACTGGGCCTGTCCCATCCGCCCCGGCTGGCGGTACGGGTACGGGTGCGGACCGACTGATGTCACCCACCAGGGCCGCGATGCCGCCGACCGTCCGCTCGCCGCGGACCCGGCGGACCAACCGACTGATCCTCGGGCTGATCGGCCTGCTGGCGTTCGCCGGGGGTGGCGCCGGACTGGCCGCCGGACTGGGTGCCTTCGGTACGGCCACCCGGCATCGGCCGGTACTGACCCGGGCGTCGGACTACGCGGACTCCCACGCCTGGGTCTGGGTCGTGGTGGCCGCGACCGGTGTGGTGTTGGCCGCGCTTGCACTGGCCTGGCTGCTCACCCAACTGGGTTCCAACCGGATCGTCGACCTGGACCTGACCGACGATCCCCGGCAGGGGCGGACCAGCCTGTCCAGTGCCGCGGTGGGCGACGCGGTACGCGACGAGATCGAGACCTATCCGGGCATACGCGGGGCCACGGCCCGCCTGGTCACCGAGCGCGGGACACCCACCCTGCTGGTGTCCACCGCGTTGGACGGCCGCACCCCGCCGGGAGAGGTGTGCCAGCGCATCCGGTCCGAGGCGTTGGTGCACGCCAGGCAGGCGCTGGACAACCCGAGGTTGCCCGCCCGGCTGGAACTACGGCTGACCCGGCGAACCGGTCGCCGGGTGAGTTGACGGAGGCTGCCCCGGATCGTCGCCGGGGACGAAGCCGGCTCCGGGGTCGGTCCGGACTCCTGTCCTCGCCCCGCCACCAGAGTTCTGGTGGCGGGGGCGCGGAGCAGGGCCGTGGAACGACGGATCGCTTCGTCAGCAGAACCCGAGGCGGGCGATCCGGGTCCGCCAGACACCACCGGGACCGAAGTACTGTTGCGCCACCACCGCGACCCGCCCGGCCGGGCAGGCAACGGTGCCGGTGGGATCCACCTCGACCGAGGAGTAGTCACCGAACCGGGTGTTGATGTTGGTGCTCACCCCGGTGACCAGGTCCAGACCACCGACCTTGCTGGGCACGCCCTCGCCCGGACCGACACCGTTCGTGGTGTCGCTGACCGGCACTCCCGCCGGCGTGTCGGTGTAGGCCCAGTTGAGCCAGATCCGGTTCAGGTTGGTGCCGGCATCGGCCACCCCGATGGACGGGTTGAAGTCGTCGCTCGTCCCGCTCTTGAACACGATGGCCACGAACGGGGTGTTGGTGACCACGGAGATGGCACCGTAGCGGATCGCCGGGTACCCGACCAGGTCGACGCCGTGGGTGAACCACACGAAGTCACCGTCCTGCACCGGATCGGAGGAGATCCGCCCGTCCCCCGGGTCCAGGGTGGTGGCGGTGCCGGGCTGGTTCACCCGACGGGTCGGCGCGGCGAACGTCGAGTTGACGACGGCCTGGAGGACCAGGCTGGCACCCGGCCCGCCGCTGTTGGTCATCCGGTACAGCCGGTACCCGGTTCCTGGTACCGAGGCGAGGAAGTAGGTGTTCGTGGTGGCGGGGGTGGGAATGCCCGCCACCGTCACCGGCGCGGTGGAGAAGGCGACGTTGAACGCGGTGAAGGTGAACCCGACCCCGGAGTACAGCGCCGACTTGGGAATGCTCCAGGCGGCCGAGCCCAGGTAGCTGCCGCGGAAGTTGTTCGACGAGGCCAGCACCGCCCGACGGTCCTGACCCAGGTAGGGGAAGTCGACCCGGGTACCGGCCGGGAACAGCGCCCCGCTGAACGTCACGGTGTAGACGAACCACCGGCCGCAGGCGTTGTCGGTCCTACTGGCAGCCACCAGGTACCGGGGTGTGGCGGTCGACGACGCCGGAGTCACCCCGACCGACAGGGTGTAGCGGCGGTTGACGTTGTCGTACTGGATCCGGGGTGCGAACAACCGCGCCGATGTGGCGAAGAACGAGTTCAGGCTGGTCCCACACAGCGCGGCCCCGGTCTTGCTGTACACCGCCAGGCGGGTGTTCACCGTCTCGGCGATCTGGGAGGTACCCACCGCCGCGTTGACGTCGGGAGGTTGGCAACCTCCGCAGTTGGAGTTGGTCTGGTTCACCCCGTCGAAGTTGGCGTGCACCGTGGTGGGCTGGATCCGCGGCAGCACCGGTGCGGCGGGGTTCGCCGACGTGGCGGGCGCGACCGGCGTCACCGCCCTGCCGTGGACCCGGTTGGGGCCACCGGCAGGGGCGGACAGGTGTGGCAGGATCTTCCGGCCGCTGGTGGGTCGGACCGGCAGGTCGACCGGTTTGCCGTCACGGCCCAGCGGCGCGGGCATCTGTGCCGAGGTGGTGACCTGCGGCATGGTGTGCTGGCCGGACAGGTCGATCTCTCTTGGGTGTGCCGCGGTCCCCCGGCCGGTCGCCGTCATGGCGGCCGGCGAGGCGCCGTGACCAATCTGCCCGACGCTGTGGCCGGCCGGATTCCCCCCACCCGGCGCGGCACCGGCCACGCCGGCCTGCGCCCCCATCCCCACCATCAGTGTGGCGGCGGTCATCGCCACCAGTCCGAGTCTGTTGTGCACGGTTCCCCCTCAAGAATGTGATGGTCAACACCGGTGACACCGCCAGCGGTGTCGACCGGAGCGTGTGCCGAGCGTGGCGGTCAGGGCATCACGCGGCCGCGCGGTTGGGCGACGGTGTTCATGTCCCGCCTCCCGACCGTGGACGCGTACAGCTCGCGGAAGTAGTCCCGCAGGTAGGCACCGACCATGGACAGCAGGATGAGCAGCCGATCCGGCGCGGCGGAGGGGTCCAGCAACCGCTGGGCGAGTCTGACCAGCATGCCGTAGTGATCCTCGCGTTCGTCGATGCCCACGTGCTCGTGGGCACCTCGGACGTGTCGCGGCGAGTACCGCTCGCGGGCCTTGTCGACGGCGCGGACCGAGTACCGCTCGGACTGCCACTCGACATAGAGCGAGTACGCCACCGCGGCCAACGGCCCGCTGTTGGCCAGTTCGGTCTCCAGGTAGTGCACCATCCGGGCGGTCGCCGGCAGCAGCGGTTCGGCCGAGACCTGGGCGGCGGTGATGCCGTGTTCGGCAAGGTCGTCGAGATACAACCTGTCGTGCGACATCTCCTCCGCGGCATACCTTCCCCAGGCACACGCCGAGGGGTAGTCCAGCGTGACCATCCCGGCCAGGGCCAGTGCGTCGATCCGACTGGTGAGCCGGATCCGCTTCACCGTCTCCACCCGGTGCCGCAGGTAGTACTCCTCGTCCAGATCCCCCGCCGGATCGGTGAGGTGACTGGCGTAGGGCACGGTGGCCAGAAACGTCGCCGTCTCGGCCTCCATCGCCTGGTCGATCAGGTCGTGTAGCTGTCCCACCGAGGTCATGGGTACCTCCCGATCGGGTCGGAGGACGCCGGCCAGGACGTGGCCCTGGACAGCAGGGTTCCCTCCAGGTACAGGTCGTCCATGCCGGCGGCGAGGAAGGTGCGCACCGCGTCGGCCGGGGTCTCCACGATCGGCTCGGTGTTCACGTTGAAGGATGTGTTCAACACCATCGGCACACCGGTGATCCGGCCGAACTCGTGAACCAGCGAGTAGAAGATCCCGTCCCGTTCCGGGGTGAGTGTCTGGATGCGACAGCTACCGTCCACATGGGTCACCGCCGGGATCTGCCCACGGGCATGCCGGCGAACCGGCACCACGAACAACATGTAGGGCGTGTCGTAGGCGCAGTCGAACCACTCGGCACACCGGTCGGCCAGCACGCTGGCGCCGTACGGGCGGAACGCCTCGCGGTGCTTGACCCGGGCGTTGAGGACCTGCTTGATGTCCGCCGCCCGGGGGTCGGCCAGGATGCTGCGTCCGCCCAGGGCGCGCGGGCCGAACTCGGACCGACCGGTGAACCAGCCGACGATCCGGCCGTCGGCGATCCGCCGCGCCAGTTCACACATCGGGACCTCGGGGCGGACCTGCGCACCCGAGGCCACCGCCATCGCGACGGCGGTCTGCACCTCGCGTGGCGAGTAGGTGCGGCCCAGTCGGGTTCCCCGTTCGATGTCCGGCCACTGCCCCACCACGCTGTGCCAGCCGTAGAGTGCCGCGCCCAGTGCCGTCCCGTCGTCGCTGGAGGCCGGCTGTACCCACACGTCGTGGAATCCCGACTCGATCCGTACCCGGGAGTTGGCGACGCTGTTGAGCGCGACCCCGCCGGCCAGACAGACCTCGGGCAGGCCGGTGCGCTCACGGGCGACCCGGGTGAGGTGACACATCGCCCGTTCGGTCACCTCCTGGGCGGCCCTGGCGATGGCACGGTCGTTCTCAGCCGGTTCGGCCGGCGAACCTCCGGACTGACCGAACCAGGTCGACCACAGTTCCGGAGCCATCTCCCGACCCACCGACTGGGCCAGCCAGTCGATCCACCACCCGTCGTCGGTGAACTCCACCAGCCGCGACATCCGGTCGACATGTCGACGGTCACCGTAGGGGGCGAGTCCCATCGTCTTGCCCGCGTCGAAGGGCGAGTACCCCACCGCGAGCGTGGCCGCCTCGTACAGGGCACCCAGTGAGTTGCAGTTGAGGAACGGCGCGGTCGGCCGGTCGGACACGGCCGTGACCAACTCGAGCCCCTTCTCCCGGGACGCCCGGTACACCGACGCGCGTTCCAGTACCGGGAACCGGCCGAGTTGCCGGTCGGTGTGTTCGGCCACGACACTCCCGCCCTTGTCCACGACGACGACCGCGGCGTCGTCGAAGGGTGACGGGAAGAAGGCGCTCAGCGCGTGTGCCCGGTGATGGTCGAGCACCTCCCAGCGCGCGCGCAGCGGCCACGGCAACTGCCACTGGCAGTCGGAGATGGTGAGGTTACGCACCACCGTGCCGTCCAGTACGACCGCGTTGGTGAACACCACCGCGTCGAGGTCCTCGAAGGAGATTCCCGCCGCGTCGAGGCAGTACTGCACGCCACGTTCGGGGACCGAGGTGAACCAACGACCCCAGGCGTCCTGTGGGCAGGAGTGCTTCACCCGGTCCAGTCGCTCCTCGGCGATCCCGACCAGACGACCACCCGGGCCGATCAGGCACGCCGACCTGTCGTGCGACAGGTTCACCCCAAGTGAGTACACCGCGAGACCCTCCCCCGGCCGGGTTCATCCACTGTGGACCGTGCTGGTGTGGCTGTGGTGCGGACGGCCTGCCGCCTCACTTGACGACGTCCATACCGAACGGCAGCCGGGCCACCACCGGGCGGCCCACGTCACCGGCATCCAGCGCGCGTTGCGGGCCGGTCGATCCGTTCGCCGGCTGGCCGGCCGCCGGCACCCCCACACCGTCCTGGGGCTGCTGGTAGGGCATCGACGGGTAGCCGGCCGGCATCCCGGTCCCCGGTGTGGGGTAACCCGCGGCGGTGCTGCCCGGCTGCACCGGATACCCTGCCGGCAACCCGTGGGTCGACATCGGATATCCGGCGGGGAGACCAGGAATAGCCGGTGCCGGCATGGGGTAACCAGCAGCCATGGCAGTCGGCGGTGTGGTCGACGCGGCCGGCGCCACGGCCGCGAGTCCCGGCGTGACCGTGCCCGCCGAGGCCATCCCCGGTGTCATCAGCGCGAACGCCGGTGTGGTGGTGGCCGGGGTCGGTCCGATCCCCGGGTGCATCGCACCGGCCTGTCCAGGCCCGGCCATGGCGTGCAGGGGCTGTCCGTCCGGCATGGACTGTGCCTGGTGCATGGCCCGCATGAACGGTGCGACCGGTGCCTGCGGGTCCTGTGCGGTCGACTCCACTCCCGGGTTGGCGATCGCGCCGGCGGGCAGTGCGGTCACCACGTTGAGCACCGCGTCAAGACCGGCACCCGAGGACGCCACGAGTTCGCTCAGCACGCTCTGCTCGTCGTCGCTGAGTCCCAACTCGTCGAGGTCGGCATCGCCGGCGGCGAGTTCGTCGCGAAAGGACCGGTTGGTTGCCGCGCGGGCCAGAACCTTCTCAAGCTGGTGGAACGCCATCGCCTGCTCCTCTTGTCGCGGCCGGTTATCCCGGCCCCCCGTGCCCGCGCCGCCGCGTGCCACTGCCACATATCAGGAGGACGCGGACGTTTTTTCTTACTCTGCGTAAACGTTCGCCCGCGTATTGTGACCATTTCCGGGTTCGCTGTGCAAGGAGGTCGACGGTGTGTTCGTCCGGACGGGACGGTCAGGACGATGGCTTCGGTGAGAGTCCCGATCGGACACCCCGCCCACGCCCCGCCCGAGGCGTGGGCGACCCGGCGGAAGCCGCCGGCGTCACCGGAGTCACCGGAGTTGTCGGTCAGCCACCGTTCACAGGTCGGCGAAGGTGTCGGACACCTCTACCCGGGCCGAGGCCGGGACCAGTACCGGCGTGGTCGACACCACCTGGTGGGCCAGATGAGGCAGCCGGACGTGACTGACCTGTGAGGCCCGACGCAGCATGTCGAACGCCTGCTCGGAGCTGACCCCCTGACGTTCCATCACCACGCCAACCGCCTGGCCGATCATCTCCTGGGTCCGCAACGACTGCCGTAGTTGCAACTCGGCCAGCACGCCGGCGATGGCCACCGTGGCATGGGAGGCGAACACCTCGCCCACCTCGCGGGCCGCCGCGTCGAAGGCGTTGGCATCCCGGGCGTACAGGGTGAGCGCACCGGGTACGGCCCGGCCGGCGACCAGTGGGAAGCACAGCAGGCTGCCCACGCCCAGTCGGGCGGCCCGGGAACTGAACCGCGGCCAGCCGGTGCGGCCTGTCATGTCCCTGACATACACCCCCGGCCGGCCGGCACCGATCCGCACCGAGGGTCCCTCGCCGATCTCGTCCTGGAGTACCTCGGCGGCGGCACCCAGGTCGGTGGCGGTGGCCCTCGGCCCGGTTCGGGGCTGGGCGGTCAACCGCAGCCCGGCGCCGTCCACGCCGGGAACCGTGCCGACGGCGAGCACCACGATCTGCTGGAGCGCGGCACGGATCGACTCCTGTGGTGGCAGGGTGCTGGTGATCTCGGCGAACCGGCTCGCCACCTCGCTCCAGCGCACCGTTCGCGGG
>DATCWR010000358.1:0-3735 GCA_036566245.1 Mycobacteriales bacterium | reverse complement strand
GCAGCCCGATGCCGGGCTCGGCAGGCCACCACGTCGCGCAACCCACCCAGCACCGTGCTGGTCCGGGCGGCCACCACCTCGCCGGCCAGCACCAGGTCGCGCTGCCGAACCCGCAACCGGGCCAGTAACCAGCCGAACAGTCCAACCGCGCACACCAGCGGTGGCGCGACCAGCAGGCCCAGTACCGGGTCCAACGCGGTCACCCCGACCACACTGGCCACCACCGCCACGGTCAGTTGGCGCAGGGTGCGGAACAGTGCACCGGAGAGCCGGCGCACCGACTCCACCTGTTCGGTCAACCGGGCCACCACCGCGCGGTCCGGGTGCCGTTGGTCGTCCACGGCGTGTCGCAGTGTCGCACCGGTCAGCGACCGGACCAGATGGTCGCGCAGTCCCTCCACCAGCGTCCCCAGGTGCGGGTACAACGCCCGGGTGGCCACCGCCGACACCAGCAGCACGCCGGCCAGTAGTCCCAGCCAGACCAGTCCTGGTCCGGGCCGGCCGACCAGGAAACCCTCGTCCAGGGCGTGCGCCACCACGGTTCCGGAGACCAGCGTGGGCAGCGCCTCCACCACCGACCAGACCAACACCCGCCGCAGGGGCCGGCCGTGTCCGCGCAGGCCAGCCAGGAACAGTCGCCAGCCCGGAGCGCTCATCCGGGTTCCCCGGAAGCGAACACCGCCCGGTAGTCCGGATCGGCCCACAACCGGGAGTGCGAAGCCAACCCCCGTAACCGGCCGTTCTCCAGCCAGGCGACCAGGTCCGCGCCGGCCGCGGTGGTCACCCGGTGCGCCACCACCAGCCGGGTGTGTCCGGCCAACGTGTCGGTGAGCGCGGCGGTCAGCTCGGCCTCGGTTGCGGTGTCCAGACTGGACGTCGCGTCGTCGAGTACCAGCAGACCGGCGTCCTGGGCGATCGCCCGGGCCAGACCAAGCCGTTGCACCTCACCGCCGGACATCGGCGCCGCCGTCAGCGGTGTGTGGTAGCCGGCCGGGAGCATCCCGACGAACCCGTCGGCCCGGGCGAGTCGGGCCGCCCGGGCCGCCCAGGTAGGGCTGGGCCGCGGCCCGCCGTAGCAGATCGCGTCGAGCACCGTGTCACCGAGCAGCGTCGGGCGTTCGAACGCGTAGGCAACCGCGCCGCGCAGGGTCTGGTCGTCCATGTCGGCAACCGACAGGCCGTGGACGAACACCTGCCCGGCGTCGGGTTCGACCAGCCGCCCGGGCAGCGCGGTCAGCGTGGACTTGCCGCTGCCGGAACGGCCGACCACGGCCAGCACCGTGCCGGCCGGCACTTCCAGGTCCAGGCCGTCCAGCAGGACCGCTCCGTCGTCGCCATGGACGGTGACTCCGCGCAGGCGCAGCCCGGCCGGGTCTCCAGGTTCCGGCGCCACACCGTCCGGATCAACCGCGCCGTGACGGTCTGTCGGGTCGGGCATCTCGGCGATCCGACGGGCCCCGGCCCGGGCCTGGGCCAGTCCGAGCAGTCCGTCGGCGTGTTCGACCACGCCCAGCGCGAGGGCGACGTAGCCCAGCGCGGCCACCAGTTCGCCGGGGGTCATCCGACCGGCGGACACCTCGTACCCGCTCACCGCGATCACGGCCGCCTGGAGCAGACCGACCAACAGCGCCATCGACCAGGCCACGCCACGTTGTGCACTCCACAGTTCGTGGCCGGACCGGGCCAGTCGAGGCAGCGGTTCGAGTACCCGGTCGATCTCGACCTGGACCGTGCCGCAGGCCCGGATCGTCCGGATCCCGCCCAGCGCCTCGACCATCCGTTCGGCGATCTCGCCCTGGATCTGTTGGTATCCGGTGTAACTGGCCGAGGCCCGACCGACGAACAACCGGACCGCCAGCATGGCGACCGGTGCCCCGACCAGCAGGGTGACCGCCGGTCGCCAGTCGACCAGGGTCAGTGCGACCAGTGCGCCCAGCGCCGTCACGAGACCGGCGAGGGTACCCAGCAGGGCTGAGAGCACCCGCCCGGCGGCCGCAGCCCCGGTCACCAGTCGGGCGGTCACGTCACCGGCGCCGAACCGACGCTGCCCGACCGGCCCGAGTGCCAGTGCCCGGCCGATCAGGGCGTGCCGAAGGCGCGCGGTGGTGCGGGCCGCACCGGCGGTGTCGGCCAGTTCGGTGAGTACCTCGGCCAGCACGGTCGCGGTCAGTACCACGCCGAGCCGTGCCAGGGCGGTGGGCAACGCTGCCGTCCCGCCCACCGCGGCGTCAAGTGCACCACCCAGCACAGCAGGCAACAGCAGCGCACCGCAGGCTCCGAGCAGGGCGGCACCCACGATCGCGACCGACCAGCCCGGCGCGCGCCGCACGGCGTCGACCAGCACCCGGTCGGCGTGGGTGTCGGCGGACATGGCGGTGCCCTTCGTCCGGCACGTCGTGGCCCGATGTCGGCGTGGGTGTCGGCGTGTGACCGGCCGACGTGCGATGCTGACAGTTGCCGGGTGCGGAGGCGACGGCTGACCGTCGCCTCCGCACCCTCCCCCCGACCGTGCGTCACGCCCGGTCGGATCTCACCCGGGCACCGCCCGGGGAGTTGCCCCGCGGCTGGAACCGGCTGGCTACAGCAGCGTGAGCAGGCAGGTCACCACGCAGGTGATGATGTCGCAGTCACCGTCACCGCCGTGGCCGCCGTGGCCGCCCAGCCCGACCGACTCGGTCTCGGGCAGCTCCTCCAGGACGGTGAGCTCCTCGGTGATCTCCAGCATGGAGATCCCCCCTTCCTCCTTGTGAGATGGCACCCACGGCGCCTCGCCGTGGGCGATCCGCGGCCGACGGCCGCAGTCTGGGGACTGCGGCCGTCAGCCGCAGTCGTGTGTGTGCGGTTCACGGGTCCTCCTGGGTGAGGAACCCGCACAGCCGCCGGATGAGTTGGTCTCCGGCGTCGGACGAGGACAGCGGGTTGTGTCCGGCGCCGGGGATCTCCAGGTAGGTGAGGTCGGCGCGTTCCCGCCGGCCCGGCCCGCGCAGGTGGTCGCGGAGCATGCGCGACTGGGACACCGGAACGATCGGGTCGGCGGTGCCGTGTACCAACAGCAGGCGGGCCCGGATCCGGTCGGCCACCGCAAGCACGTCACCCGACCGCCGGCGGTCCTCGGCCTGACCGTGCGGTTGGTCGGATGGCTGGTCGTGTCCGCCCAACCGGTCGACCAGGGCCCGCACCCGCGCCCCTGCCTCGGCGTGTAACCGGGAACCGGACAGGAACGGCGCCACCACCGCGCAGGCCGACCACAGGTCGGGGTCGGCACCGGCTGCCAACAGGGCCAGGAACGCCCCGTAGCTGGTACCGAACAGCCTGAGGGTCCCCCCACCGCGTTCGGCCCGTATCGCCAGTGCCAGATGCCGGATGTCGGCCAGGTCCGGTCCACCCCAGTTGCCGTGGATGGCCCGCTGGTGGGTCGGCCCGTAACCGGTGCTGCCGCGTTGGTTGGGCGCGACCACGGCCAGACCGGATCGGGCCAGCGACTGGAGCACCGGGTCGAAGCACAGTCGCCAGTTCGACTCGGGGCCGCCGTGTAGGGCGACCACCGTGCGCTCGGCCCGTCGCCAGTCGCCGTACACCAGGGCCTCGACCAGACCGGCCGGTCCGGCGAACCGTTCCACCCGGGCGTCCACCCACCCGGTACCACCGTCGGCGCCCTCACCGGTCCGGTCGAGGCCCTGGTGTACGGCGACTGGCGACGGGCAGAGCGCACGGTGGTCGCCCTACACGGCGGCC
>DATCWR010000346.1:0-4550 GCA_036566245.1 Mycobacteriales bacterium | reverse complement strand
CTCGGTGCCGCCATCCGAAGCGGCAAGGAGCAGTGATGAACAGGAACACCAGATCCGCGATTGACCGAATGGCAGCGCAACGTTTCCCCTCGGACGACGCCCTGGGGGACACCGACGAGATGTCGCCACGGCTTCTCAACGAACTTCGGGACACCTCTCCCCGGCCCGTGGCCTCCGCGCCCACCCGGCGGCCGGTCCGTCGGCGGGTGCTGGTCGCCGCCGGGATCGTCGCGGTCGCGGCGGTTGGTTCCATCGTGGTGGTGCCGCACCTGAACCAGCCCACCGCCTACGCGGAAACCGCGCCGGCATTGCAGTACCTGCCCGGCGCTCCGAAGGGCACCGCCGGTGACCTGCTCACCGAGTTGGCGGCCCGGGCCCAGGCCCAGCCGCCCGCTCCGGGATCCGGGCCCTACCACTACGTCCACACCCGAAGCTGGTCCCTGGGCACGGACATGACCACCGATATGAAGCTCCTCGGGTGGCGCATAGAGAAGACCGAGCGCGAGCAGTGGAGCAGCGGCGACGGCTCGGGACGCATACTGCAGTGGGGCGAGACGCCCGACATGTCACTCGATAAGAAGTACAAGCCAGGAGAAATGGATGGCACCCTTCTCACCGGTAGCACGGAGGCCCTTCGGGCCCGACTCGCCGCGCAGAACCCCGGGCGCACCCCCGCCGGTTGGTTCAGGACCGTGGAGAGTGTGTGGAACAGGCAGGTCGTCTCGCCCCAACTCCAGAGCGCGTTACTGCGTAACCTCGCCACCCAACCCGGGGTGACGGTGCCGGGCATGACCACCGACCGGGCCGGTAGGAAGGGGATCGCGTTCAGCGTCGTGGACAGCGACGAAACACCGGTCATGCGCTATGTCATGGTGCTCGATCCGGACACCGGCATGTTGCTCGACTTTGAGTCGATCGCCCTGGAGAGATTCGACGACATTCCCATGAAGACGCCGGCGACAGTCGGCTACACCGTGTGGCTGGACACCGGCTTCACCGCATCCACAACGGAACGCCCCTGACCTCGGCATTCGACGGCGGTTGGTAGGGCTGTTCCGGAGATGCTGCTGAACCGTGCTGGCAGGGCCCACACGAGGGGTCCTGCCAGCACAGCGTTCAGGCAGTTCAGCCGCCGAGGATGGCGTCCTCAACTGCGGCTGCGGCGTTCGCGTGGCCGCGGGCGTTGGGGTGAACGAAGCCGAACCGCAGCGGAATGATGCTGCTGAGGATGCCGTCGGCCCAGTTGTTGCCGCCGGCCCGGTCGCAGACGCTGTGGCCCTGGCTCGACCCGTACAGGTCGACGAAGGTGTCGCCGTGCGCGGCGGCCGTCTGCTGGATCACGGCGTTGAGCGGTTCGAGCAGGTCGGTGCGGGCCCAGTCCAGGTCGCCGAACGTCATCGTGGAGAACTCGCGCACGTCGCCGTAGGTGCAGCCGGTGCTGTCCTCGGGGACCAGGTGCGGGTAGCCGACGGTGATGACCCGGGCGAACGGGGCCCGGGCGTGGATCGCGTTGAGCATCTGGTCGTAGTCCTCGCGGACCTGGTCGAGCCGTCCGGGGATGCTGGCGGCGAACTCGTCCCGGCAGGGCGTGCCGGTGTTACCGGTTTCGCCGCCCAGTTCGAGGCAGCGGAACAGGATCGGACCGAACCCGAGGGAGTTTCCGCCCACACCCACGGTGATCAGGTCGGTGGCCGGGGACACCGCCGTCAACTGCGGCGGCACCGGCAAGAACGGGGCGTCCGGGTCGGTGCCGTCGGGTGGAAGTGGGCGGCCGATCGGCGTCTGATCCGTGTCGGTCACGTTGCGGATGACGGCCGCGCCGCAACTGACGTTGCGCAGCGACACCAGCGAGCCCAGGTCCCGGCGGATCACCTCCGGGTAGGACTCGACGGTGCGCGCGCAGCCGTCCCGGGGCGGCGGGTCGGCCTCGGGGCCGGTGGCCTCGATGACGCCGGCGGTGTAGGAGTCGCCCAGCGCGACCCACTCCATCGACTGCCGTGGTGCGACCGGCGCCGGGGACGCTAACGCCGGGGTGACCGTGCCGAGTGCGAGCGCGGCGGCTGAACCCGCCACGATCAGCCGAACACCGGAGCTACCCATGATTCCTCCACAGGGTCAGGGAAGGGGCCGAGACGACAACCGCCACGGCCCACTCTTGATGTTCGGGACTTTCCGTGATCAACTCATTCGCTCTGACGGGTGAACGAACCCACCCTGATCCTGATCCACCCCGACCGATCGGGACGACCGACTCGGCCCGGTCGCCTCGGTAAACCGTTCGAGGTCCGTGACGGTGGAGCCTGTGGAAGGCTTTCCGACATGACGTCGTCAGAGGGCAAGATCGCGGTGGAGATCCGAACTCCGTTCCTCCGTATCCGTACCGACGATGTCCTGTCGCTGTTTCCCCGGCGCAAGCACACCGCCGGACCCTTCCTGATCATCTCGGTGTCGAGCGGGTTGGCGCTGGACACCGCATTTCGTCATGGCGCGGGCGAGAGACCGCACCTGTGGGCACCGCACGGAAAGCCACAGCAGCTCTGGTACCTCAGGCCGTCGGGACATGTCAACGAGGTCCTCATCGTCTCGGCCCTCAACGGCCTGGTGCTCGACGCGGGGCGCGGCGAGGGCCACCGGGTCCAGATGCGCCCGGAGAAGGACGCGGCCTGGCAGAGGTGGCGGCTCGCACCGTCAGCCGACCGGATGGCCCACGTACTCGCCAGCGTCGGGACCGGCACCGTGCTGCACTGCCCCTCCGGAGCGGAACAGACGACCGAGCCGGTGATGAGGGAACCAGCGGAACGCGACAACCAGCAGTGGTTACTCCTCCTACCGTTCGGCGCACCCGAGAAGTAGCGAGCGTCGACGGGCCCGCACGGCGCCTTCCAACCAGCGGGACCGCCTCCCAGGGCAACACCTCGTCGTGAGGGTCGGCCTGGACCCACGAACCGCACGGCGGCCACGTGCCCGGCAATCTGGGCGCCTACCATCCTCGCGCCCATACGGCTGGGGTGGTCGGTCGTTGGTAAGTGTTTGGTGAGTCGGGTGGTGGATGTTGCGTGGTGCCCGCGGATCGGCCGCGGTCGAGAAGGGACACCCGAATGAAACGAACTCTCACCGTCCTGAGCGCACTGGCAGGTCTGCTGGCGTTCCTGCTGCCACTCGGTGCGTTGCCCGCGAACGCGAGCGTCTCCAGCGGCGTCATCGGGGGTGCGTCAGGAATCACCGACGACTTCGGCGACGAAGGGCCACTGTCCACGACCAGCCACGCCGACAGCGGCGCAAACCAACTGTGGCAGTGGATCCTCTACGCCGACGGCGCCACGGAGAGCAACGGCACCGCCTTCGACCAGGCCGACATCGACGGCGACTTCGGTCCGAACACCAACGCGGCCACCCGCAACTGGCAGAGCCGGCACGGCGTCGGTGTCGACGGGATCGTGGGCAACCAGACCTTCGGCGCCGCCGACGGCCACCTGTCAGTGGCTACCCAAAGCGGGGACGACATTCGAATCACGTATTCCGGGTCGGCACACTCGATCACGCTCTACCGCCTCGGCGGTGTGTACTGGTCGCTCGAGCCGGGCAGCTCCTCGGCAATAGTCAAGGCGACCTACGGCAGCGGGCGGACCACGGGCACCGTCCCATCCTGCATTTTCGCCCACACCTGCTTCTAGTGCCTGAGTCAGAGGTCCGCGGCGACCGGGTCGCCGCGGACCTCTCTACCGTCTGCGTCACCGCGGCCAGTGACCAGCGGTGCGAGCACCTCTGGATTTCGTTTTTCGTGGATTCACCCTTGCGGGTGATCAAATGCCGGTGGGTTCGGATTAGAATTGATGACATGGAAGCCCTGACCGTTGCGACCGCTCGCCACGCCGATTCCGGTGTCGGCGTGGAATCGGACGGCGGGTTTCCGGCCACCGGATTCGATCCCGTTGCGATCGCCGGATTACTCGCTGGTTTCGTCCCGTCGGGTCTGGACGGGAATTCGTTGTTGACCGTGATAGGCGGATTGGAGCGGATGGTGGCGGCCGCACACGCCGCGCAGGCCAAGGCGATGGCCGAGTTCGTGCAGCTCAGTCCGCCGACGCCGGGGCGCCCGTTCGGGGAGTTCGTCGCCGACGAGATCGCAGTGGAACTGTGTATGACCCGCCGGGCCGCCGAGAGCCGGGTTGCCCAGGCGGTGGAGATGACCACCCGCACCCCCGCGGTACTCCACGCCCTGGAGTCCGGGGCCCTGGACCTGTACCGGGCGAAGGTGATCACCGACGCCACCTACCGGCTGGACGATGCCACCGCCGCCCAGGTCGCCACCCACGTCGTGGACCGGTTTGAGGGGCGTAACGCCTCGCAGGTACGCGCCCTCGTGCGCCGGGCGGTGCTGCGAGTCGACCCCGACGGTGCCGAGCGTCGGCACGAACAGGCCCGTACCGACCGGTCCGTGGTGCTCACTCCGCTGGAAGACGGGATGGCGGAACTGACCGCGTTCCTGCCAGCCGACCAGGCCACCGCCGTCTACCGGCGGGTTGACACCCTGGCCCGAGGCGCTCGGG
>DATCWR010000334.1:0-2081 GCA_036566245.1 Mycobacteriales bacterium | reverse complement strand
CCAGCCGAGCCAGTTCCTCGTCCACCACCGAGGGGTCGAGTTTGTGATAAACCGGGGTGGGTTTGGCCAGTGGCGTGCCCGCCTGGATCGGGGTGGAGGCCCAGCGCGCCTCGGTCTGGTAGTCCCCCGCGATCACCGAGTAGGCGTTGGTACCGCCGTCCGGGGCAGGCTCGTCCACATCTCGCAGTTCCGGCATACCGGACCATCTGCCGTGGTTCCCGAGCAGTTCATGCACGGTCTGCGCCGAGTGCGGCAGGAACGGGGTGAGCAGCGCCTTGCAGTCGTCCACAGCCTGGAGCGCGGTGTGCAGGATGGTGGCCATCCGGTCCCGGTCGGTCTCCCGCAGCTTCCACGGCGCCTGGTCGGACAGGTACTTGTTCGCCTCGCCGACCACCCGCATCGCCTCGGAGATGGCCGCCTTCTGCCGGGACCGGCCGATCAGCTCGCCCACCGTGTCGAACGCGGCGGCGGTGGAGGCGAGCAGCGCCCGATCGTCGTCGGTCCGCTCGCCGGGCTGCGGCACCGCGCCGAAGTTCCGGGCGGCCAGCGACACCGACCGGTTCACCAGGTTGCCCCAGCCGGCCACCAGCTCGTCGTTGGTCCGGCGCACGAACTCCGCCCAGGTGAAGTCGGTGTCGTGGCTCTCCGGGCCGGCCACGGCCAGGTAGTAACGCAGCGCATCAGGCTGGTAACGGGACAGGAAGTCACGAACCAGGATGCCCACTCCACGCGAGGAGGAGAACTTGCGCGCCTCCATGGTGAGGAACTCGCTGGACACCACCTCGTGCGGCAGGTTCAACCGGCCGAGCGACCCGGGCGTGCCATCCTTGGCCCCCTCGCCGTTGTAGCCCAGGATCTGGGCCGGCCAGATCTCGGCGTGGAAGACGATGTTGTCCTTGCCCATGAAGTAGTAGGCCTCGGCGTCGGGGTCCTGCCACCAGGCCCGCCACGCCTCCGGGTCACCGGACCGGCGGGCCCACTCCATCGAGGCCGACAGGTATCCGACCACCGCGTCGAACCACACGTAGATCCGCTTGTCCGCCCGATCCCGCCAGTCGTCCAGCGGCACCCGCACTCCCCAGTCGATGTCCCGGGTGTAGGCGCGGGGCTTGAGGTCGTCGAGCAGGTTCAGGGAGAACTTCAGCACGTTGGGTCGCCAGGTCGACCGGGTCCGCAGCCACGCCCCCAGCGCGTCGGCCAGGGCCGGCAGGTCGAGGAAGTAGTGCTCGGTCTCCACGAACCGGGGCGTTTCACCGTTGATCCGGCTGCGCGGGCCAACCAGGTCGGTCGGGTCGAGTTGGTTGCCGCAGTTGTCGCACTGGTCACCACGCGCCCCGTCATAGCCGCATATCGGGCAGGTGCCCTCGATGTAACGGTCAGGCAGGGTTCGCCCGGTGGACGGGGAGATCGCACCAAGCGAGGTCTTCGGGAACACGTATCCGTTCTTGTACAACCCAAGGAAGATCTCCTGGGCGACCCTGTGGTGGTTGTGCGTGGAGGTCCGGGTGAACAGGTCGTAGGACAGACCCAGCGCCCGCAGGTCCTCGGCGATCACCCGGTTGTAGTTGTCGGCGAGCTGGCGGGCGGTGACACCCTCCTGGTCGGCCTTCACCGTGATCGGTGTGCCGTGCTCGTCCGTGCCGCTCACCATCAGCACCTGGTGGCCCGCCATTCGGTGGTACCGGCTGAACACGTCGGAGGGGACTCCGAAGCCGGCGACGTGGCCGATGTGGCGCGGGCCGCTGGCATAGGGCCAGGCGACCGCGGTCAGGATGTGCTTGGTGCTCGACATGACACCCAAGGGTAGTGATCGCCGCGAGTCACCTCGCACCGACTTTCCGCACCCCACACCCGGGGTCCCACCCGTCCGCCGCCCTCGACCGGGCTCGGAGTGGGCGACCCGGATCAGCGCGTGTCATACGGCGTCGGCGCGTCGGTGGTCCCGTCCGCCACGGTCGTACCCCACAGACGGGAATCCTCACTGACGTCCCATTCGTCCCAAGCAGCGGCGTAGTCATCCTCCAACCGGGACGCCGCGCCCTCATCTGGCAGGTCGCCCCGCATCATCCGGCGCCGGCGCC
>DATCWR010000333.1:0-10771 GCA_036566245.1 Mycobacteriales bacterium | reverse complement strand
CTCGGTGCTCCTGGCCGCCGCGGTCGCCCTGGTCGCGGTCGCCGCCACCACGGACCGAATGCCCCGAGCCGCCCTGCGCGCGGCCGTACGGTTGCTCCCGCCGGTGGTGGCGCTGCGTCGCCTGCACAGTGGCCACCTTGGTGACTACGTGGCCTGGTTGGCCACCGGGCTGATGGTGCTGGCAGCACTGGTCGGGCTGTGAGACCTGCCCGGAGGGTGTCGTCGAGATCGTCGCCGGGCCCGCCGGCCACCGGCGTAGGCTTTCGCCTCGTGCCGGCAGGACAGCAGAACGCCACCCGGCGGCCCGGTCGAACCCGACGGCCGTTGGTGCGCTGGACCAGGGCGGTGGTCGCCGCACTGCTGTTGGGCGGGCTGCTCCTGCTGGTCCGCGACGAGGTGCGGCTCGACCTGCGCCACGAGGACACCCGGGCCACCGTGGTGGACACCTTCATCCAGTACCGCGGCCCGGACGGGGCGGTGGTTCGGTTCCAGGCCGACGGCCAGACCGTGCAGGCCCGGGTCGAGCAACCCTGGTTCGGCGACCGGCCGAGCACCGGCCAGACCATCGCGGTCGAGTACGACCCGAGGAACCCGGCCCGCGCCCGACGGGCCGGCACCCACGACCTGGTCGCGGTGGGTGTCCCGGTGGCACTGGCCGGCGCGTTCGGGGTGGTCTGGTGGCGGCGCTGGCGTGGCTCTCCGACCGGCCGGGGCAGGGCCTGACCCGTCGCCGGACGACGGAGGGGAGTCCGGACCCGTCAGGAGGCCCGGAACTGGTGCACCACCACAATAGGCCCGACCAGGTTCTCGTTGAGTTCCGGCAGGTCGCCGGCCGGGATGTGATACTCGCGCACCGAAGCGCCGATCTGGTGCACCGGGTACCGGTCCAGGAAGCTGCGCCACACGTCGAACCGGGTCACATAGCCGACCCCGGAGAACGGGGCGTTGCAGTCACGGGCCAGCCCGATGGCGTACTGCTCGTCGAGCACCGGGTAGAAGATCGGCTGTTCGGGCGGCCGGGGAGGCCAGGCGAGCCAGCCGGACGCCCGCACCAGGTCCAACTCCTGTGGCCCGGTGGGCCGCCAGAGGGTGACCGTCCCCTCAACCATGTCGTGATTCTCCGCTGCCGATGATGACGCCGCCTTCGGGTGAGGCACACCCTGAATCAACGTACAATTCGCCCATCGCCTGTGACTGATAGTGACGGATACGTTACCGAAGCGTTTGCCGGACTCACCGGTTCGGGTACTGACCTGTCGGGGCCTCGTTCATACGGCGGCGGGTCTGGCGTCGCCGTCTGGTGACGAGGCCCCGTCCGCGTGCCCGACGTGCACCGGGGAACCGGTGACCACGGACAACGGCCGGAGCGTTCAGGCCCTCCGGGCCCGCAGCGCGAGCGTGTAGAGCAACCCCACCAGCGAGCCACAGTCGGTGATCTCCCCCTGCCGCACCAGGTCGGGCACGGTGGCCAGCGGAATCCAGTCGGCGCGCGGCGGCGGCCGATCTCCGGTGCCCACGTAGTCGGCCCCCTCGGCCAGGAACAGTTCGTGCGGCTGGTCCACCAGGTCCGCCGAGGACGAACAGGTCATCAGTCGCAGCATCGGACTGGCCGGTCGCCAGCCGGTGTCGGCGAGCACGGCCCGGACCGCGGTGACCGCGGGCTGCTCGTAGGGTTCCACGTCACTGGCCGGAAGTTCCCAGCCGAACGTGTCCGACAACAACCGGTGCCGCCAACGCAGCAGGACGCGCTCCTGCTCGTCGATGACCACACCCATCGCCACCCTGGGCAGCCGGACCACCACCTGTTCGGTACGTGCCCCGTCTGGCGGTTCGATCTCGAGCAGATCGAGTCGGACCGGGCCATCCTCGAACACCGGTCGTCCGCCGAGCACCCGGGAACGCGGCGTGCCATCACCCGCCTGCGCCTCCCGCATGCCGGGAGCTTACGGCGCACGCCAGGATGGGGAGGGCCAATGTCCGGCAAAGGCCAGAATGATCACACCGACCGGGCATCTGCCACCGTCCGGTCAGGCCGGCCACCCGGGTGGTTCGTCAGGTTCCACGTCGAGCCGGTCGAATCCCTCCAGTGTGTCCGGCACAGAGAACCCGTCCCGCCGCCACAGCGGCACGCCGACCCGCACGATCGGGTCCACCGCGTCGAGGATGCCGTCGTCGTGCACGTTGGCGACATGGACCTCACAGCATTCGTCCGACACGGCGTTCACCGCCCGGGCCACGGCCTGGGCCAGGTGCTCGGTGTGCGTGTCTCCGTCGGTGAGCACCAACACGATCCGCCAGGTCCGACCCTGCGGTTCGTCCAGTCGACGAAACACGCGGAAGACCTCGACCACCTCCGGGGCGTCCAGCAGCGCGACCACCACCGCGCAGTCGGTGTGGTCGGGCAGGGCGGGTCCGGAGACGTCGGTGAACCTGTCCTCCGGGCCCAGTTCGTACGCCTCGGCCACCTGGTGGCCGGCGGCGATACCCGCCACCGCGCGGATGTCGTCATGGTCGAGCCGACACGGCACCTGTCCGCCCGCGTTCAGCCACACGTCCACGTCAGCCGGCCACTCCTCGAACAGCGCCGCGGCCGGCATCTCGCACCAGCCCAACCGGTGCTCGCCCGGGGTGAGCTCGTGCGCGGCCACCATCTGTTGGTAGGAGGTGTAGACCAGCGCGTGTCGACCGCCGGGGTCGATCTGGCAGGCCACCCGGAAGGAGCCCCGCCCGGCCTCGGTCACCGCGTCGGCGGCCAAACCCACGGTGGGCACACCGGCCGCCATGCCGGCTGCCAGCCCGGCGAGCACCCAGACCGTGGACCTGGCCAGGGCCCGTAACAGTGCCGCCCTGGCCCCGGTGAGCAGACACCGTGCCAGGATCCGCTCCAGTTCGTTCACCGGCGCGAAGCCGGCGCCGCCGTCCCACGGCACGTCAGGGGGCGCTTCCATCGGTACCGCACATCCGGGGAGGGATCACCATGACGCGATTCACCGAAACGAGCCCTGGTCGGCGATCCGCTCCTCCCCCACCCGAGCATCACTGTGTGTCACCACTGCTCGCACCTCCTGCTCCCTACGGGGCAGCGACGTAAGCGACCGTAGCGCCTAAAAGCCGGTTGGAGCGGCCTACTGTCGGTTGCTGCACCAGACGTCCCAAACATCATTGAGTGAGCGGAATCATTGCTTCTGACGGCATATCTGCCGCATCGACCATCCGGTCCGAGCACTGGATCAGATTGCTACTGGCGGGTAATATAAATCTTGTTACCGTTGAGTAGGAACCGTGCAGCCCGGGGAGTACACCGCGATGGGTCACTACAGAAGCAATCTGCGCGACCTGGAGTTCGCGCTGTTCGAGGTGTTCGGACTGGGCGACCGCCTCGGCACCGGCGCGTTCGCGCAGATGGACGAACAGACGGCACGTGGCGCGCTCACCGAACTGGAGCGGATCGCCAGCGGACCGTTCGCCGACTCCTTCGTCGACGGCGACCGCAACCCGCCCACGTTCGATCCGACCACGCACACCGCACGACTGCCCGAGTCGTTCAAGCGGTCCTACGCGACGCTGATGGAGGGCGAGTGGTGGCGACTGGACCTCCCCGAGGAACTGGGCGGTGTCGGCGCGCCACCTACCCTGCGCTGGGCGGTGGCCGAACTTTTGCTCGGCGCCAACCCGGCCCTGTTCTTCTACATGGGAGGCCCCAGCTTCGCCAGGATCCTGTGGCAGTTGGGCAACGAGCGCCAGCGGCAGATCGCCCAACTGATGATCGAGAAGCACTGGGGTTCCACCATGGTGCTGACCGAACCGGACGCCGGCTCGGATGTCGGCGCCGGGCGGGCCAGGGCGATCGAACAGCCGGACGGCTCCTGGCACATCGAGGGAGTCAAGCGGTTCATCACCTGCGGTGACCAGGACCTGACCGAGAACATCATCCACCTGGTGCTGGCCCGCCCGGTCGGACACGGTCCCGGCACCAAGGGGCTGTCGCTGTTCGTGGTGCCCAAGTTCCACTTCGATCCCGACACCGGCGAACTGGGCGAACGCAACGGCGTGTACGTCACCAACGTGGAACACAAGATGGGACTGCGCGCCTCCACCACCTGCGAACTGACCTTCGGTGACGGCCATCCCGCGGTGGGCTGGCTGGTCGGCGACGTGCACCAGGGCATCGCCCAGATGTTCCAGGTGATCGAGTACGCCCGGATGATGGTGGGCACCAAGGCCATCGCCACGCTGTCCACCGGATACCTGAACGCCCTGGAGTACGCCCGAACCCGGGTACAGGGCGCCGACCTGACCCGGGCCACCGACAAGGCCGCGCCCCGGGTCACCATCACCCACCACCCGGACGTGCGCCGGATGCTGATGACACAGAAGGCCTACGCCGAGGGCATGCGGGCACTGGTCATCTACACCGCGACCTTCCAGGACGCGGTCATGCAGGCGGCCAGCCGGGGCGAGACCGACCCGATGGCCGAGAAGGTCAACGACCTGCTGCTGCCCGTGGTCAAGGGCTTCGGCTCGGAACGGTCCTATGAGCTGCTCGCCCAGTCCCTCCAGGTGTTCGGCGGTTCGGGCTACCTCCAGGACTACCCAATCGAGCAGTACATCCGGGACGCGAAGATCGACACCCTCTACGAGGGCACCACCTCGATCCAGGGCATGGACCTGTTCTTCCGCAAGATCGTCCGGGACAAGGGAGCAGCCCTGACCTGGCTGGCCGGCCAGATCCAGGCGTCGGTGGACAGCGAGGCCGGCAACGGCCGACTCAAGCAGGAGCGGGACCTGCTGGGCCAGGCCCTGGCCGACGTGCAGGGCATCGTCGGTGCCATGGTCGGACAGCTCACCGGGGCCCAGCAGGACGTTCGCGAGGTGTACCGGGTCGGACAGAACACCACCCGGCTGCTGATGAGCCTGGGTGACCTGATCGTCGGCTGGCTGCTGCTGCGGGAGGCCGAGGTCGCCACCGCCGCGCTGGACAGGGCCGGGGAGATGCCCGAACGGGACCGCGACTTCTACCAGGGCAAGGTGGCCGCCGCCCGCTTCTTCGCCACCACCGTGTTGCCCGAACTGTCGGCCCGCCGGCGGATCGCCGAGAACGTGGACAACGCGCTCATGGACCTGCCCGAGGGTGCGTTCTGACCGGGCTCACCCGGACCGGTTGACGGCTGGTCCGCCGCTCTGGCGGCGGACCAGTTCGGTCAGTTCGTCCAGCCGCCGGCACAGGTCGGCGTACTGGCGCTGCGGTTCGGTGCTTCTCCTGAGGAGCACCAGGATCCGGCCGCTGGGTTCCAGCGAGGCCCGACGCACGTCGGCGAACCCGTCCGCGCCGGCCTCCTGTACCTGGTCGAGCAGGTCGTCCAGGGACAGCCGTTCCCGGCGCAACGCCCGATGGTCCACCACCCCGTCGACGACCAGCACGGTCGGGGTGCCCTCGACCAACCGGCGGAACCGGACCGCCCGGAAGAGCAGCACGGCCACCAGTCCGTTGACGAAGAACAGCACGCTGGCACCGATCACCGCGCCGGTGACCGAGACCTCGTTACCGATCAGACCGTTCTGTACGGCGTTGGCCACGGCCAACAGCACCACGAAGTCCACGGTGCTGAGCTGGGCCAGTTCCCGCTTGCCGGCCAGCCGCAGCGCCAGCACCAGGAACACGTAGATCAGCAGGGCCCGCACGACCTTCTCGCCGACCGGCACGCCCAGCTCGAACACACTTGACCACATGGGCGTCATCGTCGCGCACCAGCCCGCCGCGACCGGCCCGGCCCGCCCGAACCGCCTACTCCACCTCGTCCATGCCGCGCAGCACCAGACCCAGCCGGGTCGGGGAACCGGGCACCAGCCGTACCGGCACACCCCAGTCCTGGCGGGTGAGATGGCAGGCCGGGTGTTCGGTGTCGGTGTCGCAACTGGCCGCCCGCGCGGTCACGTGCAACACCCCTGACGGAACGGTGTCGGCGAACACCAGTTCGCGGGACAGCTCGGCGGTCTCGCCGGCGCCGGCGCACAGCAGTTCCGGCGGGGAGGCACTGACGGTCAGTCGGGTCGCCGGGCCGTACCGGTCGTCGAGCTTCTGCCCGGGTGCCGGTTCGAACACCACGTCCAACCGGACCGGGCCGGGAGCCAGGTCGGTGGCCGGCCGATGTGTTTGCCTGGCCTGGCCCATCACCCTCGTTCCCGGTTCGGCCGGGTCCCCGGTCGGTGGTTCACCTCCGGTCTGGTCGGGGTAGGGCAGTCGGACCAGCCGGTGTGCCGCAGAGGCCACCACGACCAACTCGGCACCGACCATGACCGCGCCGCTCGGCTCGGCCACGTCGGTGGCCAGCGTGTCCACCGCACCGGTGTCCGGTCGGTACCGGCGGACCGCGTGGTTGTAGGTGTCGCACACCGCGACCGACCCGTCGGGCAGCACGGCCACGCCCAGCGGGTGCTGGAACAGCGCCTGGTCAGCCGGCCCGTCCCGGTGTCCGAAGTCGAACAGTCCCTGCCCCACGGCGGTGTGCAGCGCGCCGTCGGCCAGGTAGCGCAGCGCCGAGGTCTCCGCGTCGGCGATCCACAGCCGGTCACCGTCGGCAGCCAGACCGGAGGGCTGGGCGAACCACGCCTGGTCGGTCGCACCGTCCCGCAGTCCCTCGGTGGTGGTGCCGGCCAACACCTCGAACACACCCGTGCGCGGCTCGAACCGCCAGAGCTGGTGGGTGCCGGCCGCGGCCACCGCCACCCCGCCCTGCCACCAGGCCACATCCCAGGGCGACAGCGGTACCCCGTCGGGCGCGGTGGCCACGGTGCGGACCCAACCGTCGGACAGTCTCAGCCCGCGCAGCGCGTGGTTGACGGTGTCGGCGACCACCACGTCGTACCCGACCTCGCCGGCCACCTCCACCGGCAGCACACAAACCCCCTGTGGCTCGCTGAACCGGGCCGCCTCTGCCGGACCGTCGGCCAGTCCGCGTCCGCCCGAGCCGATCCGGCGGACCACCGACGACCCGTCACCGGTCAGCTCCACCAACCGGTGGTGGCGTGAGTCCGACACCAGCAGGTTGCCACCGGGCAACACCGTCACCTTGCCGGGGAACCGCAGTTCGGTGGCCTCGACCGGGGTCGGCAGGTGATGGCCGGTGGACCGGCGCAGCGTGCCCCGGCGTTCGTGTTCCTCGACCAGTTCGTCGACCAACCTCGCCAACGACTCACCGTGGCCCTCACCGGCCGCCTGGGCAACCACGTAGCCCTCCGGGTCGATCACCACCAGGGTGGGCCAGGCCCGCACCGTGTACCGCTGCCAGGTGGCCAGTTCCGGGTCGTCGAGCACCGGGTGGGTGACCTCGTAACGTTCCACCGCGGCGCGCAACGCGACCGGGTCGGCCTCGTGTTCGAACTTCGGCGAGTGCACCCCCACGATGGTCAACACATCGGAGTAGCGCTCCTCCAACGGCCGTAGCTCATCCAGGACATGCAGGCAGTTGATGCAACAGAAGGTCCAAAAGTCGAGAACAACGATCCGTCCGCGCAGGGCGGTCAGCGACAACCCGCCCTCGGCGGTGTTCAGCCAGGACCGGCCCAGCAGTTCGGGAGCACGGACACGGACACGTCGCGGAGACGAGACGGGCGTCATGTGATCATTCTGCGTCAGTCCCCAAGGCGATGATCAACGTGGTGTTGTGTTGGTGTGCCACGTCGGTCACCTTCGACACGACCGCACCCAGTCGACGAAGTCCGCCGCGGGCCACCACGCCACACCCAGGCGATCGCAGGCTGTCGCCAGGGACAACTTGACCGGGAGTCGGTCGACGGTGTCACCCGTGGCAACGACGACCTGGCAGCCCCGGTGCCGGGCTGCGATCTCACAGGCCATCGCGGCCACATACGGATCGGCCACCTCGCGATCAGCGGTGACCTCCGGGTCCACCAACTGCTCCGCGACACCCAGCACCTTCACCAGGGACTGTTCGTCAGGCTGAGGATGACAGACCCGCGCTTTGGCGCTTCCGATCCAGGCACCGGGTGCGTCCGGATGGCGCGCGTAGGCTAACTCCTTCGCCACCTGGCGAGGAAAGGCGAGCCGACCGTCAGCCACGAGATCACCCATCAACATCAGCAGATCCCACTGCTCATCGATCTTGACGATGCGCTTGAACTCGATGAGAACACTCGTGTCAACAACGCAGATCAGTTCGTGTGAGAACATGAACTGATCAGAAGGTCGGGACACCCGGCACCTCGTTGGCCATCCGACGGGCGTCATCCACGGTTATTCGCAGGATCGAAAGGGCGTCCCGTGGTGGAAGGGTCGTCAACACCGTTCGCACCGTTCGGGGCCCGTACTGGCGGAGCCGAGCCACCGCCCGTGGCGGCTGTGCGATCTTCGCGTCGGCCGGTGGCCGGGGGGCCGGGACGAAGGTGCGCTGTACCTGGCCGTACAGCACAGGCTCCGCGTACCCCAGGTCGATGAGACGGAGTGCGGCGGCCCGCGCGCTGACCCGGAAGCGGCGCATCACTGACCGGACGTCGTCCAGGTTGGCCCCACCGACAGCGACACCGCGCCCGGCGGCGAGTGTCCGAACGGCTGCGGATGGCATCAGCAGGGCAGCACCGAACCGCTCACACCAACGCTCGACACGGACGTTCGTCAGTTCCTCCGCACATGGCTCAACGCACGCGGCGTCACCGCGGATGGCCAGGTGTCCCAACTCATGGGCCAGAGTAAATATTCGGGCTGGAGGGGCAACGCCGGTGAGGTTGGAGACGATCAGCGGCGCGCGATCATCCCACGCGGAGAAGCCGCGGATTTCGTCGCGTCCGATCTCCAGGATGAAGACGAGTATTCCGCGCTCCTCCAGGGCCTGCCGCCAGGCGCTAAGTGCGGAGCGATCATCCCTCCACGAGGACTGTTCGGTATCGGTAACGGCAAGCCATTCCCGCATCCATGCGGCCGCCTTCTCGGGATCGTCGTGGACACCGGCCGACGGTACGTTGATCGACGGGGAACTCCTGAGCGCCCAGGACACCGCGTGCTGGAGTCGTCGAGACTGACGGAGCCCACGCCTCGCCGCCGCACTCACTGCCAGGGTGTCACCGGGAGGACGACGGAAGGCGGTCGGGAGCCCGACCGAAGCTGGTGGACGGGGCAGAAAGAACAGGGCACGCGGTCGTTGAAGTACTTTCGCCAGGCTGGTGACCTGACCGCGCGAGGGAGCGGTATCCCCACACATCCACCCATCGAGGGCGTCAACCTCAACCTTCAATGCGTGGGCGAGTTCGGGTAGGGAGCGGCCGTCCTCTTCCACCGCCCACCGCAGCACATCGGGTGTGACCGGGGACGGCGTCGCGGCGGACATGGCATCCCTTCGCACTGATCGGGTTATCTGGTCGGTCGGCTGGATATCACGCTCAGTCTAGCCGTTCGAGACGGCGGACCATCACGCAGGATTCCCCTACGACCACAATGCGTAACAGATCGAAATTGCCGGCTACCTCACCGTTGCGTTTGTATGAAAGGACCCGGCAGGAAACCTGCCGGGCCCGGGTGTGTTGTCACCGGCCGAGGGCCGGTGCCGGATCAGCGTCCGTAGTGGGGGATCTGGCTGTTCGCCAACGCGATCAGCTCGCTGCGCATGGCCGGGGTGGTCGCCTCTTCGATCGCCCGGGTCATCGCCTGGTTGTCACGGATCATCCGACGGTGCGTGCGCCACCGACGTGTGATGCCCACTGCTGTTCAACTCCTCAGGTTGGAATGCCGACACTGGTAGGACGCTCGAACACCGTGTCCTGATTCCGAAGAATCTGGTGATCTGGGTCACGACAAGCGATCTGTTCGGTAAACCTGACTCTGAACCTTGCTTTCTTCGGAGGCTCCCAACCCACGCAACCCACCCCGGTGGGGCCCACCCATGCGAGAGGGGGGCGGATCACTCCGCCCCCCTCCACGTCGTACCGGACGTTCAGCCCCAGACCCCTACCAGGGTCGGGTCGGCCAGCATCGCCCCGATGTCGCTGAGGAACCTCGAACCCAGGTCGCCGTCCACGATCCGGTGGTCGAACGACAGCGCCAACTGGGTGACCTGGCGAATCGCGATCTCCCCCTCGTGCACCCACGGCTGTTCCCGTACCGCGCCGAAGGCCAGGATCGCCGACTCACCCGGGGTGAGAATCGGGGTGCCGGTGTCCACACCGAACACTCCGACGTTGGTGATGGTGATCGACCCGTCCCGCATGTCTGCCGGAGTGGTCCGACCGGCCCGGGCCGTCTCGGTCAACTCACCGATCGCCACCGCCAGTTCGCGCAGGTTCAGCCGACCGGCGTCCTTGATGTTCGGCACGATCAGTCCGCGCGGGGTGGACGCGGCGATGCCGAGATTCACGTACTCCTTGACCACGATCTGCTGGGCCTGCTCGTCCCAACTCGAGTTGATCATGGGGTTGCGGCGTACCGCGACCAGCAACGCGCGGGCCACGAACGCCAACGGCGTGACCTTCACCCCGTCGAACTCCCGCATCTGGGCCACCTGGCGGCGCAGTTGCATGGTCGGGGTGATGTCGATGGTGAGGAACTCGGTCACGTGCGGCGCGGTGAACGCACTGGCCGACACCGCCGCGGCGGTGTGCTTGCGCACCCCCCGGATCGGTATCCGCTGCTCCCGACCGGCATCCCACCGCGGGGCTGAAGGCGCCGATCCGACCAGCCCGGCGTCCCAGCGCGGCGCGGTCGGAGCCGAACCGACGAACCCGGCCGCTCCGGCGTCCTGCGCGTCGCCCGACAGGCCTGCCA
>DATCWR010000297.1:0-2606 GCA_036566245.1 Mycobacteriales bacterium | reverse complement strand
CTACCCGTTCTGGGTGGGGCCGGCCGGTTCGGGTGCGCCGTTCGTGATCGACCCGACGGTCGGAGCCCAGAAGGCGATCAACGACGCGCTTGCGGCCGTTGGCCAGGGCGCGGTGTTCGTGGCTGGAGGCACCCATTCGGTCAAGGGCCCGGTGGTACTGGCGGGGCAGCAGGCCCTGGTGGGTGCCGGCCCGCTCACGACCGTGCTACGAGCGGTGTCGGGCTACACCGGCGGCGCCATGGTGCAGACCCCCGGCACCCCCGCCGACGTGCGGGTGTGCATCACCGACATCGGGCTGGAGGCGTCGCACCTGGCCAGTGGCGGCGTCGCGCTGTCGATCAGCGGCAAGCCGACGGTGTACGGGCCGGACCCGGGGCCGTGGCTTGCCCGGGTGTTCGTGTCGCGCACCACCGGCGACGGGATCTGGCTGGGTGGCGCGTACTCCGGCGGCCAGCGCGAGTTCAAGATCACCGACTGTCGGGTGGAGAACGCCGGTGGGTGGGCGTACAACCTCGAGTCCTCCGACGGCTTCGTGAGCGGCTGCTCGGCCCAGGGCGGGGATCTCGGCGGCTACAAACTGGCCGGCGGCAACATCAAGTGCTGGGGGTCGAAGGTGTACGGCACGGGCACCGGATCGACTCCTGGCCCTGGGTTCCTGCTCGCCTCGTCCCGCGCGACGGTGAGCGGTTGCGAGGCACAAGACACCTGGGGCTGCGGTTACGAGGTCCTCGGCCACACCTGCGTGGTGTCCGGTTGCACTGCGGACTCCACCGGCATCGGGAGCACCGGGGCCGACCGCTACTCGGCCGGCTTCTACGTCCGCGCGTCGAACCTGATGCTCACCGGCTCGGCGTATCAGCGCAGCGGCGGCGGCGCGTCCTGGCTCGGCGCGCTGGGTATGCGCTGGGCGCTCTACCTCGACGGCACCAGCGACCACCTCAACGTTTCGATGTCCTCCGATGGCGCCCAGGTGGGCGCCGGCCCGTTCCAGGGAACCGTCCTCGGCACCGTCGCAGCCAACTCCAGCGTCACCGTCATCGGCTGACCCACGCGGGCCAGCCCGCGCGCCGATACCGTCTTCGCGTTGGACGACCCGGCTCAGCGTGAGTTGCTGAACCTGGCTGGTACCTGGTGTGGCTCGTGCGGTCGCCGTCGAATGGGTACGGATGGGCACACGCGGTAACGTGCCACCGTGGACGAGCACGGGCTGACCTGGCGACCGATCACCCGCGACGACGTGCCGGCGTTGGCTCGTCTGGTGGCGCACAGTGAGCGGGTCGACCAGGCCGGTATCTACACCGACGAGACTGAGCTTTCCGCACAGTTCGACCATCCGGGTCTGAACCCCGGTGAGGACACCCTGGCCGCGGTGTTGCCGGACGGGGAGCTCGCCGGGTTCGGGGTGGTGTATCCGGCGCCGGCGGCCCGGAAGGTGCAGCGGTTGTTCCTGTCCGGCGGGGTGCGCCCGGACTGGCGGGGCCGGGGGCTGGGCCGGCGGATCCTGGACTGGCAGGTGGCTCGGGCCACCGCGATGCACCGGCGGGTTCGTCCGCACCTGCCGGCGTTGGTGGAGTCCGGTGGGGTGGACCGGGACGATCCACAGGGTCGGATACTGCGCCGGGCCGGGTTCACCCCGGTGCGCTGGTGGTACGAGATGGCGCGCGACCTGTCCGCGCCGCTGCCCGAGCCGGCCCTGCCATCCGGCACCAGGTTAGCCGGGTTTGACCCGTCTTGTGTTGACCTGGTGCGTGCCGCCCACAACGAGGCGTTCGCCGAACACTGGGGCACCGTCGAGGTGGACGAACAGGTGTGGGCGCAGCGGTTCTCGGCCGCCCAGGGGTTCCGCCCGGACCTGTCGTTGCTGGTGTGGGAGGGCGGGGAGATCGCGGCGTACCTGCTCAGCTTCGTGTACGAGGCGGAGATCGCGGCCGTCGGGGTACCCACCGCACACGTGGGCTACCTGGGCACCCGACGGGCGTGGCGGGGGAGGGGACTGGCCAGCACGCTACTGAGTGTGGCCATGCGGACGTTCCGTGACAACGGGTATGCGACGGCCCGGTTGGTGGTGGACACCGAGAACCGCACGGGCGCGCTGGGTGTCTACCAGCGGTCCGGGTTCGAGGTGGACCGGCGGTGGGTCACCTACGGTCGCCGACTGGCGCCCATACCGGAATGACGGGACCCGGCCGAGGCGTTAAGCTGACAGTGATCAGTACCAGGGGGTGATCGGTCTCGACTTCGGACGTCGAGTCAGGGGAAGCGGGTCGAGGAAGGCGACGATGATCTCGTTAACCACCCGTCGCAAAAAAATCAAGCGCCGACAACAGTCAGCGCGACTTCGCTCTCGCCGCCTGAGGCGGGTAGCGGGTCTGTCAGCCCGGGTTCGCCTTCGGCCCGGTTCCTGGCATCAGTGAGAGGGCTTACCGCCGGACCCGGCTACGGGGGTCGACGGGACAACTCACAGTAGCTGGGCCTGTCACACCGGCTTGCTCGCGAGACCGGTGAGGCCAAGCAGAGACACAGCGAGCTGCACCCGGAGAAGCCCTGATGAGGCGACGGAGGACGCGGGTTCAATTCCCGCCACCTCCACGAGACACCGAGGCGGC
>DATCWR010000295.1:0-12430 GCA_036566245.1 Mycobacteriales bacterium | reverse complement strand
CTGGGCCGCCGAACGCGACGCGCCGCTGCACGTCCACGTCAGTGAGCAGCGGGCCGAGAACGAGGCCTGCCTGGCCGCGTACGGGATGAGCCCGGTGGCCGTGCTGGCGGCGGCCGGGGCGTTGGGCCGGCGCACCACGGCCGTGCACGCGACCCACCTGACCGGGCTCGATGTCACGGCCCTGGGCGGTACCGGCACCTGTGTGGCGATGTGCCCGACCACCGAACGGGACCTGGCCGACGGGATCGGCCCGGCCCGCGAGTTGGCCGACGCGGGCAGCCCGCTCAGTCTGGGCAGCGACAGTCACGCGGTGATCGACCTGTTCGCCGAGGCCAGGGCGGTGGAACTGAACACCCGGTTGGCCACCGAACGGCGTGGACACCTCACCGCTGCCGAGCTGCTCCGCGCGGCCACCCGGCACGACACGCTGGGCTGGCCCGAGGCCGGACGGATCGCGCCGGGGGCGCTGGCCGACCTGGTCACCCTGGGCTGGGACTCGCCCAGACTCGCCGGGGTCGACGCGGACTGCGCCGCCGAGGCGGTGGTGTTCGCGGCGACCGCCGCCGACGTGCGGTCGGTGGTCAACGCCGGCCGACTCGTGGTCACCGCCGGCCGCCACACCACCATCGACGTCCCCACCGCCCTCACCGCTGCCGTGGCCGACGTTTTCGCGTGAAAACGTCCACCGGTGGTTGTCCCGGCGCGACCATTTCTCGCGAAGAGGTCGCGTCGGGAGCGGGGTTGCAACCTCATCTGGTGCGTTCCGGTGTCGCGGTCGCCTCGTGGAGGCCGGCGTCCTCGGCATCCCCGGCCATCGTGTCCAGCGTCTGTCGACGATTCGTGGCGGGTGTGCTCCTGGTGGTCGAGGAGGTCGCTGAGCAGCACCCGGCGGTGCCGATCCCGCATGGTGTGCGGAATTTCGCCTTCGGTATGCAAACGCACAGGGGTGGGGGTAGCCGCTCGGGATTTGAGTCAATCGAGTCCGTTGTTGGGGGAGGTGCGGAGCGAGCTCCGCTGACCGCAGGCAGCACAGCACGTTCACCCGTGCCTCGGGACTCCGGAGCCGGGGCTCCGGTCGGGCGAGGGCCTGGAATCGATCATCTACGCTGTGCCGGATGAGGCTGCTGCTGACGGACATCGGGCGGTTGTGGTTGGGCACCGGTGACGTAGTCACCGACGCGGCCGTGCTGGTGGACGGTGACCGGATCGGCTGGTTCGGCCCCCGCGCACAGGCTCCGGCGGCCGAGCAGGTCACCTCCTGTGGCGGCGGACTGGTCACCCCGGGGTTGGTCGACGCGCACGCCCACCCGGTCTACGCCGGGGACCGGTTCGCCGAGATCGCCCAGCGTTCGACCGGCGCCAGCTACGCCGAGATCGCCGCAGCCGGCGGCGGCATCGTGGCCACCATGGCCGCCACCCGGGCCGCGGACGGGTCGCGACTGGTCACCGACGTCAGGGAACGGTTGCGGTCCTGGTTGCGCGGTGGCACCACCACGGTCGAGTGCAAGACCGGGTACCACCTGACCCGCGAGGGTGAACTCGGGCAGGTCCGACTACTGGCCGCCCTGGCCGACGAGCCGGACCTGGCCCGCCCCTACGTGACGTTCCTGCCGGCCCACGCGGTACCACCCGAGTATGCCGGCCGGCAGCCCGAGTACGCCGCGCAGTGTGCACAGTGGACCCGGACCGCCGCCGAGGCCGGCGCGCACGGGGTCGACGTGTTCTGCGACCAGGGCTACTTCACCGTCGAGCAGACCAGGGCGGTGCTCCAGGCCGGAGCGGCGGCCGGCCTGTCGCCCCGGGTGCACGCCGACGAGTTGGCCCGCACCGGCGGCGCCCAACTCGCCGCCGAACTCGGCGCGGCCTCGGCCGACCACCTGCTCCGGATCACCGACGTCGACGCCCGGGCGTTGGCCGCCGCCGGGGTGGTGGCCACCCTGTGCCCGCTCACGGGTCTGCAACTGCGCCAACAACCCCCCGCGCGGATGCTGGTCGAGGCCGGTGTCACCGTGGCGCTGGGCACCGACCACAATCCCGGTCAGTGCGGCAGCACGTCGATGGCGCTGGTGGTGGCCGTCGCGGTGGCCACGCTGGGCCTGACCGTGACCGAGGCGCTGACCGCGGCCACCGCTGGTTCGGCGGCAGCCCTGCGGCTGACCGACCGGGGCGTGATACGCACCGGCGCGTTGGCCGACCTGGTGTGGTGGGACGCCGACCACGAGGGGGCGTTCGCCTGGGCGTTCGGCCTGCGTCCGCTGCGGGTGTGGCGTGGCGGGCGGCCGGTTGGGTAGAGGAGGCAGGGATGTCAGCGCGGGACGTGCGGTGCGACGGGCAGCCGTTGACCGTCGCCGAGGTGGTGGCGGTGGCCCGCCAGGACGCGCCGGTGCGTGTCGGGCCCTCGGCGCACGCGGCCATGGCGACCAGTCGCAAGCTGGTCGAGGAACTGGCGGCCTCACCACGACCCGCCTACGGGGTGTCCACCGGATTCGGCGCGTTGGCCACCCGACACATCCCGCGTGAACGGCGGGCCGCCCTGCAACGTTCGCTGGTGCGTTCACACGCCTCGGGCATGGGGGAGCGGGTGGAACGCGAGGTGGTGCGGGCGATGATGCTGCTTCGGCTGCGCACCCTGACCACCGGCCGGACCGGGGTGCGCCCGGTGGTCGCCGACACCCTCGCCGCGCTGCTCAACGCCGGTATCACCCCGGTGGTGCGCGAGCACGGATCGTTGGGCTGCTCCGGGGACCTTGCCCCGCTCGCGCACGTCGCCCTGGTGCTGATGGGCGAGGGGGAGGCGTGCGGGCCCGACGGGGTGGACCGTCCGGTGCCCGAACTGCTCGCCGAACACGGCATCGAACCGATCACGCTGGCCGAGAAGGAGGGCCTTGCGCTGATCAACGGCACCGACGGCATGCTCGGCATGCTGTGTCTGGCCATCACCGACCTGTCCCGACTGTTGCGCACGGTGGATGTGACCGCCGCGATGAGCGTGGAGGCGCTGCTGGGCACCGACCGGGTGTTCGCCCCGGAACTGCACACCATCCGGCCACATCCGGGTCAGGCGGCCAGCGCGGCGAACATGCTGCGGATGTTGGCCGACTCACCGATCGTGGCCTCGCACCGCGACGGCGACGGTCGGGTTCAGGACGCGTACTCGCTGCGGTGTGCCCCACAGGTCACCGGTGCCGCCCGGGACACCCTGGAGTTCGCCCGGACCGTGGCGCAACGCGAGCTGGCCTCGGCCATCGACAACCCGGTGGTGTGTGAGGACGGTCGGGTCGAGTCGAACGGCAACTTCCACGGCGCCCCGCTGGCCTACGTGTTGGACTATCTGGCCATCGTGGTCGCCGACGTGGGGTCGATGGCCGAACGGCGCACCGACCGGATGTGCGACGTGGCCCGCTCACAGGGACTGCCGCCGTTCCTGGCCGACGACCCGGGGGTCGACTCGGGCATGATGCTGGCCCACTACACCCAGGCGGCGATGGTCGCCGAGAACCGTCGGCTGGCCACACCGGCCAGTGTGGACTCGATCCCGACCTCGGCGATGCAGGAGGACCACGTGTCCATGGGTTGGGGCGCGGCGCGCAAGTTGCGCCGGGCCCTGGACAACCTGGCCGGCATCCTGGCGGTGGAACTGACCGTGGCTGGCCGGGCGCTGGACCTGCGGGGGCCGCTGCATCCCGGTCCGGCCACCGCGGCGGCCCTGTCGGTGCTGCGTTCGACGGTGCCCGGTCCGGGGCCGGACCGGTTCGTCGCACCGGAACTGGCCGCCGCCGCCGACCTGGTCCGCTCCGGCGCCGTCCTGGACGCGGTGACCACGGCCACCGGTCCGCTGTCCTGACCCGCCCGGTCTCCCGACCTCGACCCGTGGCGAATGCGTCATGTCAGACAGGGTGGGGCGTGTCATGCTGGGGGCGTGACCGGGGACGGCGGTGGTGGCCAGGGCCGGGTGCGGGTCGAACTCGGTGGGGTGTCCGAGACCCTGCTGTGGACGCTGTACTACCGGGCGACCGAGGCGCGTCGGCCCGACGGTGTGCTGCGCGATCCACTGGCGGTCGGGTTGCTCGACCGGATCGACTACCCGTTCGAACAGCGATTCGGTTCCGCCCGGTCGCTGCTGACCCAGGTCGAGGGGCTGCGGGCGCGCTGCTTCGACCGGGAGGTGGGCCGGTTCCTCGCCGAACATCCCGACGGCACGGTGGTCGCCCTCGGCGAGGGGCTGGAAACCCAGTTCTGGAGGGTGGACAACGGACAGGTGCGCTGGCTCACCGTGGATCTGCCCGAGGTGGTCGAGCTGCGTGACCGCATGCTGCCCGACGCACCGCGACTGTCCACGCTGGCCTGTTCGGCCACGGACGAACGCTGGCTGGACCAGGTGGATCCGAGTCGCGGTGTGCTGGTGGTCGCGCAGGGACTGTTCATGTACCTGCGACCCGACCAGGTGCACCGCCTGGTCACCGTCTGCGCCGAGCGGTTCCCCGACGGAGCGATGGTCTTCGACGCGGTGCCACGCTGGTTCGCCAACGCCGCCACGGCCGGCCGGATGAGGATGCCGACCGGCTACCAGGCACCACCGATGCCCTGGGGCCTTGACGTGCGTGAACAGGCGGGCCTGCGTGACCTGCACCCGAACATTGTCGGGGTACGCGATCTGCTGCCACCGCCCGGGCGGGACCTGGTGGGCCGGCTGCTGTCCCGGGCGAACCAGGTTCCGGTGTTGCGGAACCGGCGCCCGTCCGTCGTGTTGCTCAGCTTCGGGAGGCGGTCGGCGGGTTGAGCCGCCGGAACTGGAAGCCGGCGTCGACCCCCGTGGCGTTGCCCGCGCACACCGCCAGTGACCCGCGCCGGTCACCGAACCAGTGCCAGCCACCGACGTAGGAGTGCCGGTCCGAGCAGATGACGTAGGTGCGGTAGATCTGCGTGCTCGGCCCGTCACACCAACCGGAGAACGCGCCGGTCGCTGCGGCCCGCATCTCGCCGTAGCACTGGCCGTTCGACACGGTCGTGGTGGCGGCGTTCGCCGCGGGTCCGGTCAGAACGGTCACTGTGGACAGTGCGCACGCGATCAGGAACGTGGTCGCGAACCTACGCATCCCCCGTGGTCCTCTCTCTGGGTGTGTTGGCTTGATCCCGGCCGGTGCTGACCCGGCCACGGCGGGGCGATGGTATGCGGCCACGCGCCCCCGGCCAGGCCGACCCGCCGAACGGCGGCCCGACCCGGTGTCGACGTCGGGTGGACGGTGGCGTCTCGGCGGTCAGTGAACCGTCCCGGGTGCCGGGAGTACGCACGCACCGGTGGCCGCGACCGGTGACGCGACCGATGCGCGTGACGGTGGTCACCTTCCTGCCGGTTCGGAAACACTTCCCGGCGGTGGCGGCCGGGTTCAGGATGAACCACGGGATGCCACCGGACCCGCCGCCGACGGTGTCGACGGGGATGTTGGACCCGGTCAGGTCGCCGTCCCGGGGCCTCTGACCGCTGGTCGACTGGTCGTGGAAGGGCGGTGTGTGGCGGTGTTACCGGTAACCCCCGGCCTGTGGCTGGCCGCGCTCGCGCCGGTGCTGTTGCTGTTCGGCACCGTGGTGCGCGGACGGTTGTCCCCCCGGATCGGCGCCGCGATCGCCCTGGTCGCCACCCTGGTCGGCGCCACCGTGGTGTTCGGGGTGACCCTCACCGGCGTCGTGGTCGGCCTGGGCAAGGGTCTGTGGCTGGGACTGTGGATCCTGCTGGTGGTCTGGCCGGCGTTGCTGTTGTTCCGGATCGTGGCGGCCGTTGGCTTCTCCCGTATCGGCGAGGTGCTCTCGGGTCTGCTTCCCGGGCGCCCGGAACGGCTGCTGGTGGTGGCCTGGCTGTTCCCGTCGTTCATCCAGGGTGTTGCCGGGTTCGGCACCCCGGTCGCGGTGGCCGCGCCGCTGCTGCTGGCCATGGGCTGGCACCGGGTGCGGGCGGTGACGCTGCCGTTGGTCGGGTACCACTGGGCGGTCACCTTCGGGTCGATGGGTTCGTCGTTCTACGTCGCCTCGCTCACCGCCGGGTTCGACCCGGCCCAGCAGAGCCGGCTCGCCCTGCACGCCGCGGTGTTCCTGGGCCTGAACTGTCTGGTCGCCGGCGCCCTGGTGTTGGTGGTCGACGGTGGCTGGCGGCGACTGGTCGAGGGTCTGCCGCTGCTGTTGTGGCTGGGCCTGCCGACCGCCTCGACGCTGGTGGTGGTGGCCACGGTGGTGCCGGCGGTGGCGACCCTGGTCGCCGGCACGGTCGGGTTCGGGATGCTGTGGTTGGTCCGTCTGCGTCGACGCGGCTCCGCCACGGTGGTGGCACGGGTGGCAGAGGAACTGTCGGACCGCACCGTCGGGGTCGGCCCGACGAACGTTCGCTCCCCGGCACCGGACCCGGAAACGGCACGCCCGGACGAGCCACCGTCCGCGGTCGCCTCGACCGCGCGAGGCGGCCCGGCGCCGTTACTGTTGCTCTGCCCGTACCTGCTCCTGTTGCTCACCGCACTTCCGGTCTTCCTGCTGCCCTGGTCGCGGAACTGGGTCAAGGAGCACCTGTTGCTGGGGCCGGCGTTCCCGGCGGTGCGGACCGGGCGGGGGTGGTCGGTGCCGGCGACCGACACGTTCAACCCGGTCGCGCTGGTGGGCCACCCGGGGTTCTACATCCTGCTGGCCTGTCTGTTGGGGTACCTGGTCTACCGCCGCACCGGGCTGCTCGGCCGGTCGCGGGCCGGTGGCATCGTGGCCGCGTGGGCACGCGGGCTGCCCGCGGCCTCCGTGGTCATCGTGTGCCTGACCTCGGTGGCCATGGTGATGTCCGACGCCGGGATGATCTCGGTGTTGGCCCGGGGTACCGAGTCGGCCACCGGGCACGCGTTTCCGGCGTTGTCTCCGCTGCTGGGGGCGCTGGGTTCGTCCATGACCGGATCCACCGCGTCGTCCAACGCCCTGCTGGCTCCGTTCCAGGCCCAGGTGGCCGCCCTGTTGAACCTCGACCCGACGGTGTTGGTGGGCGCGCAGACGGCTGGGGCCAACGTGGGCAACTCACTGGCTCCGGTGGTCATCCTGATCGGCCTGTCGGCAGTGGGCGCGCCCGACGAACTTCCCGCGGTGCTACGGGCCAGTCTGCGGCCGGCCATGGTGCTCCTGGCCACGCTGGTGATCGCGGTGCTGGTGACCCTGTTGGTCTGACCCCGCTCCGGGTTCAGCCCGGTCTGACAGGTCAGCCCGGTTGCGACGTCTGTCCCAACCGGCGGACCACCACCCCGAGCACGCGGTCGGCGGGAAAGTAGCCCCACTGCTTGGAGTCGTCGCTGGGGTCGCCGTCGCCGAGCACCACCAGTCTGCCCACCGGCACCCGGGTGGTGGCGTCGGCACCCACCGCCGTGGCCACCGTGTCGGGCACCGGGTCGCCGGCCACCGCGGCCACCCGCTTGAGGCACCAGTGCCGGCCGGCGAGGCTCCCGTTCGGCGGGGGTAACCGGTCCCAGCCGTGCCGGGGTTCGGGCCGTTCGATCACCACCACCTGGCCGCGGCCGACCCGCCGCCCGTCACGGCGTAGCACCAGCGCCCGATCCCCGGACCGGTACGTCGGCGCCATCGACAGCCCGTCCACGATGACCAGCACCAGCGTTCGGTGGGCTGCGGCGAGCAGGCCCAGCGCCAGTACCGAGCCGGCCAGCACGACGATCAAGGCGACCAGCATCCACGCCCCCTCCTCGTCCCGGAAACCGGCGTTGTGCACGGTCCGCAGGCCCTTGGTTACGCTGGTTCGAAGCAAGCTGTCCGGCAAATCGAACCACTCACGCCTCCCTCACGTCATCACGGGTTAGCGGGCGTATCCCCGCCCTTCATGCCGCGATCAAGGGGGAACATGGTCAACAACAACGGAAGTCGCAGGGTTCGGACCAGCGCGCTCACCCGTGGTGAGATCGCCGCGGCAGCCTTACGGATGTTCGCCGAGGACGGTCTGGCTGGTCTCAGCATGCGGCGTCTGGGCAGTGAACTCGGGGTGCACTACTCAACGCTGTACTGGCACATCTCCGACAAACGCGAGTTGCTCCGACTGGTGCTGGATGCCGTGTTGGCTGACGTGCCGGCGCCCGGTCCGGACGCGACCTGGCAGGCCAGCCTGGCCGAACTGTTCTCGGGTCTGCGCACCGCGCTGCGCGGGCACCCCGGTGCGGCCGTGCTGGTGCTGGAACTGGGCATGCCCGGGCCGAACGCCACCGCGTTCGCACAGGGGGCGCAGGATCTGCTGGTCGGTGCCGGACTGGACGAGCGTCGGGCCCGGTGGGCCTATCGGACCCTCATGCAGTACACCGCCGCCTCGGTGCAGGAGGAGGCCGGTTCGCCCTGGTCGGAGGTGGACCGACTGGCCGGAGCCGACGACCCGGCGCACCTGCCCCCGGTGCCGGCGCCCCGTAAGCCCGACCGTGTCACCGACCCGGCCGACGCTGACGCGCAGTTCGCCTTCGGACTGAACTGCCTGCTGCGCGGGATCGCCACGACGGCCTGACCGACCGGTGGTCGGCGCCCCCGCACGGCAGTCGGGCGGCTGCTCGCGGTGGGCGGTCACGGGTGTCCGCACGCTGGCGGACGGGCCCCGGTACCAGCCCTCGCGCTGGTCTGGCACGGAGCGCCCGTCCGGCGCGTGCCCGATCCGTCTGGAGAGGGATCGGAGTACCACAGAACGTGCTCGACCTCACCTGATCGCCCCGGAGGGCGGGACGGCCCGATGTCGACCGTGCTGGAGCCGGGGATCACCGGGCTGTTCCGGGCGCCGCCGCCTACCTGACCGTGGCCTGACCGGTCGCCTCCGTCGGGCGCAACGACATGCGTCGCAGCAACTGGGCGTTGACCGCGACCACGATCGTGGACGCGCTCATCAGCACCGCACCGACCTCCGGGGGCAGTACCACCCCGTAACGGGACAGCACCCCGGCCGCGAGCGGCACCGCGACCACGTTGTAGCCAGCCGCCCAGGCCAGGTTCTGTCGCATCTTGCGGTAACTGCGTCGGGACAGCGCGATCGCCGACACCACGCCCCGAGGATCGTCCGAGGCGAGTACCACCCCGGCCGACTCGATCGCCACGTCGGTGCCCGCGCCGATGGCCACCCCCACGTCAGCCCGGGCCAGCGCGGGAGCGTCGTTAACCCCGTCTCCCACCATCGCCACCCGGTGGCCGCGGGCCTGTAGTTCGGTGACCCTGGCGTCCTTGTCCGCCGGCAGCACCTCCGCGAACACCTCGTCCACGCCCAGTTCGGCAGCCACGTGTTCGGCGACCGCGCGCGAGTCGCCGGTGACCATGGCCACCCGTATGCCACGGGCATGCAGGTCGTCAACGGCCTGCCGGGACTCCGGGCGTACCTGGTCGGCCAGGCCAACCGCACCGACCACGCGCCGGTTCCGCAGCACGTACAGCACTGCCGCGCCCTGCCCGGCCCAGTCGTCGGTCGCTGGGCGGAGCTCGTCGGGCACGTCCAGTTCGTACCCGCGTAGTAGGTTTGGCCCGCCCACCGCCAGCTCGTGACCGTCCACCGTGGCACGCACCCCCCGACCGGCCAACGCGCGGAAGTCGGCTGCGACCGGGGGTGGTCCGTGGCGTTCGGCGGCGCGCAACACCGCACGAGCCAGTGGGTGCTCGCTGTCGGCCTCGACCGCGGCGGCGGACCGGAGCAGACCCACCTCGTCACCGTCCCCGGCTACCACCCCGACCACCTCCGGCTCGCCCCGGGTCAGCGTGCCGGTCTTGTCGAACAGCACCACGTCGATGGTGCGCATCCGTTCCAGTGCCAGTCGGTCGGTGACCAGGATGCCGGCGCGGGCCGAGATGGCGGTGGAGATGGCGATGACCAGCGGGATGGCCAGGCCCAGGGCGTGTGGGCAGGCGATGACCAGCACGGTGACCGTTCGGTTCACCGCCGCGCCCGGGTCACCCAGCGCCAACCAGGTGACGAACGTGAGCACCCCGGTGCCGGTGGCGAACCAGAACAACAGGGCCGCGGCGCTGTCTGCCAGCGCCTGGGCGCGGGACCGGGAGGACTGGGCCTGTTCGACCATCCGTCGGATGCCGGCCAGCGCGGTGTCCGCACCGACCGCCTCGATCCGTATCCGCAGCGCGCTGTCGGTGGCCACCGTGCCGGCGACCACCCGGTCGGACACGGTGCGCGGTACCGGCCGGGACTCGCCGGTGATCATCGACTCGTCCACGTCGGCGGTCCCGTCCACGACCGTGCCGTCGGCCGGTATCCGCGCGCCGGGTCGTACCAGCACCGTGTCGCCCGGCCGCAGGGCTTCGACCTCGACCGCCTGGACGCCCTGGTCGGTGACCAGTTCGGCCCGGTCGGGCAACAGGACGGCCAGCGCCTCCAGCGCGCCGGAGGCACGCCCGAGCGCCCGCATCTCCAACCAGTGCCCGAGCAGCATGATGACCACGAGCAGGGCCAGTTCCCACCAGAAGTCCAGGTCCAGGTGGCCCACGTCCAGTGAGGTCAGCGCGCTGGCCACGAACGCGACCGTGATCGCCGAGGCGACCAACAGCATCATCCCCGGCCGGCGGGTGCGGACCTCGGTGACCGCACCGGTCAGGAACGGCTCGCCACCGTAGCCGTACAGGATGGTGCCCAGCACGGGTGACACCCACGGCACCCAGCCCTGGTCGGGCAGTCGGTAGCCGACCAGGTCGGCGAACATCGGGCTGAACGCCACCACGGGCGCGGCGAGTACCAGACAGCGCCAGAACCGGACCCGGTACCGCTCGGCGTGGTCGGCGTGGTCGGCGTGGCTGCCGTGGCCCGGGGTGCTCCCGTGTCCGGAGGTGCCACCGTGGTGAGCGGTGCCCTGGGGGGTGGGCTCGGCGTTCGAATGCACTTTCAGCCCCCGATCTTCGCGAATCGCTGTTGTTGGCGGTTGGTATGGGGCACTTTGGGAGTGATCGCCGACACACGGTCGGCGAGGTCACCGCCAGCTGGATCGGTGGGAGGAGCGGTCATGGGTGTGCTCGCGGAACTGATGTCCGGGCTCGGCTCCGGCGCGATCGAGGTGATCGACCTGACCGCGCCGTTGTCAGACCGGACCCCGATCATCCAGCTACCCCCACCGTTCGCCAACACCCCCGGTTTCTCGCTGGAGGAGATCAGCCGGTACGACGACCGGGGTCCGGCCTGGTACTGGAACACCATCCATACCGGCGAACACGTCGGAACCCACTTCGACGCGCCGATCCACTGGGCCACCGGCAGGGACGGGCTGGACGTGTCCCAGGTACCGGCGCGGCACCTGATCGCCCCGGCCGCGGTCATCGACATGACCGCCGAGTGCGCCCGGGACGCCGACTTCCTTCTGGAGGTGGACCACATCCGGGTGTGGGAGGCCGAACACGGACCGCTGCCCGCCGGTGGCTGGTTGCTGTACCGGACCGGATGGGACGCCCGCGCGCACGACCAGGCGGAGTTCCTGAACGCCGACCAGAACGGCCCGCACACCCCGGGCGTGTCCATCGAGTGCGCCCGTTGGCTGGCCGAACAGGCCCCGATCATCGGGATGGGAGTGGAGACCGTGGGCACCGACGCGGGAGCCGCGCACGGGTTCGACACGCCCTTCCCGTGCCACAGTTTCCTGCTCGGAGCCAACCGGTACGGCCTGACCCAGTTGGCCAACCTGGCCAGCCTTCCGCCGACCGGCGCGGTGCTGCTGGCCGGGCCGCTGCCGATCGAGACCGGGTCGGGCAGCCCGGCTCGGGTGCTCGCTCTGGTGGAGCGCTGAGCCGGTGCGGGTTGACCAGATCGTCGGGCAGACCCTGGCCCGACTCGGGGTTGAGCATGCCTTCGGCGTGGTGGGCAGCGGGAACCTGATCGCCACCAACGCGTTGGTGGCCGGCGGGGCGGCGTTCATCCATGCCCGTAACGAGGCCGGGGCGATCACCATGGCCGACGCCTACGCACGGGTGAGCGGCCAGGTGGCGGTGTGCAGTGTCCACCAGGGACCCGGGCTGACCAACACCATGACCGGTCTGACCGAGGCGGCCAAGAGTCGCACCCCGCTGGTGGTGCTGGCCGCCGACACCCCGGCCGCCGACATCCGGTCGAACTTCCGGATCGACCAGGCCGCGATGGTCGCCGCCGTCGGCGCGATACCCGAACGGGTGTACGGGCCAGCCTCGGCGGTGGCCGACACGGTGCGGGCCTACCGGCGCGCGGTGGCCGAGCGGCGCACCGTGGTGCTGATGCTGCCGCTGGACGTGGCAGCCGAGCAGTGTCCGACCGGGACGGACGAGGTGGCGACGGACTGGCGACCACCGGACCCACCCGCGCCGGCACCCGACGTGGTCGAGGCGGTGGCCGAGGCGTTGGCCGGCTGCCGACGTCCGGTGGTGGTGGCCGGCCGGGGTGCGGTCTGTGACGGCGCCCGCGAACCACTGGAGCGGCTGG
>DATCWR010000231.1:0-7411 GCA_036566245.1 Mycobacteriales bacterium | reverse complement strand
CCAGCGACCGGGTGTGGGTCTGGGCCACGGCCGCGGCCAGGGTGGAGGCGCCCGCCTTGATCACCACGACCGGCTTCCCGGCCGCCTGGCAGGCCTCCAGCCCGGCCACGAACCTGGCCCCGCCGCCGGTCGGCAACCCCTCCACGTACATGGCCACCGCGTCGGTGTGCGGATCCTTCGCGAACTCGGCCAGCAGGTCGCCGAATCCCACGTCGGCCTGGTTGCCCACGCCGATGCAGTACGAGAAGCCGATACCGGCCCGACCGGCGGCGATGAACAGTTCGGCCGAGACGTTGCCGGACTGGCTCACCAGAGCCACCCGGCCCGGCGGAACGTACTCGAACGGGGTCAGGTTCACCCCGGCGACGGCCGAGAAGACCCCGAAGCAGTTCGGCCCCACCACACGCACCCCGGCGGCGTGGGCCAGTTCCAGCACCCGCCGCTCCAGTTCCGCACCGGCCGCCGAACTCTCCCCGAAACCGGAGGCCGCCACCACGATGGTCGACACACCCAGCGAACAGCAGCGTTCGACCTCACCGAGCACGGCGTCTCGCGGCACGGCCAGGAACGCACAGGAGATTGGCGTGCCGGACTCGGCCAGGTCAGCGACCACCGTCGCGGCCGGGATGTCCTCGGCGCTGGCGCGCGGGTTCACGGCGAAGATCTCTCCGGTGAACCCGGCGGCCCGGGTGTACCTGATGACTCGCTGTCCCCACTTGTGGGGATCTCGCGAGGCACCGAGCACGGCGATCGTGTCGGGCCTCAGCAAGGCGTTCAGCTCGCGGGACACCCCAACCTCCTCTCGACGAACGGGACGGTGCTGCCCGCTCCGGCCGGGTGGACGGTGCTGTCGGTCAGCTTGTTGTGCGTCAGTTGTGGTCTGTCGCTCGTGGTCTGTCGGTTGTGGTCGGTGCGTCAGTCGGTCCGGTCGGTCACCAGACGGAGCACGGCATCGGCGACGCAGCACGGCTTGTCCGCTCCGGTCCGGCGCACGGTCACCCGCAACACCACCTGGACGTCGGCACCGCGTTCCTCGGCCGAGACCACCTCGACGTCGGCCACCAGTTCACTGTTGACCGGCGCGGGGGCGGGAAAACGCACCCGGTCCAGCCCGTAGTTGAGAACCATCTCCGTACCGTCGACGGCGAACACCTCGTCGAGAAACACCGGCAGCAACGAAAGGGTGAGGTAGCCGTGCACCACGGTCGAACCGAACGGTCCGCTGCGAGCCCGTTCGACGTCGACGTGGATCCACTGCCGATCCTCGGTGGCCTCGGCGAACCGGTCGATCCGGTCCTGTTCGATGATGTGTGGCGCACTGGTACCCAACGACTGACCGACCACGGTGAGGAACTCGTGTGGTGTCCGGAAGTGTCGCATCGCCCTGTCCCCCATCAGTGGTCGTCGGCTATTCCTGGCAGGACCGGAAGATCGCGGCAAGTCCCTGCCCGCCACCGATGCACATGGTGACCATGCCCAGTTCCGACCCACGTCGGCGCAGTTCGTACAGCAGTTTGAGGCTCAGCATCGCGCCGGTGGCGCCGACCGGGTGTCCCAGCGCGATCGCACCGCCGTTCGGGTTCACCCGCTCGATGTCCAGTTCGGCGTCACGGATCACCGCCACCGACTGCGCTGCGAATGCCTCGTTCAGTTCGATCACGTCCATGTCGCGCACCGACATCCCGGCCTTCTTCAGTACCCGGTCGATGGCGATGGTGGGCGCGTAGCCCATGATCTCCGGTTCGGTGCCCGCCTTGGCCAGCGCCACGATCCGGCCGATCGGCCGCAATCCCCGCTTCTCGGCGTCGCTCTGTCGCATCAGGACAAGTGCGGCAGCACCGTCGTTGATACCCGAGGAGTTGCCCGCGGTCACCGTGCCACCGTCCTGAAATGCCGGACGCAGCCGGGCCAGCCGTTCCAGGGTGGTGTCCGGCCGAGGATGTTCGTCCACTGTGACCGTCCGGGTTGTCTTCCGTTCGGTCACCTCCACCGGCACGATCTCCGGGTCGAACACGCCGTTCTCCAGCGCACGGGCGGCCCGCTGCTGGCTGAGCAGGGCGAACTCGTCCTGTTCGGCCCGGGAGACACCGAAGCGGTCGGCCACCCGTTCGGCGGTGACACCCATGGCGTACCGGCCCCACGGATCGGTCACCAGCGACAGGGTGCCGTCCACCAGGTCGCGGTCACCCAGTTTCCAGCCGTTCCTCGCCCCGTAGTCGAGGAACGGCTGGAGGCTCATGTTCTCGTTGCCGCCGGCCACCACGATCGACGCCTCACCGGTGGTGAGTTCCATGGCGCCGCTCCAGATGGCCTGTAGCCCGCTGCCACACAACCGGTTCACGTTGTAGGCGTTGCTGGACACCGGAAGTCCCGCCGCCAGTGCGGCCCGACGTGCGTTGAACGCCTCCGGGCCGACCTGCCCCACGCAGCCGAGGATGACCTCGTCCACCTCGTCGGCGCCCACCCCGGCCCGTTCCAGCGCCGCCCGGATCGCGGCGGCGCCCAGATCGGCGGTCGGGATGTCCTTGAAGGCTCCGCCGTAGGTGCCGATCGCCGTGCGCGCACCCGCCACGATCACAACAGAATCTCGCACGTCCACTCCACATCTGACCGGCGCGAACCCGGTGACCCGTTCCCGGGTACGCGTCCACGGCGCGAATCTCGGTGGTACAGAACCGGTGCCACAACATGGTGCTGAACAACGTGGTGTTACTCGGTGCCATGTCCTGATGGTGAAGCCTGTGAATCTGGTTGCCGACGTCTGTGGACGCGGACTCAGATCTGGTAGCCGCCGCCGATGTTGATCACTTCGCCGGTGATGTAGTCGGCGTCGGCCGAGGCCAGGAAGGCGACCAGGTTTCCCACGTCGCGCGGCTTACCGACCCGACCCAGTGGAATCTTCTTCAGCTGTGCGGCATGAATGTCCGGCGGTAGGGCGTTGGTCATCTCGGTCTCGATGAAGCCCGGGCACAGCGCGTTCACGGTGACCCCGCTGCGGGCGAGTTCCTTGGACATCGTCCTGGTCAGGCCCACCACACCGGCCTTGGCCGCGGCATAGTTGGCCTGGCCGATGTTGCCCAGCCAGCTCGCCGAGGAGATGTTGACGATCTTCCCGCGCTTCCGTTCCCGCATGACGCGGGCGGTGGCCCGGCTCAGATAGAAGACCCCGCTCAGGTCCACCGCCAGAACCTGGTCCCACTGCGCGTCGGTCATCTTGTGCAGCATGGCGTCGCGGTTGATGCCCGCGTTGTTGACCAGGATGTCGAACCGACCGTACCGGTCCACCACCTGTGCGACGGCCGCGTCGCAGGCCACGCGGTCGCTCACGTCCAGTCGCAGACCCGACGACGCCCCTCCGCAGGCGTCGGCGACCCGCTGCGCCGCCTCGATGTTGACATCCGCACAGACCACGGTCGCGCCGTCCTCGGCCAGCCGCCGGGCGATTCCCTCACCGATACCGCGGCCGGCACCGCTGACCATCGCGACGTGCTCGGACAGTCGTGCCACCTCGTCCCCCATTCCCAATCGATCGATCGATCGGATATCGCTTTATACCGTCCACCCGATCGGGACGCAAGGGGTCGGATCCAATCTCCGCAGGGCGGGGCAATGGCGCCCGGCGGCAGGGAACAGGGTGACCGGACCTGTGCGGACGGCCCTGTTCAGCTCCGGGCGGTGGGCAACGCGATGGCGGTCAGCAGGAGACCGTCGGCGACCATCCAACGGCCGGCGAAGCCGGTCAACGGCCGGCCGGCGACCGTGGGGCCGGCGACCAGCAGTTCGGCACGGAAGGTACCGGCGAGCGGGTCGAGGGTGATCCGGGCGTCCTCGAAGCCCAGCCACCGTCGAGCCAGCGGGTACCACGCCTTGTAGACCGACTCCTTGGCACAGAACAGCAGCCGGTCCCAGTGCACCGCGCCCACGCCGGCATCGGTCCGGGGACCCGACAGGTCGGCCAACATGGCTCGTTCGGCCGGCAGGGACACCGCGCCGAGCACCCCGTCGGGCAGCGGCCCGTTCGGCTCCGCGTCGATCCCGACGGTGCACAGGTCGTCGGCACGGGCCACCACCGCCCCCCGGTACCCGGCGCAGTGGGTGATGCTGCCGACCACCCCGTCAGGCCAGCACGGCTCGCCCTTCGGCCCACGCGGGATGGCCACGGCCGGCAGGCCCAGCCCGGCCAACGCGCGTCGGGCACACTGCCGCGCGGTACCGAACTCGCGCCGCCGCCGCTCCACCGCCCGGGCGATGTCGTCGTGCTCGACCCCGACCAGCACCGCGTCGGTGTCGTCGGCGTCGGTGTCCACCGCGCTGACCACGGCAGGCAGTATCCGTTCGATCACCCTGACACCTCCGGCACGGGTAGCACCTGTCGGAGCAGGCCGTGTGGGTGACCTCGCTTTCCCCACTCACGGGGATAGCCGACCGACACCTCCACGTGGCGAACCCCGTGGTAGACCAGATCACGCGGGATGTGCAGGTGCCCGTAGACCACCGCCGCGGTGTTGAACCGGCGGTGCCAGTCGGCGGTGCGCACGGTCCCGCACCACTGGGCGAAGTCCGGGTAGTACAGCACCTCGGTCGGTTCGCGGACCAGTGGGAAGTGGTTGACGAACACCATCGGCAGGTCATCGTCCAGGGCGGCCAGTCGGCGTTCGGTCCGTTCCACCCGGGCGTGACACCACGCCTGCCGGCTCGGGTACGGGTCGGGGTGCAGGAGGAACTCGTCGGTACACACCACCCCGGACTGGTAGGCGTGCGCCAACGCCTCCTCCCGGGTGCTGCCCTCCGGTCGGAACGAGTAGTCGTACAGCAGGAACAGCGGCACGATCCGGGCCGGCCCACCTCGGCCCTGCCACACCGGAAAAGGGCTCTCCGGGGTGATCACCCCCAGCCGGTCGCACAGGTCCACCAGGTGCTGGTAGCGCTGCTCACCGCGCAGCCGGACCGGATCGCGCCGGTGGGTCCACAACTCGTGGTTGCCCGGCACCCACACGACCGTGGCGAACCGTTCGCTGAGCAGCCGCAGGGCCCACTCGATGTCGGCGACCACCTCGCCGACATCGCCTGCCACCAACAGCCAGTCGTCCTCGGAGGTGGGTCGCAGGTTCGCCACGATCGCACGGTTCTCGGGGTAGGTCACGTGTAGGTCGCTGATGGCCAGCAATGTCCCACTATGACCGTCAACACCCACCCGTGCATGCTAGCAACGCCTCGCTTCGGCGGCGCCGATGATGTCTTCGGCACCCTGATCGTGGTGACGGGCCCGCGGGTCGCGGCGCAGCGCCAGGGCCTGCCCGGCCGGGAACGAGTCCGCGAACGCGCGGAGCAGTGCCAGCGTCGCATCGACGGGCTGGCCGGCGGTGAGGTCGTCGATGGTGCGGTAGAGGCGTTCCTCGACCACTGCCACCCGCTCGGCCAGACGGGCGCCCTCGTCGGTGAGAGAGAGCCTGACGTGCCGCCGGTCGTTCCGATCCGCCTGCCGGTCGACCAGGCCGGCGGTGACCAGTCGGTCGACCAGGCGGCTGGGGTTGTGACCGGCCTCGCAGACAAGCAGTTCACCGAGCCCACTCAGGGTCAGTGCCTGGCGATCGGCGAGCACCCGCAACACCTCGGCCTGGGACGGGGTCAGCCCCAGCGGCCTCAGGTCGGCGGCGAGCAACCGGTTGCCCTCGCGCTGGATGGCCAGGATCAGGTACCGGAGTTCCTCAGCCGCGCGCACGGTCCACCCGCGGTTCCAGCGCGACGGCGAGTCGACCGGCCGCGCCGGGGTCGTGCGCGGCGAGCACGGCCAGCCCGCGGTGGCGTTCCCGCAACGCGTTGACCATCGCGGTCACCTCGCGCATCTGGCGTCTGTCACCGGCGCCGGGGACGTGGCCCTCGGCGAGCAGGCTCTCGTCGTAGGTCAGGTCACCGACCAGCAACAACGGTGTGCGACCGGGGCGGCGTACCAGCAGGGACAGCGAGCCGGGGGTGTGACCCGGCGTGGGCAACAGCACCAGGCTGCCGTCGCCGAACAGGTCGTGACCGCTGGAGAACGGCGCGAGGTCCGGATCGTCGATCGACTCCGGTGTGATGCGCCGCCAGCGCAGGCCGGGCAGGTCGATATGTGAGCGCAGGAACCCGCGCGGCACGGGGAGCGGCCGTTGCATGGTGCGCCACTCCCGCTCGCTGACCACGATGGTGGCACCGGGCAACTCCGGTAGCCCGCCGATGTGGTCCTGGTGCAGGTGCGAGAGTACGGCGGTGCGCACGTCACCGGTGCCGTAGCCGAGCACCCGCAGTTGCGCGGTGAGGGTTTGTGCCGGTCCGATGTCGAACGTGGCGAGCCGGCTGTAGATGAGGCCGTTGAGGCCGCCAGGAAAGTAGTGCGGGTCGGTCACCGAGGCGCGGTCCTGCCCGGTGTCGAACAGCACCACGCCGTCGCGGTGCTCGATCACGTACACGTTGATGGGCCTCGGCTCGGTCCACCGTCGGGAGGTGAACAGCCACAGGTACACGTTCTTGTGGGTCGGCCCCACGTGCTCGGGGTGGATCCGCACCGATCCCGTGCTGAGCACCGAAACACGCCTGATCGGATCTGTCGTACTCATGAATGGTCTCCCATCTGAATGTCGTGTCACTAGATTACACGACATTCAACTCCGCGCCACCGCGTGCTACCGGTGATCGTCAGTGGAGCCGGCGGGGGCCGGGGTCGACCCGGGCGGTGGGCGGCCCGACCCGTACCCGCGCGTCGAGCACGGTCAGCCCACGGGTGGCGACCAGCACCGGGTTCAGTTCCAGCAGGAGTACCTGCGGGACCAGGTCGGCCAACCGGGATACCCGCACCAGCAGATCCTCGACCGCACCGGTGTCCACCGGTGCGGCGCCGCGGTACCCCGACAGCAACGGCGCCGCCCTGGGCGCGGTGACCAGGTCGGCGGCATCCAGGTCGGACAGCGGCACGGCGGCGTAGGCCCGGTCGGCCAGCAACTCGCTGGTGACACCGCCCAGCCCGAAGGAGACCAGCGCACCGAAGGACGGGTCGTCGGCCGCGGTCACCACCGTGGCGACCCCGCGTGGCGCCATTGGTTGCACCAGTACCGGACGGCCGTCCTCGTCGAACAGGTCGGCGCAGGCCGTGCGTAGTTGTGCCTCGTCGGCAAGGTCCAGTCGCACCCCACGCAGGTCGTCGGAGTGCCGCAGCCAGGGTGCGGTGGCCTTGCACGCGACCGGGTACCCCAGTTCGGCCGCCGCGGCCACCGCGTCGTCGGGCGTGTGCACCAGACGGGTCGGCCACAGTCGGATACCGAAGGCGGCCAACAACCTGCCGGTCTCCGCCCGGTCCAGGTCCCGCCCGCCCGGTGTGTCGGCGAGGACCTCGGTGACCAGCTCGTGCGCGGCCGGCGGGTCCAGGTCGGGCAACACC
>DATCWR010000224.1:0-3038 GCA_036566245.1 Mycobacteriales bacterium | reverse complement strand
GCCGCGCGGCATGGTCCGGGTGGTCTCCGCCGGCACCTCGGACGGGCCGGTGGCCGCCGAGGTCGCACTCACCGCGCGGGTGTTCGGTGCCGCGGTGGAACGCATCTGTGACGTGGGTGTGGCCGGTGTGCACCGGCTACTGGCGGTCCGGGACCTCCTGAGCAGTGCGGACTGCCTGGTCGTGGTGGCCGGCATGGACGGCGCCCTGCCCAGTGTGGTGGGCGGACTGGTCGGGATACCGGTGGTCGCGGTGCCCACCAGCGTCGGGTACGGCGCCTCGTTCGGTGGCCTGTCCGCGCTGCTGGCCATGCTGAACGCGTGTTCCCCCGGGGTCGCCGTGATGAACATCGACAACGGGTTCGGGGCGGGTGTGTTCGCCGCCCGGGTCGCCCGGGCCGCCGGCGGCGGCAGGGTGCCCGACGTCGGGGTGGACCCGGTCGCCGGGATCGTCGGCACCGGTGCCGCCGACGGGGGGCTGTCGTGATCGGCTGGCTGGACTGCGCGGCCGGAGTCAGCGGCGACATGCTGCTGGGTGCGTTGGTGGACGCGGGTGTGCCGGTGTCCACGCTGGCCGACGCGGTGGGCAGGTTGCCGGTGGAACCGATCACCTTCGAGGTGACCGGGGTGCGGCGGCACGGCCTGGCCGCGACCAAGGTCGACGTGCACACCGCGCCGTCTCAGGTCCGGCGCGGTTGGGCGGAGATCCGGGACCTGGTCACCGCCGCCGGCCTGCCCGACCGGGTGACCGCCACCGCGTTGGGCGCGTTCGAACGACTGGCCCGGGCCGAGGCCACGGTGCATCACACCACGCCCGAGCAGGTGCACTTCCACGAGGTGGGAGCGCTGGACGCGATCGCCGACGTGGTGGGCACCGCCGCCGGTCTGCACGCGCTGGGGGTGGACCGCCTGCTCGCCGGCACGGTCACCCTGGGCACGGGCACCGCGCACGGCGAACACGGCCTGATCCCGGTGCCCGGGCCGGCGGTGCTGGCCCTGTTGTCCGATGCCGGCGCCCCGGTGCAGGCCGGCCCGGCACCGTTCGAGATGTGCACTCCCACCGGGGCCGCGCTGCTGGCCACCACGGTCAGTGGGTGGGGGGCACTGCCGCCGATGCGGGTCACCGGGGTGGGCACCGGTGCCGGTGGCCGGGATGTCGCCGAGGTACCCAACGTGCTGCGGTTGGTACTCGGGGAGCCCCTGGCCGAAGCGCACCGGGCGGACACCGCCGGTTCTGCCGGCGCGGTGGGCCCGCTCGGGGACCCCACCGACACCGCCCTGGTGTTGGAGGCCAACATCGACGACCTGGACCCGAGGCTGTGGCCGGAGGTGCTGGACCGGTTGATGGCTGCCGGTGCCTCGGATGCCTGGTTGACCCCGATCCTGATGAAGAAGGGCCGGCCCGCCCACGTACTGGCCGTGCTGTGCACCCCGGATCGGGCACCGGACCTGCGGGCGTTGGTGTTCACCCTCACCTCGACCATCGGGCTGCGGGAGACCCGGGTCGGCAAACACGCCCTGACCCGCGAGTTCGGTGAGGTGCGGGTGGTCGACCAACCGGTGCGGGTCAAACTGGCCCGGCTGGGCGGGCGGGTGGTGAACGTGAGCGTGGAGTTCGAGGACGTGCGCGCGGCCGGGCAGGCGTTGGGCTGGCCGACCAAGGAGGTGCTGCGGGCGGCGACCTCGGCGGCCTGTGCGGATTACCCGTCCAGGTGAGTCATGTCAGGCCCTCGCCGGGGCGGATCTCCCTCCGGGACCATGGCCGCGTGTACGGCCCGGAGGAAGGTGGTGCCGATGTCAGGACTGTCGGTTGAGGAAGGGGAACCTCGGTGTTCCTCACCGCTCTGATCACCACCTTCGTCGTCATCCTCCCGGTCGAGCTGCCCGACAAGACGCTGGTGGCGACCCTGGTGCTGTCCACCCGTTACCGTCCCGCCCCGGTGCTGGTCGGGGTGTCCGCGGCGTTCTTCGTGCAGTGCGTCATCGCGGTCACCGCTGGTGGGCTGCTCACCCTGCTGCCGCACCGGCTGGTGCTCGCGGTGGTGGCGGCGCTGTTCGCCGCCGGTGCGGTGATCCTGCTGCGTGGGCACCACGAGGAGGACGAGGTCACCGCCCGTCCGGAGCGGAGTCCGGCGCGGATGGCGCTGGCGTCCTTCGGGGTGCTGTTCGCGGCCGAGTGGGGTGACGCGTCCCAGTTGGCCACCGCCGCACTCACCGCCCGGTACGACGAACCGGTCGCGGTCTTCCTCGGCTCGTGGCTGGCCCTGGTGGCGGTGGCCACGTTGGCCGTGCTGTTGGGTAAGCAGATCCGCCGCCGGGTGCCGCTGGCCCTGATCCAGCGGGTGGCCGGTGTGCTGTTCGCTGTGCTGGCCGTGGTGGTGATGGTGGAGTTCGTCCGGGGTTGATCGCCTGGTCAGCGCAGCGCGGCAGCAATCGCGGCTGCCGCCTGGACCACCCGGGGTCCGACCACGGCCGGGTCCAGTTCGACCAGCGCGACCACCCCGACGCTGGCCTCCAGACCGGGTAGGTCCAACACCGGCGCGGCCAACCCGTGGGCGCCGGGCTGGAGTTCACCGGCCGTGGTGGCGTGTGCCGGGCGGGGATGCGGCTGGCGACCCAGCAGGATGGCCCGGCCGGCCGCGCCCCGGTCCAACGGATGTCTTGAACCGACCCGGTAGGCCACGTGCAGATCGGTCCAGGTCGGCTCGACCACGGCCATGGCCACCGCGTCGGAACCGTCCAGCACGGTCAGGTGCGCGGTGGCCCCCAGGTCCTCGGCGAGCCGGCGCAGCGGTCCGGAGGCGGCCTCGGCCAGCAGTGGGCGCACCCGTCGGGCCAGGTCGAGCACCCCCAGACCCACCCGTACCCGCCCGTCCCGGGCCGGCAGTACCAGGTTGTGTGCCCGCAGAGTGGCCAGCAGCCGGTACACCACCGCCCGGGCCACGCCCAGTTCGGCGGCCAGTTCGGTCACCGAACGGCCACGTGGTGAGTCGGCCAGCAGGGCCAGTACCCGCAGGCCGCGGTCCAGGGTCTGCGCCGAC
>DATCWR010000204.1:0-5020 GCA_036566245.1 Mycobacteriales bacterium | reverse complement strand
CGATCCGGCCCAGGTCGATGCCGCCGATGGCGAACCACGGCCGCGTACCGGGCTGGTCGGGCGGGGCGATCCGGGCGGCGTGCCGGATCAGGTCCAGTCCGGGGGCCGGGCGGCCGGGTTTGGTCGGGGTCGGCCAGCACGGACCGACGCAGAAGTAGTCCACCCCGTCCTCGACCGCGCCGGCGTCGACCTGGGCCTCGTCGTGGGTGGACCGGCCGACCAGCGGCGCGGGGCCAAGGATGGTCCGGGCCCAGCGCACCGGCAGGTCATCCTGGCCCAGGTGCAGCACGTCGGCACCGGCGGCCAGGGCCAGGTCGGCCCGGTCGTTGACCGACCACAGCGCCCCGTGCTCGGCCGCCACCTCGGCGAACAGTTCGGCGTAGGCCAGTTCCTGGCGGGCCTCCAGGTGTTTCTCCCGCAACTGCACCATGTCCACCCCGCCACGCAGGGCCGCGTGCAGGAACTCGGCCAGGTCCCCCCGCCTGGTGCGCGCGTCGGTACACAGGTACAGCCGCGCGGTGGCCAGCCTGGCCCGAAGGTCCTCCCCGGTCACTCGCCGGCCTCCTTTCCGTGATCCCAGGACGCGATCCGCTCGGGCAGCAACCGTAACCCGACCTGCTTGGCGGCCCGCTCGTGGGCGGCCTCCCGCAGGGCCAGGGCGTGCCTGGGGTTCAGGCCCTCGTACTTGGTCAACAGCCGGACGTACAGGTCGGCGATCCAGGCCTGGTCCTCGATCAGTTCAACCCGCCCGGTCAGTTGCACGCCGCGTAGTTCCGAGTACCGCTCGCCATCCTCGACCACGGCGGAGAACCGCGGGTCGCGGCGTAGGTTGGCGACCTTCTGGGACCGGGCGTAGGTGCGCATGCAGACCCGGCCCTGGTCGTCCATCTCGTACCACATCGGTACCGGGTCGCCAACCCCGTCGGGACCGGTGGTGACCAGGATGAGGATGCGGCCGGCGGCGAGGAAGGCGGAGATCTCGTCGGGCGTCATCGCGATCGCGGCGCGTCGGTTCGGCATGGCGCGACAGTACCGGCGCCGAACCGTGGTCCGGACTGACCAGCGACGGTCGCCCGGTCCAGAATCCATGTCGCATCGACCCGCCGGCACACCGAACCACGAGCAGGCCCGCCACCGTTCACCGCCGGGCCCAGACGTTTTCGCGCGAAAACGTCGCCCACACGGCCTTCCATCGCGACGTTTTCGCGCGAAAAGATGGGGCGCCGGGGCAGGGCGGCGGCGGTCGGAAGGCGAGTAGCTGGGCTGGATCGCGGCGGTCAGAAGCCGAGTACCTGGGCTCGACGGCGCACCGCCCGGAGGCGGTTCTCCCGCATCGCCTGCATCGGCGTGCCGGGCAGTGAGTCGTCGGGAGTGAACAGCCAGCGCACGGCCTCCTCGTCGGAGTAGCCCTGGTCACGCAACACCGTCAGGGTCCCGGCCAACCCCCGGACCACGGCGTCGCCATCGAAGAAGTCGGCCGGCACCCGCAGTACGCCGTCCCGCCGCACGGCGGCCAGTTCGCCGTCACGAAGTAGCTGGTGCACCCTGCCCAACGGCAGGGCGAGTAGCTCGGCGACCTCGGGGACGGTGAGGTAGTCGATCTCGTCGGACACCGCGTCAGCATGCCATGGCCGCCGGACGGCCCACACGGCGGTACAACCCGCCGCCGATGAGCGGCGCCCCGGCACGGTGACCGACCGCGGACCGCGCTCACGCCTCCTTCACCGGTACGTCCGGGTTGGCCAGCCGGTCGGGGTTCACCACCCGGCCGACGTCGATGACCCGCCGGGCCTGGAGCAGGTCGCGGGGCCGGTCCACCGCCAGGAACCCGGTCAGCCGGCCCTCACCATCCAGCCAGCCCGCCGCCCATCCGGTCGTCGCCGAGGGGTCCCCCCGCCACACGGCCGGTTCGCCGTCCCGCCAACCAACCCACTGGACGAACCGACCGAACTGCTCGGACCACACGTAGGGCACCGGGTCATAGCTGGCGGTCGGGTCGCCGAGGATCGCCCCGGCCACCACCGCGGGGGCGCGCAGGGCGTCGTCCCAGTGCTCCAGGCGGAACCGTCGGTTGGCCCGGGGCGACCACCGGGCCGCGCAGTCCCCCACCGCGTACACACCGGTCAGGGTGGTCCGGCAGGACTCGTCTGTGACCACCCCGGCATCGACCTCGATCCCGGAGCCGGCCAGCCAACCCAACTCGCGACGCACCCCGATGCCCTGCACCACCACGTCGGCGTCCAACCGCTCGCCCCCGTCCAGTACCACTCCGGCGTCATCCACGCCGGCCACCCGGGTACCGCAGCGCAGGGTGGCGCCGGCCTGGGCGTACCAGGGCGCGGTGCGGGAACCCACCGTCTCGCCGAGTGGAAGCGCCAGCGGTGTCGGGCCGGCCTCCAGCACGGTCACCGCGCAGCCACGCCGCAACGCCGCGGTGGTCAGCTCCGCGCCGATCCACCCGGCGCCGATCACCACCACCCGCGCGCCGGCGACCAGGGCGGCACGCAGCCGCGTCGCGTCGTCGAGGGTACGTAGCACGTGCCCGACCGGACCACCGTCGGTGCCGGGCAACCGGGCCGGGGTGGCACCCACGGCCAGCACCAACGCGTCCCAGCGCAGTTCCCCCGCGGTGGTGTCCAGCACGCCGGGGCGCACCCTGGTCGCGGTGACCCCCAGCCGCAGGTCGGCTCCGGCGTACCACCGCTGGTTCAGCGCCGGGTCGACCGCCTTGGCCTCGTCAGCCAGGAACGCCTTGGACAGCGGCGGCCGGTCGTAGGGCCGATGCGGTTCCGCCCCGAGCAGCACCAGCTCCCCGGCGTACCCCCGCTCGCGCAGTTCATGGCAGGTCCGGACCCCCGCGAGTCCGGTGCCGACCACGATCACCCGTTCGAGGTCGGGTTCTGATCCAGCCGCCTCCACCACGCCTGCCTCCTGTCCCGGTACCGACGAACCACCTGGCCCGAGCCAACCCTGGCACCCGGATTCGTTGCCACCCGCACCGGTCTGGTTTTCACCAGGGATTTCCGGCGATGGAATCGCCCCGGCGTTCCTTGCCTCACCGGTATCCGGCTGACACGATCTGGTCTCGCGATCCAGTCGCCACGAACTCACGCGAACCACCGATAACAAGGGAGTATTCGGCAAACTGCCGCGAACGGGGGAGCACGATGATCGCCGTACCACCATGCCCGAAACCAGAACCAGGTCGCCTTAATCACCTCGGTCGCCTCGGCCGCGTCAGCCGCATCTGGTCGAAGCGCCCACCGGATTCGGTCGGAGGCCGGTACGGCGTCCGGATCGGGTCGCCGACATGGTTCGTACATTCCATCAGCATTCCCGTCGTACTGGCCGCCGTACTGTTGGCTGACCCCACCGTGATCCACATCCACCGCGGCGACACCCTGTGGGGCCTGTCCCGGCAGTACCACACCACCGTGGCCGAACTGAAACGGCTCAACCACCTGCCGTCGGACACCATCTATGCGGGCAGCACGCTGCTGGTGCCCGCGCCTGGCACCACCTCCGGGCACACCTCTGGTCCGGCCACCTACCGGGTGCGGTCCGGGGACACCGCCGGCCAGATCGCCCTGGACCATCACGTGTCGTTGCGTCGACTGGCCGAACTCAACGGCCTGCACGGGCGCATGGTGATCCATCCCGGCCAGGTCCTGCGGCTGCCCGAAGCCGGCCAGACCGGGTACACCCCGCCACACCGGCACTACCCGCGGGCGGTCACAGCCTCGGCCGCCCGGCACCGGGCCGAGTTGGCCCGACGGCCACACCCGTCGGTCGAACAGATACGGCAACTGGTTGTCCGCACCGCGCGGGACCTGGGCCTGGACCCGGCCCTGGCACTGGCCGTGGCCCGCCAGGAGTCCGGGTTGCACATGAACGTGGTGAGCGAGGCCGACGCCATCGGCGTCATGCAGGTACTGCCGTCCACCGGGCGCTGGCTGTCCAGGGATGTGGTGCACCAGGACCTGGACCTGCTCGAACCGCGCGACAACGTGCTGGCCGGCGTGGCCCTGCTGCGCCTGCTCACCCGCAGCGCACCGCTGCGCCATGCCATCGCCGGCTACTACCAGGGACTGGCCTCGGTCCGGGCCCACGGCATGTACCCCGATACCGTGCGCTACGTCGCGAACGTTCTTGCGCTGCGTGACAGATCCAGGTGAAACCCGGACGTTCCCGCGTCGGCTTCACGGCCTCTCGCAGGTGGCGACCGTAGACTCTTCGCCGTGGACACCACCCTCGCCGACCCGCTTCTCGGCGTGGTGCTGGACGGCCGGTACCGCGTCGACGCCGTCCTGGCGTACGGCGGCATGTCCACGGTCTACACAGGTTCAGACCTACGTCTGGACCGTCCGGTGGCCATCAAGGTCATGTCGCCGTCGTTCTCCTCCGACCCGGCGTTCGTCCGCCAGTTCGGCACCGAGGCCCGGTCGGCGGCCCGGCTGAGCCACCCCCACGTCGTGTCGGTCCACGACCAGGGCACCGACGGCGAGCACGTGTTCCTGGTGATGGAACTGGTCCGCGGCCGCACCCTGCGGCACCTGCTCCAGGAGCGAGGGGCGGCCCTCTCCCCGGAACTGGCGGTCAGTCTGCTCGAACCCGTACTGGCCGCGTTGGGCGCGGCGCACCGGGCCGGGCTGGTGCACCGGGACGTGAAACCCGAGAACGTGCTGCTCTCCGACGACGGCGTGGTCAAGGTGGCCGACTTCGGGTTGGCCCGCGCGGTCGCGTCGGCGACCAGCACCCAGAGCGGCAACGTCATGGGCACGGTGGCCTACGTCGCACCAGAGCAGGTCAGCCAGGGTGCCACCGACGCCCGCACCGACGTGTACAGCGCCGGGATCATGTTCTACGAGATGCTGGTGGGGGCCCCGCCCTACCGGGGTGACAGCGCCATCTCGGTGGCCTACCGGCACGTACACGAAGACGTTCCCGCGCCATCGGCAGCCAACTCGGGTGTGCCCGCGGAACTGGACGCGTTGGTGTTGGCGGCCACCCGCCGCGACCC
>DATCWR010000195.1:0-4541 GCA_036566245.1 Mycobacteriales bacterium | reverse complement strand
ACCGCGCTGGTGGCGCCGATGTTGGCCCAGCGGAGGCAGAGCCAGCGGGCCCTGATCACCCCGATCGCGGTGGCCACCGCCGCCGGGGTCATCGGTTCGTTGGTCGCCCCGATGAGCACCCAGGTGTTCTGGACCGGTCTGCTCGGGCTGGGACAGGGGGCGGCACTCGGCGTCGGGCTGTACCACACCATCGCCCGGGCGGCCACGCCCGCGGTGGCCGCGGCCCTGTCGGCGATGTCGCAGGGAGTCGGGTACCTGCTGGCCGGGGTGGGGCCGGTGGTGATCGGCGTGCTGCACACCGCCACGGACGGTTGGCTGGCACCGATCGTGACCCTGCTGGCCCTGGTCTTCGTCGAGTGGTGGTGCGGGATGCTCGCCGCCCGCCCGCTGACCATCGCCGCCGACTCCCCGGACGTGGCGGCGTAGCTCCTCGACCGTGAGATGCCGTGACCGTCCGGCTGGCATGAGACACTGACCGAGGTCTCGGCACCCCGGTGTCGGGGCCACACCAGCGGACCGGTCCGGCGAAGGTGGGTAACCTTGGCCAGCCTGGCCGCAACCGGGAGGGCTCGCCTAGTGGCCGATGGCGGCGGTCTTGAAAACCGCTATGGCTGGTGACAGTCATCGTGGGTTCGAATCCCACGCCCTCCGCTCGTTGGTTCTCCGGCACCGCGGCGGTGATACCGCTGTACGGAGTCCTGCTCATCCTGGCCGCCACGCCGCTGGCGGCACTCCTGACGTCGCCGTGGTTCTCCGTGGAAAGCACAGAGCACACCTCATAGGGGTCGCCGAGGTCACCGGCGACTGTCGTCACAGCGGTGGGGCCTCCGGCAGACCATCCCCGTGCATAAACGGGGTGAGCCGACCAGACGATGTACGGGAGACTGGCCGTCATGTCCGTGCGACCGCATACGACGATGGAGGTTGCCGCGGCGGTCTCGGCCGGCCACAAGGTGAGATTCCTCTTCTTCTGGGGGCATCGACCGCCGCGTGACGGTGGTGTGGGGAGAGGTTGCCTGAGCCAGTGGTGGCCCGCCCGGTTCGAGGTCGACGGGATCAGCTTCGCAACAGCGGAGCACTACATGATGTGGCGCAAGGCAATGCTGTTCGGCGATGATCGTGTAGCCGAACAGATCCTTGCCGCACCTCATCCGCACCGAGCCAAGGCGTTGGGACGGCAGGTGGCCGACTTTGACCACCACGTCTGGGAGGCGCAACGCTGCGGCATCGTGGTGGCCGGCAACCTGGCCAGGTTCGGCCAGCACAGCGATCTGCATGCCTACCTGTTGGGCACAGGCGAACGGATCCTGGTGGAAGCCAGCCCGGTGGACCGGGTCTGGGGCATCGGCCTGGCAGCCGAGGACCCCCATGCCAGCGATCCCACTCGGTGGCGCGGGCTCAACCTACTCGGCTTCGCCCTGATGAAGGTCCGCGACGCCCTACGCGATCGACGGTCGCCGAAGTAGGTGTTCGCGGTACCGGTCGCGTTCCGAACACCGAGTGGCCGCGCGGCCGAAGCCACGTTGGGTGGCGCACGTCACCCTTGGAGTAGGGGTTGAATTCCGTCGGCTGACAGGCCGTATCAACGATGGCTGGGACACGGAAGGTGGGGGCACCGGTGCGGTTGGAGGCAGAACCTGATCCCGACCCTCGGTTGGATGGTTACCGGAGGGGTGCCGCTCTGGTGTTTGACGGGCAGGTGCTCGTTGGCCATCTGGTGACGCGGGTTGTGGTGTGGTGGGTCCAGGTCGGCCACTTCTGGTGGCGTCGCGGCATCGAACCCAGCGAGAGGATCGCCTGGGCACTGACGTTGGTGCCCGGCGAGGCCGGCCGGTTCGGCGCTGTCGACTGTGTCGACAGCGTTGAGGACGACGTGGAGGCCGTAGTTGACGAGTGGGCCGCTGACCGGTTTGAGGTCGCGGACGTGGACTACCGCCTGGAGTGGCTCCATGGACGCCGAGGCCGAGGCAATCTGGGCGCGGTACGGCTGGGATTGACAGTAATGAGGTGCGAGTGTTTACCACCACAGGTCAACGAGCCGCCACGCCCAACGATCGACCACCAACAGCACGCTCCCGTAGCCAGGTTGTCCGGCTGGTCCGGCACCCCGGTTGCCTTGGCAGGTTGGCCGCCGGGGTGCCGGATGTTCTGTCGGGCTCGGTGTCGTCCACCGGCCGGCTCGGGTCTGACCCTGCGCTTATGCCGGGACAGTCCGGAGATGATCAGCGCCCCGGTGGCCCCACCCACGGCGTAGCCAGCCAGCATGGCTGGTAGCAGCACGTCGATCGGGACCGCGATCGTCACGGTGGTGTCCAGGTCGGTTCGACCATGCGGGCGGCCCGTAGTTCGGCGACCAGCATCCGCCGGGTCGGGCACGACCCAAGCGGACCGAATGGTTGCGGCCCACGCCTCCACCGACGCCAACGTCGGGCGGGTTGGCACCACGGGCACCGTCCCCTGGTGTCGGCCTGGTGCATCACCGCCACCGACAGCACGACCCGCCCCAGAACCTCCGGCGGCGCGGCAGCCAACAGGTCCGGCAACCGATCCACCAGATCGACCGGCCCGGTCACCGCGGACACCCCGGCGGGTCGTCGTCCACCCACCGACCCGAACTCACCTCCGGCGGCAACGGCCCCGGCTCGATCTCACGCTCGGGTTCCCCGTCATCGGGAAGCTCCCGAACCCCATGCCGCTCCACCGCCCGTCGATAGTCATCACCGGCCAACCAACCCCGCTGAACCTCGTCAAACATCGATCACCCCTCCGTGACCGCATCATTGCTTTACGTGATGCGGTGACGGTAGGCACGACCGAACGCTGTGGTGGTGCATGCCCGCACCGGTGGTCAGCGGGTGGTCAACGGGCCAGGTTGATTCGCTCACACAGGCCGCGGAGTTGGCTGCTACCGGCCCGGTCCAACATGCCGCGCACGGTTTCTCGCACCAACACGTTCGACCGCACCTGGACCGGGCTGATCCGCTCTGCCGCGAGCAGGTGTCGAAGCGCGTCGCGGTCTCGGCCCAACAGGGTCAACGCACGGGCGGTGTCGGTGTGGAACGTGGCACGCCGGGACGGCATCGGCAGCAGGTCCGGTCTGAGTTGGGCACCGATCTCTGCTGCCCTCCCCGGTTCACCGCCGTCGGTCTCCATGGACACGCGCCAGATACCGACGTTCGTCGGGCCGAACCCGAGATCGTGGACCATCGTTTCCCCCGTGCGCGCGGCCAGGTCGGCAGCTTCGGCGACCCGGTCGGCTGAGTCCGCCGGCCGGCGGAGACCTCGTGCGGCCATCGCGCAGGTCAGGTGCAACATGCCCAGCATGGCCAGGGCACCTTCCGTGCCAAGGTGCGACGACAGGTCCTCGGCGGCCCGCTCGACCAGGGCCATCGACCGCGCATAGGCGCCGGCGCTGCCGGCGGCGTTGCCGACGGCGAACCCGGCGAAGGCCAACAACACCGGGTCACCGGTCGCCTCTGCGGCCTGCCGACAGCGCTGCGCCGCCAACCATCCGTCCCGTCGATACCCGGTGGTCTGTACCAGTGCGGCAGCGTCGAAGGTGGTACTGACCAGTAGTGGCAAGGCCTCGCGTCGGTTCGATCCGTGGGTGGCGGCGTGAACCTCGCGGATGAGCGCGGGGAGGCGTTGGGCGGCACCGAGAAAGTTGCAGCGCATCCGCAGGTGGTGCACAAGGTCGGCCTCCGCGACCAGTTGGGGCCACGGCCGTGGCATGCACAGCGGCTCCTCACCGGGGTCCGCATCGACCAACGCGGTGTGCAGCGCCTCGATGGACAGTGCGAGTAGCGCCTCGCCGCGAGTGTCCGGCCCGGTCGGACAGCCGGTCAGGTCCGTCACCGAGCAGTCCAACGCCCGTGCGATGTCGGCCAGCGTGAACCGGTTGTCGGCGGTGACAATCCCGCGTTCGATCCGTGACCAGGTGGTGTGGGACAAGCCAGCCCGGTCGGCGGCGAATCGAATCGACCAGCCGCGCAGCCGGCGACGGGTGCGGATGCGCTCGCCGATGTTCGGGTCGTCGCCCGTGCGTCTGGGCATGGGAACACCTCCCGCGACGGTGCTGCCACTCGCCACGTGCCAGCTCGGAGCTACTCCGTCAGGCTGATCTACCCGCAGCGGATGGGTGAGCTACCGAGGCTACCCTCGCAATGGAGGTCTGGTCCCGAGCGAGCAGATCGGGTCAACCGCCGTAACGCCGCAGCCCCCGGCGGGGAGTCGGCCGGTCCGGTCACTGCGGCGCTCCCTGTGGTGCCCCTGTAATCACGTGTTCACCAGTAATCACGTCACCACTCCCTCACCTTGGCGTTACAACCAGCGATGGAAGGTGATCGGTGTTTGATGAGGTTCAGCAGGGTTGGTTGGCCGGTGATATGCCTACGTAGCTTCCGGTCATGACCGTGGACCCGACCGCCGACCGGGCAGTATTTTGGCAGGTCGCTGACCTGCTCCGCGAGGCGATCAGCGCTGGTGAGCTGCCGCCCGGAGCACCGCTGCCGTCCGAGGCAACGCTGTGCCAGCGGTACGAC
>DATCWR010000160.1:0-6908 GCA_036566245.1 Mycobacteriales bacterium | reverse complement strand
TCGGCGGCGGTCAGGGCCAGCCGCGCGCCGGTGTCGGCCACGATGGCGGCCATCCGGCCGACCGTGGCGTGCAGCCGTCGCGGAGAGGGCGGATAGCACGGCACCACCACGGCGCCGGCGTAGGCGCAGCCGAGGAAACCGGCGACGAACTCCGGCCCGGGTGGGGCCAGCAGCAACACCGGTTCGGGTTCCTGCCTGTGGAATGCCGCACGCAGGGCAGCCGCGATCCCGCGGGCACGCAGGTCGAGTTGTCGGTAGGACGCGTGGACCTCGGTGTGCTCCCCGTCGACCAGGTACCGCAGCGGAACCTCGTCGGCGGAGGTCTCCACCCGGGAGCGGAAGGCCGAGACGAACGTGGGGCGGGCCAGCCCGGTTCCGACCGCGTTCATGTACCCACACCCGTCCACCAGCAGCGGTGACGGGTGTCGGTGTCAGCCCGCCGAGACACCCAGGTCCCGCAGGTGTTGGGCGATGGCACGGATCGACGCGAACGCCTTCCGTACCTCGGGGTCGCCGATGTCGAGGGTTACCTCATACCGTTCCTGCACGGCGTCGACGATCTCCAGGACGTCCAACGAGTCGAATCCCAGTGATTCGTCGAGCAGGGGCGCATCATTGTCAAAGTTCGCATCGTCAAGATCGTCGCGGGCGAGTAGGTCGATGATCAGTTTCTTCAGGTCGTCCTCGAGCGTAGGATTCGGCGTCGACATCGTCGGTTCCCTTCTGACGGTACGCCGGAGCACAGGCGGGGCCAGTCAAAGGAAGGCACCGTATCTAACCTGTTCAACCCGCACGACATCGTGACATGACATTTCAGGATAAGCAACATTTTAAATGTTGATCGTCCTGTCAGGCCACTTTATTTTCATATCAAACACTTGACACAAGATCAGACTTGGCGCTGATTTGAGAAAATCTTGACCGGATCAGTAGTTGCGCCACTCGGAGTTCACCAGGCGCAGGATTCGTGGATCATCCAGTGTGGATGGACGGGAGTCGTGCGGTCGACGGTCGGCCGGGAACACGGCCGCGGCCCCCAGGGTGTCCTGGTCGAGAAACCGCAGCCCGGCAGGCGGGTCCAGGCGCAGCAGCGGCGCCGAGGACACCTGTGCCAGGGTGAAACCCCAGTCACCGAAACTGGGCACGTCCACGTGGTACAGCGTGGTGCGAAACCCTGCCGCCCGCACCGTCGCGGCGACGCAGTCGAAGCTTCGCGGGGCAAAGTACGGCGAACCCGACTGCACGACCATCCGCCCGCCGGGCGCCAGCACCCGCCGGACGAGCGTGTAGAACTCCTGCGAGTACAGCTTCGCGGTGGCCGTGGAATCCGGGTCGGGCATGTCCACGATCACCGCGTCGAACCGTTCGCCGGCACCACGCAACCAGGTGAACGCGTCCGCGGTGACCAACCGCACCCTCGGGTCGGACAGCGAGTGGTGGTTCAGGTCGGTGAGCCTGCGGTCCTCGCGCGCCAACCGCAGCATCGACGGGTCGAGTTCGACCTCGACCGCCTGGCGCACGTCGGGATACCGCAACACCTCGCGCATGGCCAGGCCGTCGCCGCCACCGAGTACCAGCACCCGGTCACGCGGGCCGGCCAACGCCGGGTGCACCAGCGCCTCGTGGTACCGGTACTCGTCGATCGAGGAGAACTGGAGGTCACCGTCCAGGAACAGCCGGGTGTCGGTCGGCCCGGATGCCACCGGTGCCGACTGGGTGATCACGATCTGCTGGTAGTGACTGGTCTCCGCGTAGACCACCGGGTCCTCGTACAGGGCGTCGCGGGCGTGCCGCAGGATCGCGTCACTGCCGGCGAACGCCACCCCGAGCACGGCCAACACCGCCATGGTGCCCGCGGTCACCGCGACCCGGTGCCGGCGCGGCACCGACCGGGCGAACAGCCCCAGCACCACCGCGGCCCCGGCCAGCGCGTTGACCATGCCGACCAACAGCGCGCCCCTGGCCTGACCGAGCAGCGGCAGCAGCAAGAACGGGAACGCCAGCCCGCCGACCAGCGCGCCAACGTAGTCGGCGGCGAACAGGTCCGCGACCGCCGAACCGGCCTCCTGGCGGCGGATGCGTTGCAGCAGCGTCATCAACAGCGGGATCTCGGTGCCGATCAGGCCACCGGTCACCATCGCGATGGCGACCAGGCTCGGCCAGTACAGGTCCAGCCAGGTGAACGAGGCGTACAGGGTCAGCACGGACAGCCCACCGGCCAGCGCCAGCACCGCCTCCACCGCGGCGAACCCCAGCAACGGGCTGCGCTGCAACGGCTTGGCCGCCAACGCCCCCAAACCCATCGCGAACACCATGGTGGCCAGCACCACCGACGCCTGGGTGACCGAGTCGCCGAGCAGGTAGGAACCCTGGGCGACCAACGCGAGTTCGTACACCAACCCGCACGCCGCGCACGCGAACGTGGCGAACAGCAGCCCGGCGCGGGTCAGCCGGGTCCGCCGCCCCGATGGCGGTGTACCTGGTTCACCCGCCCGCCCGCCGGCGGTGTCAACCACCTCAGAGGATCGCGACGGCGATGATCGCGGACACCGCCAGGTGGGTGGCGCCGTTCACGAACACCGCGGGATGCGGCTGTTCCTCGACCAGCAGGGCACCGAGCCGGCCAGGGGTCACCGCGTCGACGAGCAGGAAGGCCACGCCCATCAGCACCAGGCCGAGCAGGCCGTAGGCCGCGGTGGACAGCAGACCGGTGCCCCAGTGGTCCTCGCTGGCCGCGATGGCGGTGGCCACGATGACGCCGATGCCCAGCACGTTGCTGGTCAGCAGGACAGCGGCGTTGCGGTTACGTTGCACCCAGACCTGCTCGCGCAGGTTCCCCGGGGTGAGCACGTCCAGCAGCACGAACCCGGCCACCATCAGGGCCAAGCCGACCAGGCCGTAGGTGGTGACGATGCCCACCTCGCGGAAGACGTCGGAAAGCATGGGGGTTACTCCTTCTCGCTGCCGGCATCGCGCCGCGGTTCGGGGGACTCCTCCGGCGGGTCGGTGGTCGGAGCCTGGTCCGTTTCCTGGTCCGTTGCCTGGTCCGGCCGTCGCGTCGATCTGCCCGGCGGCTGGGCCTTGGGCTTCGCTCTGCCGGGCTGTCGGGCTTCGGGTTTCGCTGTACCGTGCGGTCGGGCCCCGGGCCTCGGCCTACTGACTGCCGTGGAACGGCGCCGTCCCGCACCGGCCCGGACCGGTGTTCGGCGCCACAGGTCCGCCGGCCGCAGGTGTGCGCTGCGCATGACGTAGCCGCCGAACACGACTCCGGCCAACAGCAGGGCCAGGCCCCACAGCAGCATGGTCCCGACCTGCCGCCAGAAATCCGAACCCGGCGAGTCGGTCAGGTGGGCGTCCGGGTCGACGCCGGTCTCGGGCACCGCCTCGATCGGTTCGGCCACCCCCACGTCCGCGGCCAACTGGGGCAGCGCGGCCACCGCCTTGAACACCACCACGTCGACGTCGTCGCCGACCAACCCGCCCTCGTCGACGATGTCCAGCGCGTCCAGGTCCGCCTTCGTGGGTCCGCTCGGCTCGCTGACCACGTTGTAGGTGGCCGAGTCGTTGGCCTCGGACGACGCGCTGGTGTAGGTGATGTCCGCGAAGAACTCCACGGTGGTCGTGCACAGTGGGGGACCGAAGTCACCGACCTGGCTGCCCACACCGAAGTTCGTGCCGACGCTGAGATCCGAACCGGCGTCCGGGTCGTACACCTGGACGCGCCAGCCGTAGCAGATGTCCTGTCCTTCGGCCGCCTCAGCGAGTATGGCGGCCAACTCGTCGGCGTCGGCCGGGTCGAACACCACGTCGGCGTGGGCGATCCCGGGACCGGTGGCCAGCACCAACAGGGTGCCGGCGCACACGGTCGCGGTTCGGAGCCACCCGCGGGTCACTTGCCGCTGCCCGGACCGCCGCCGCGGAAGTTCTCGCCCGCGCCGCCACCGGTACCCCAGGTCCCACCCACGTAGGGCAACCAGCGCGCGTAGCCGTGGCGTTCGTCATCGAGGTAGATCCGGGAACCCGTGCCGTTCGCGGTGATCGCCACGATGTCGTCGGAGTAGCGCAGGAAGTACCCGCTCGGGTCGAACTCGGTGTCCGCCGGTGGACGGGCCGAGCGGATCTGGCTGTAGACGACGTTGGGTTTGCTCGTCGACGTGTACACGACGGAACTGCCCGCGGTGGAACTGCGCGCGTAGTGGCCGTCGAGGTAGTCCCGGATACCCCCGGCGGTCACCAGGGCCACCACCATCGCGAGCAGGCCGACACCGCTGACCCCGCAGGCCACCAGCAACTTCTTCCGTGGACTCATCGCGGTCGCACCACACTCACCGTCTCGACCAGTTCACCAGCCTGTGGGTAGGCGTGCCAGGTCCACCAGCGCGCCCCACCGCCCGGGTGGGCGCGCACCCGCAGCGCGGTCACCGCGCTCGGCGAGCCGGGGAACTGGCCGACCAACGCCTGCGGGTCCGCCGCGCAGTCACGCACGATGACCGCGACCCGGGCGGCGAGTTCGTCCGGGCCCAGCCGGTGACACCGGGCCTGGAACCGGGCCAGGAAACCGCCACCGACGGTCTCCTCGTGTTCGGGCAGCGTGCCGGTCGCCGCCGGCAGGCAGGCCACCGTCTCCGACCAGGCCCCCGACACCACCTGGTGACTGGCGCCCAGGATCCGTAACTCCACCTCCATGCCGGGCAGCGACACCCGGTGCGTGCCCAGCGCGGCCAACGGCCGTAACCCGTAGGCGAGGGTCAGGTCGGTGGCGCGCGAGTCCGCGTACCGGGTGGTGAGCACGGCCCTCACGACCGGTCACTACTCGCCGGGTAGACCCGCAGCGACTCCTGGGCCAGCGTCTCGCCCAACCCGGCCTCCCACGGCCCACCGTCAAACCGTTCGAAACTCAGCATCCTGCCGTCGGGGCCGGTGTAGTCGACGTACTCGACGCCACCGTGCTCGGCCACCGTGGTGGTGCCCTCCGAGCGGTAGTTCGCCCGGCCGTCCTCGTCCCTGGTGTAGGTCACCCCGTCCACCCGCATGGTCTTCCCGCCGGGTTCGGTGACCGCGTCGGTGGGCCGCCAGAGCGCCACCTCCAGGTCGGGGTCCTCCTCGACGGAGACCCAGCAGCGGTGGCCACGGGCGTCGTCCAGGAAGTGTTCCGACCAGGTGTAGCCACCCTCGGTCAGCCGTAACGAACCACGGACGAAGTAGAGCTGACCGCCGTACTCGATCATGTCGCCGGCCCGTACCGTGCGGATGTCGGTGACGCCCTCGTGGTCGCGCAGTGGGTCGACCGGGCCGGTGTCGGCCTGTGGTGTGGCCTGGCGGCTCGCGGCCCGCGTGCGGTACACGAGCACCACGACCAGCGCGATCAGTGCCAGCAGGATCAGCCCGAGCAGGAGTTGTGTCACGACCGGCCCCCTCCCAGGTCAAGGCGTGGCCGCCAATACTGCCAGGCCCAGGTACATGGCGGGCTCAAAGGGCGGGGCTCGGGCTCCTCGCGAGGCAGGGCCTGGTCGCACCCTCCGGGTGGGCTGGATTTCACCTGTGGGTGGGGGATCTGGCACTGGTGTTGCCGGTTGATGTGTGGTGGCGTGTGGGGTGTCCGTTTGTCGATTCCCCTCCCTGACACCTTCAGGACCTGCTTCATGGAGAATCTGCACACCCCCGATCCTGCCGACCGTCGCCCGCACACCCTGCGGTGTGCCCGGGAACTGCGGGTGAAGTTGTTGGTGGAGGCCGGTGATCCGGTCCAACCGAGCCCGGAGTTGTTGCACCAGGTGGCATTGGCGATCTCGCAGCACTGTGGCTACTCGGTCCTGCGCTCGTACCGGGTCGCCTGGAACTACTCGGTGGAACAGGTGGTGGCCGCGTTCCACCGGATGTGCCGGGAGAACGGTCTGGGAGCCCGTGGGTTGTCGGAGCGGTCGTGGAAGGGCTGGGAGTCGGGGATCGACCGTCCCGGCCCGGACTACCAGGATCTGTTGTCGCGGCTGTTCCAGACCAGCCCGGTTCGACTTGGGTTCGCACAGGACTACACCCCGGCCGTTGACCCCGAGCCGGACCCTGCACCGTCGGTACTGTCGGGTGATCCCCGGTGGGACGCGGTGATGACCGAAAGGCGGCTTGACATGGCAGCCGAGGAATCCGCCCACCTGGGTGACCACCCCAGCAACGTGGGCCCGTTGACGCTGGAACGGTTGCGGGAGGACGCCCAGGGCCTGGCCCGTAGGTTTGCCAACGCGCCCCGGATCGAGTTGTTCGACTCGGCGCTGAGGTTGCGCGACCGGGTGTTCACCCTGCTCGACGGCCGGCAACGGGTGGCCGAGACGAAGGACCTGTACTTCCTCGCCGCCGCGTCGCTGGGCATGCTCGCCGAAGCAACCGAGTACCTAGGATATCGAAGCCAGGCGATGACACACGTCAGGACCGGTCTCATTTTCGCCAAGGAGGCCGACCACCCCGACCTGACCGCTTGGCTGTCGGGCATGCAGAGCACCGTGGCGTACTGGGACGGGAGACCGGCTCAGGCCATGGAGTTCGCTCGGCGAGGGTTGGACGCGGGAGCCAGGGGCAGCGCCGCAGTCTGGCTGGCTATGCATGAGGCCCGCGGTGCCGCCGCGCTGGGCAATGCCGAGGCCACCGCCGCCGCACTGGAACGGGCGCGGGCGGCCCGCGAACAGGTCCGACCGGATGACCTGGACACCTACTACGGCGGCATCCTCACCTTCTCCATCGCCAAGGAGAACTACTTCGCCAGCGGTGCATGGATCGCGGTGGGCGACGGTGAGCGCACCCGACGGGCGGCCGAGGCGTCGATCGAGGCGTACCAGTCCGGCCCCGCGCAGGACCGGGCCAGAGACAACGAGGCCACCGCACACGTGCACATCGCCGAGGCATACGTGCTCGACGAC
>DATCWR010000147.1:0-10161 GCA_036566245.1 Mycobacteriales bacterium | reverse complement strand
CCAGCGCCGGCCAGGCGTCGGCCAGGCACCGCCGGGCGTCCGGTTACGACGCGAGACCCGGCAGACCGCCGCGCCGGGCGAACTCCGCCGCGACCTCGGGCCCGGACACCTTCGCGGCGACCAGCGACCACAGCAGGATGCGGGCCTTGCGGGGATGCAACCACCCGGCTGCCACCGCGCCCCGGCGGAGCAGGTCGCTCTCCGAACCGGTGAAGTCGTAGGTGTGGCTCAGCGTGGTCCCCGAGCCGGTCCTGGTGGCGAAGACCACCGGCATGGTCGGCAGCACCTCGCTGACCGTCTCGGCGAACCGTTCGGAGACGTGCCCGGCGCCGAACGCGGCGACCACCACACCGTCGTACCGGTCGGCCCGGACCAACCTGAGCAGGTCGCCGTCGTCACCCAGGAAGGTTTCCACCAGCGCGATCCGAGGACCGGCGTCGCCGGCGGGCGGGGTCGGCAGGGGTGCCCAGCGAACCGGGCGGCTCCCGTAGACCACCGAGGACTCCCGGGTGTAACCCAGCGGTCCGAAGTTCGGTGAGGTGAAGGCGTTCGTCCGGGCCGAGTCGGACTTGCGCACCCGACTGGCCGCGTGGATCTCGTCGTTCATGACGACGACGACCCCCTGGCCCCGGGACTCCGGTGCCGCGGCGGTCCGTACCGAGGCGAGCAGGTTGGCCGGCCCCTCCGCGCCCGCGGCGCTGGCCGAACGCATGGCCCCGGTCACCACCAGCGGTTCGGGCCGGTCCCAGTACAGGTCCAGCAGGTAGGCGGTCTCCTCCATGGTGTCGGTGCCCTGGATCAGGACGACTCCGGCGGCACCGTCGTCGACCACCTGTTCGGCCCAGCCGAGCGCGGCCAACACGTCGCCGAACGACAGCGACGCACTGGGCAGCGCGGCGAGCGTGGCGGTTTCGATGCGGGCCACCCGGTCCAGTTCCGGCACGGCCGCGATGAGGTCCGCCGCCCCCAGGGTCGGTGCCACGCCGGTACCGCCATCGCCGGGAGTCATGGTGATGGTGCCTCCGAGCGAGGCGACCGCGACCTTCGACAGGCTCATCTCGAGTCTCCTTGTAAGTATGTACTTTGGATTGTATATGATGCATACTTACTGAGGGAAGCCTTGCGGGTCGCGACCGACGCGGCCGTATCAGACCGGAGGAGGTGGCCCGGGCAATGCGCGTCATCGATGTCCACGCGCACGTGATTCCGCCGGTCCTGGTGCAGGCGATGCGGGCGAACGCGGCACCGGACGGCATTCGTGTCGAGACCGACGGCGGCAGGCCGTGGGTGGTGCACCGGCAGGGGTACCGGTACCCGTTGCTGGACGCCTTCCACGACGTCGAGGTCCGACTCCAGACGATGGACGCGGCCGGTGTGTCGCAGGCGCTGTTGTCCGCGGCGCCCCCACTGTTCCTCTACTGGATCGCGGCGAACGAGGCGGTGGACGCGGCCCGCGCCGTGAACGACGCGATCGCGGCCATGGCCGCCCAGGCGCCCGACCGGTTCTCCGCGGTGGCGACCCTCCCGCTCCAGGACCCCGACCGGGCCGCGGCCGAACTCCGCCGCTGCGTCACCGAACACGCCATGGTGGGTGCCCAGATCGGGCCGCACTGCGAGGGCACCGTGCTGGACGGCGACGAACTGCGGCCGGTGCTGGTCGCCGCGCAGGAACTCGGTGTCCCGCTGATCCTGCACCCCTACTACGTGGGCAGCACCCCGGGCCTGGACGACTTCTACCTGACCAACCTGCAGGGCAATCCCTGGCAGACCGCGGTGTGCGCGTCCCGGTTGATCCTCTCCGGAACCCTCGACCAACTGCCCGGCCTGGACTGTGTGCTGGTCCACGGCGGCGGGCACCTGCCCTACCAGATCGGTCGGCTCGACCACGGCCACCGGGTGCGGTCCGAGGCGAGCGGCCCGGTCCGGCCACCGAGTGAGTACCTGCGCCGGTTCCACTACGACACGCTGACCCACCGCCCGTCCTCCACGGCCTGGTTGGTCGACCAGGTGGGCGCCGACCGGGTCGTCTACGGCAGCGACGTGCCCTTCGACATGGGTGGCGGCTCACTGGCCGAACAGTTGGCCGGTGTCGACCTGCCACCCGAGGACCTGGCCGCGATCGCGCACGGCAACGTGGACCGGCTGTTCCGACCGGGTGCGGCCTCCGACCGTGGTTGAGGCGGATCCACCCCAGCACCAGCCCGGCGCACCCGCGACGGTGACACCGCCGTGGGGACGCGCGTCGTCACCGGCCACCTGCTGACCACACCAGGAGAGGGTTGCCCGTGCCAGACATCGACCTGCTCATCACCGGTGCCACCGTCGTCGGCCCGAACGGCCGGCGCCAGGCCCACGTCGGCGTGGCCGACGGCCGGATCGCCTACGTGGGCTCGGACCGCCCGGCGGCCGACCGCACCGTGGACGCGGCCGGTCTGTTGCTGCTCCCCGGCGGGGTGGACACCCATGTCCACCTGATGGACCCGGGCAGCACGGAACGGGAGGACTTCCCGACCGGCACCAGCGCCGCGGCCGCGTCCGGGGTGACCACGATCGTGGAGCACTCGCACGGCAATCCGGTGCGCCAGGTCGAGGATCTGCGGGCCAAGATCGACTATCTGCGTGGCCGGTCGAATGTCGACTTCGGCCTGGCCGCACACGCCTGGCCTGGTTCGGCCGACGCGGTGGCACCGCTGTGGGAGGCCGGGGTCACCTTCTTCAAGGTGTTCACCTGCACCACCCATGGCGTGCCGGGCCACGACGCGGCAGCCCTGCGCACCCACCTGGAACACACCGCCGAGGTCGGCGCGGTCAGCCTGATGCACTGTGAGGACGAGTCCCTCACCAGCGCGGCCGAGAAGGAACTGCGTGCCGCCGGCCGTCAGGATGCCGGCCTGGTCCTGGACTGGCGCAACCGGGATGCCGAACTGGTCGCGGCCACCGTCGCCGCGATGCTGGTCCGCCGGACCGGTGCCCGGGCCACCATCGCGCACGTCAGCAATCCGGAGGTGGCCCGGTACATCCGGGCCGAACGCGAGCACGGCGCCCGACTGTCCGTCGAGTCCTGCCCCCAGTACTTCCTGCTGCGCGAGGACGAGGTGCACCAGCACGGCGCGCTGCGCAAGTTCACCCCGCCCGCCCGGGCCCGGGTGGACGACGACGAGGACCAGATGTGGCGCCTGTTGCGCGAGGGCGTACTGACCCACATGTCCAGCGACCACGCCCCGGCGACGCTGGAACAGAAGCGGGCTGGCGACATCTGGCAGGTCCACTTCGGCCTGCCCGGTCTGGACAGCACCTACGCACTCCTGCTGGACGCTGCCGCGCGCGGCCGACTGGCCTATGAGGACATCGTGCGGGTGTACTGCCAGGCGCCGGCCCAGGCGTACGGGCTGTGGCCACGCAAGGGCAGCCTGCGGCCCGGGGCCGACGCGGACCTGATCCTGGTCGATCCGACCGCCCGACGCACCCTGCGCGACGCCGACGTGCTGTCCAAGGCCGGGTGGACCCCGTACGACGGCCGGGAGGTCACCGGCCGGGTGGTGCGTACCTATCTGCGCGGTGAACCGGTGGCCCAGGACGGCAGGCCGGTGGATGCGCGGGCTGGTCGGTTCCTGCCCGGGCCCGGTGCGGCCGTGGTGCGTGGCGGCTGACGCGGTCGGCGGTACGCCGGTCGGTGGCACCCGGCCTGGTCGTTCGACCGGCCGGTGTGCGCCCGTCGGGGGAGCGGAATCGTCAGTCGCGAATCTCTTGACAAACATTGTGCACGATGTACGGTATACAAATCATCGGGTCTCTGCCCTCTCTGCCGCTCTGGCATCAGGTCACCGTTCGGTAGTCCAGCTCGACCCGGGTTTCGACACGGCCGCCCGACCCAGGGCCGACCACACCCCAGAACCGTCCACATAGACAGGGAACGCGATGGGCCGGAACAGCGAAACCGCCACAGGCAGCGCCACTCTCAGGAAAGACGTACGGGCCGATCCCGGCGGCGGGAACGCCGCGAGGGACAAGGTCTCCTGGGCCGTCCTGGCAGTCGTCCTGCTGCTCGAGACGTCCTACGTGCTCAACTCGATGGACCGGCAGCTCTTCCCGATCATCCTGCCCGAGGTGAAGGCGGAGTTCGGCTTCCAGTTGAGTGAGGCCGGCCTGCTGGCCACCATCTTCACCCTCGGCGTCGGACTGGGCGGCATTCCGGCCGGCTACCTGATCGACCGGTTCAGTTCCAAGAACCTCATCCTCGTCGGGGTGTTCCTGTTCTCGGCCACCACAGTGCTCCAGGGCTTCGCCACCGGATTCGCCGACATGGCCATCTACCGGGTGCTGTCCGGCGTGGGCGAGGGTGTCCAGGTCGCCGCCCTGTTCGCCGCACTGGGCGCCTACTTCCGGCAGCGGCGCACGCTGGCGTTGGGCACGCTGAACCTCTCGTTCGGCCTGGGTGGTTTCCTCGGCCCGATGGTGGGGGCCTACCTGCTGTCCCAGACCGGTATGTGGCAGGCACCGCTGTGGGTCTTCGGTGGCGCCGGCGCCGTGTTCCTGGTCGCCATCTACCTGGTCATGCCGGCTGACTTCGCAAAGGTCGACCGCAGGTCGTCGGGCACCGGACCGAAGGACCACTTCCCGGTTCGCAACATGGCCATCCTGCTCGCCGTGGCTGTGATGGGTGGGTTCAGCCTGTTCAGCTTTGCCGGTCTGTACCCGACCTACCTGCGCACCGAGGTTGGTTTCGACCCCGGCACCGCAGGTCTGGCCGCGGGCATGTTCGGGGTGGGCGCCATGATGGGTGTTCCGGCCGGATGGTTGGGTGACCGCTTCAACCAGCGCAAGGTGATCCTCGGCGCGCTGGTGGCCGCCGGGCTGATCGGTAGCGTCGCCTTCCACCTGCAACTCGGACTGGCCTGGCAGATGCTGGTGGCCTTCATCGAGGGCACCCTGCTCAGCGGGTTCATGTTCACCAACACCCAGGCGATGCTGCAGCGCGTCATGCCGATCTCACGCACCGGTCTGGCCTCGGGCCTGTTCGTCAGCGCGTTCTTCCTGCCCGCGACGGTGTCCGGCTACACCTTCGGCGCCCTGAAGGAATCGCTGGGCTGGTCCACCGCCGGAGCGTCCATCCTGGTGGTCCTCCCGATCCTGTCCATCCTGGCGATGGTGGCCATCGACCCGAAGCACGTGCGGTCGGACAAGGTCACGGTGGCCGGCGCACACGGCTGACCCGAAAACCGGCGTGTCGCCGGATCGCACAGCACACCATCAGAACATCAGAAACACCGGTTGCGACCCGTCCCGGGAGCAGCCCCGAGTGCAGGAGCCCCTGATGCCACCCGAAACCCTCATCGCCGAGGTCGAGACCTCCTTCCTGTCGATTCCGCTCGACCGGCCGCTGGTCACCGCAGCGTTCCCGATCCCGGCCATCGACACGGCGCTGGTCCGGGTGCGCACCAGGGGCGGTCACGAGGGCGTGGCCTGGAGCTTCGCCTTCGGCCGCGGCAAGGTCGCCAGCCTGGTCCGGTTCGTCCAGGACCTTGGCGAGTTCGCCGTGGGTAAGGACGCCACCCACACCGCGGCGCTGTGGTCGCAGATGCACCGGTCGACCGGCTTCATCGGCCAGCGCGGCGTGGCCGCGCTGGCCATGTCGGCCATCGACACCGCCTGCTGGGACATCCGCGGCAAGGTGGCCGGGCAGCCGGTCTACCGGCTGCTGGGCGGATACCGGAACTCGGTCGAGGCGTATGCCAGCCAGGGTCTGTGGCTGGACCGGTCCCGGGACGAACTCGCCGCCGAGGCGCACGACCTGGTGGCCCAGGGCTTCCACGCGGTGAAGATGCGTGCCGGCATGGCCGACCCCGACGAGGACGTGGCCCGGGTCCGGGCGGTCCGCGAGGCGATCGGTCCGGACACCAAGCTCATGATCGACGCAAACCAGGCCTGGGACCTCAAGCAGACCCTGGTGATGGCCCGCCGGTTCGAGGAGTACGACATCTTCTGGCTGGAGGAGCCGATGCCGTACACGCAGCTCGACGACTACACCAGGGCCACCGAGGCGATCCCGATGCCGCTGTGCACCGGGGAGTCGAACTACTACAAGGACGAGGTGCTCGCCCTGGTCCAGGCCCGGGCCACCAACTACGTGATGCCCGACCTGATGCGGATGGCCGGGGTCACCGAGTGGATCAAGAGCGCGCACATCGCCGAGAGCTTCGGCCTGCCGATCACCCCGCACCTGTTCATGGAGCACTCCTCGCACCTGGCCTGCGCCGTGCCCAACGCGGTGTGGCAGGAGTACCAGCCCTGGTGGCAGCCGATCATGGCGACCCCGATCAACGTGGTGGACGGAGCCATCCAGCTCTCCGAGGCGCCCGGGTTCGGCATCGACCTCGACAACTCCGCCGTGGACAGGTTCCGGATCAAGTAGGTCGACCCAGGTATCAGGAGAACGCGCACGATGATTCTCGACAGGTTCAGTCTGGCCGGGCGCACCGCCTGTGTCGTCGGTGGTTCCAGGGGGATCGGCGCGGCCATCGCACAGGCGTTCGCCGAGGTCGGGGCGAACATCGCGATCGTCGGCCGGTCGGCCGGCGCGTTGGAGAAGGCCGCGGTCCGGCTCGGCGAACACCCGGTGAAGGTGTTGACCGTGCAGGCCGACGTGGCCGACCCGGCGCAGCGGGCGACCGTCCTGCCCGCGGTCGTGGAGGGACTGGGCGGGGTGGACATCCTGGTCAACTGCGCCGGGGCCAAGCCGCTGCGTGGGGACATGACCGACCGGGAGCGCAACCCCCTGCCGGAACTGTTCGAGTTGAACGTCAACGCCTACCTGGAGTTGTCGGTGCAGGCCGCCCGGTTGATGAAGCCGGCCGGCTGGGGACGGATCATCAACATCAGCAGCAGCACCGCACTCAAGGCCCGCAGCGGCATGGGCGAGTACGCGGTGACCAAGGCGGCCGAGATCATGCTCACCCGCTCGTTCGCGGTGGAACTCGGCGAGTTCGGTATCACCGTCAACGCGCTGGCCCCGATCCTCACCCGCACCGACTTCTCCGCCGCGCAACTGGCCGACGAGTCCGACGTGGAGCGGGTGCTGGCCATGCAGGCGATCAAGCGCATCGCCGAACCGGAGGACGTCGCCGGTGCGGCCCTGCTGCTGGCGTCGGAGGCGGGCGCGTTCATCACCGGCGCCACCATCGTCATCGACGGTGGAGCGCACGCCTGACCGGTGGTCGGGACGCGGGAACGGCATCGGGTGACTATTCAGAAGGGAAGGCCGAACTGTGGGTGATTCGCTGGGAGTCGTTCGTGGGGCCGTGGTTCAGGCGGCGCCGTGTTTCCTGGACCGGCAGGCCACCGTGGACAAGACGGTCAGCCTGATCGAGCAGGCCGCCGCCACCGGCGCCGAGGTGGTGGTCTTCCCGGAGGGCTTCATCCCCACCCACCCGCTGTGGTTCCACTTCCACGCGGCCACCAGCGAGCCCGGTCTGCGGATGGCCGCGGACCTGTTCCGCAACTCCGTGGTCATCGGTGGCCCGGAGACCGACCAGATCGGCGCGGCGGCCAAGCGGGCCGGGATCTGGGCGGTGGTCGGGGTCTGCGAGAAGCGGGCCGGCACCACCGGCACCATGTGGAACAGCGCGGTGCACTTCGCCCCCGACGGGTCGATCGCCGCGGTGCACCGCAAGCTCACCCCCACGGTCGGTGAGCGCCTGCTGCACACCGGTGGCGGCAGCGAGGGCCTCCAGATCCCGCAGGCATCGTTCGGGCCGATCAGCAGCCTGATCTGCGCGGAGAACTCCAACCCGCTGCTGATCTTCTCGGCGACCGCCCAGTACGCGGTGATGCACGCGGCGCTGTGGCCGAACCACTTCTCCCCGACCCAGCCGCGGATGCGTGACGTCATCCTGAACTCGTCGCGGGCCATCGCCTACCAGGGCGGCTGCTACGTGCTCAACGCGGCCGGCACGATCGACGAGTCGATGGTGGGCATCATCGGCAAGGACGAGGCCGACTTCGCCTGGCTGCGTGACGAACGCAACGTGGGCGGAAGCTGCATCGTCGCCCCGGGTGGGGAGATCCTGGCCGGGCCGGCCGGCGCGGAGGAGACCATCCTCACCGCCGACCTGGACCTGGACGTGCTGATCGGCAAACGCGCCATCCACGACTACGCCGGGCACTACAACCGTTCGGACCTGCTCAGCCTGGTGGTTCACCCGAGCGCCGAGCAGTTGTTCCAGGCGCCGTGGCAGGCGATCGCGGGGTCGGCCCCGCGCGGTGAGGACAGCGAGCACCACGCCGCCGAACCAGCTCGGGACTAGACAGAGAAGCCTCCTGGCCCGGTCGTGCCCCGCGCCGACCGGGCCAGGATCATGTCATGTGTGAGGTTTTGCCAAGCCGTCACGGAGCCTCGCTGTTGTCAGCCTGAGTCCATGTGGGCGGGCGGTCGGCCGCCGATCGGAGAAATAGCTCCATGTCGAAGCCGTGCTCAAGCAGTCGCCGTTCCGCGGTGGCCAGCTCGTCCTCGGTGAACAACTCCCGATACCAGGGGAGCAGTACGAAAGCCTCGACGCCCAGCTCCAGCCGGCGGTGTTCCCAGAGCGTGGTGAATCCGTCCGACGCGTCGGGGCCGCGTAACAGATGTCGAGCCGCCTCAGCACCGCCCAGCTCCGCGACCATCCGCATGAACCGTGTCGGGTTGTACCTGATCTCGCGCTTCAGCCGTTCGGCGCCGTTCACCGTGTCGGCGTGGAACCGACGCTCCGCTTCGTTGATCACCTTTGTCATCCCCTGTCGGTCCGGATGGCCTGAAGAAAGTATCGAGGTCGCGTCGGGGGCTACCTGCCATGCTTGTATTCCGCTCGTGTGGGTGGAAGCAGGTGACGTGCGGGGCGTCATGCACCCAGACCCCTTACTCCGCCGCCAGGCCCAGCAGGTCGGGTCGCAGGATGGTGACCTGTCGCCGGCCGGTGCTGATGACCCGCTCGTCCCGCAGTTCGCGTAGCGCCCGGACCACCGCCTCCCGTGAGCCGGCGACCATCCCGGCCAGGTCCTCCTGACTGAACTGGAGCGTGATCGCGACCCCGCTCTCGCCGAGCCGCCCGTGTTCGGCGGCCAGTTCGGCCAGTGTGGTGGCCACCCGTTCGGCGACCGTGGTGTCGCTGTACTCGACACGGCGACGGTTGGCCGTCCGAAGTCGACCGATGACGACCCGCAGCAGCGCGTGGGCGATGGCGGGCTGGTTCCGCAGCGCGGCGTTGAAGCTCTCCGCGGGTATCCGGATCAGGCTCACCGGGTCGATGGCGACCACGGTGGCCGAACGTGGCGCACCGTCGATGGCGGACAGTTCACCGATCACGTCCCCGGGCACCCGGATGGCCAGGATTCGCTGGCACCCGTTCGACCCGGTAGCCAACACCTTCACCCGGCCGCGGAGCAACACGAACGCTGATCCTGCCGGTTCGCCCTCATGCAGCATCTCGGTACCACGAGGGTGATCGACGCGCCTTCCCGCACTCGCCAGCATGGTGCGCCCGGACTCGTCCAACAGATCCCACAGGCGGTGGTTTGCCGGGTGGACAGGCATGATGGCGGCCTCCGCTCGCAGTGGGGTCCGCTTATTGTGCCGTGCCGATCAGGTGAGATCACTGGTTGTGGGTCAGGTGACGCAGACGGGATGAGTGATCGTTTGCCACCGTCGCCGTGGACAGGTCGTCGGCATCAACGAGCGCGGTGAACGGCACCGGCCGTCGGCGAACTCCTGTGCCACGAGGAGTGCCATGCTCAGGGCGACCCCCACCTACCGGACGATGCTCGCCGTCGACATCGAACAGTCCGCCGGACGCGGTGACGTCGCGTTGTTGGGTAATCGGGATGTCCTGTTCACCGCGCTGCGCGAGTCCTGTGCAGAAAGCGGTGTCGACTGGGACGGCTGCCATCACGACGACATCGGCGACGGGATGCGGCTGATCGCCGGGCCGGAGATTCCTAAGGACCGGTTCGTCCACCCGTTGATGTACAGCCTGGCGGCACGGCTGCGCGCCCACAACCGGACCGCCGGAAAGTTGACCACGATCCGGGTTCGGGCCGCGTTGCACGCCGGGGACGTGCACCTGAGCGACGGCGGGTTCGCCGGTGGGTCACTGGAGGAACTGGCCCGGCTGCTGGACGCGCCCCCGC
>DATCWR010000129.1:0-3753 GCA_036566245.1 Mycobacteriales bacterium | reverse complement strand
CGCGGCCACCGCGGCACCGACTCCCCGGACGTCGACCAGGTCCACAGCGACCCCGTCGGCGTCGGCGACGCCCCCGGCGCTGACCACTCCCGCGACCGTCACCACCGGCGCGTCCGCGCCACCTGACTGGGACGCGCTGGGTCGTGATCTGCACGGCCGGCTGGTGCGGCCGGGCGACCGCGGGTACGACTCGGCCCGCCGGCTGTACAACACCCGTTTCGACAGAATCCGGCCGGCAGCGGTGGCCCGCTGCGCGGACCCGGCGGACGTGCGCGAGTGCGTGGCGTTCGCCCGCCGCCACCGGGTACCGCTGGCACTGCGTTCCGGTGGGCACAGCTACGCGGGTTGGTCAACCGGCCCGGGTCTGGTGCTCGACGTCGGCGCGATGAACTCGGTACGGGTGGAGGCCGGCCGGGTCGTACTGGGCGCCGGCGCCCGGCTTGTCGATGTCTATGCCGGAGTGGCGCGGGCCGGAGTGGGGGTGCCGGCGGGCAGTTGTCCCACCGTGGGGATCACCGGTCTGACCCTGGGCGGCGGCATCGGCGTGCTCACCCGGGCCTGGGGCCTCACCTGCGACAACCTGCTCGCCGCCCAGGTGATCACCGCCGACGGTCAACTACTCGACTGCGACACCCGACACCACCCGGACCTGTTCTGGGCACTGCGCGGCGGCGGGGGCGGCAACTTCGGCGTGGTCACCTCGTTGTCGCTACGCACCCGACCGGTCGGCCCGATCTCCATGGTGTTCCTGTCCTGGCCGTGGCGGCTGGCCGCGACGGTGCTGCGGGCCTGGCAGACCTGGCTACCGCACACCCCGGACGCACTGTGGTCCAACGTGCACCTGCTGACCTCGGCCACGGGTACACCCCGGGTCACCGCGAACGCCTTCTACCTCGGCCCGGCAGCCGAAGCCGCCCGACACGTCGACGCCCTGGTCGCGGCGGTCGGCCGTGCCCCGTCGGGTCGGACCACCCAGACCCGCAGTTACGCCGCCGCGATGATGCAACTTGCCGGCTGCGCCAACCTCACCGTGGCCCAGTGCCATCTGCCCGACCAGAACCCGCGGGGCCGGTTGGCCCGGGAGACCTACGCGGCCAGATCGCATGTCTTCGGTCGGCCGCTGCCCTCCTCGGGTATCGACACGCTGGTGGCCGGGGTGGACCGGTTGGCCGGTATCCGGGACGCCGGTGCCGGCGGCGTGCAGGTGGACGCCCTCGGTGGGGCGGTGACCCGGCTGGCACCGGATGCCACCGCCTTCCCGCACCGGCGGGCGCTGGCCGTGGCGCAGTACATCGTCGGTTGGTCGACCAACGCCCGGCCCGCGGTCGCCGCCGGCAGCCTGGCCTGGCTGCGGGCGTACCACGCCAGCATGCGCGGCCACGCCACCGGCGCGTATGTCAACTACATCGACCCGGAGTTGACCGACTGGGAGCTGGCCTACCACGGGGCGAACTACCAACGGCTGCGCCGGGTCAAGACCCGCTACGACCCGGATCGGGTGTTCGACTTCCCGCAGGCCGTGCGTCCGGGGTGAGCACCGTCAGTCGACCGGTTCGGCAGGCGGGTGGGCGGTGGTGCCGTGTGGGCCCTGTTGGCCGGGGCCGTACCGATAACCATCCTGCGGGTAGCCGGGCGGGACCGGGCCGGTCGGGTACTGGGCCTGGCCGGCGGCGTAGGCGTCCCGGGCTCGCCGCTCATGGTCCTCCTCGATCAACCGGTTGAGCAGTTGCTGGATCCGGTCCGAGTGTGGGATGTCGCGCAGCGTCTCCTGACCACGTTCACCGGCCGACTCCACGGTCAGCGACCCGGCCCCGAGTATCCGGTCCCACAACGTCTGTTCGAACGCGACGTCGTTGATCCGTTGCAGGCCGATGTCCCGACCGGTGTGGTTGAGGATGCCGGTACGGATCAGTACCCGGTGGGTGGTGATCACGTAGTGGGTGGTGCGCCAGACCAGCACGGGCACCAGGACCAGCCAGATCAGCACCACCGCGGCCACCGCGGCGATGGCCAGCCGGAGCGGGTGTTGCAGGCTCCCCGGCGGCACGATCGCGGCGAGGTACGCGGCCACGGCCACGGTGACCACGAAGATGACGACCGGAGCGACGAGGGTGGCCCAGTGCGGGTGCAGATGCTTGACCACCTGCTCGTCGTCGGCCAAGAGTTGGTCGGGATACGGCACCGTTTCTTCTCCTGACACCTGCTGACCCAGGGCCGTCCTGGCCTGGCCAACCCCAGCATGACGTAGTTCGTCGCCGAAGGGTACGTGCGACGCGTTTGGTACTGGCACCCACGGCGCTGGCAGGATGCGCACACTCGTCGAAGGTGTACAGGAAACTACAGGAGGGGCAAACGTGCCCATCTACCCGCAACGCGGCCTACACGGACATGTCGTCCGAGCCGTCGGTCAACGCATCATCCGTGGTGACCTGCGCCCGGGTGACGGGATCGACGTCGAGGCTCTGGAGCGGGAGTTCAGGGTCAGCAGAACGGTGGTCCGCGAGTCACTGCGGGTGCTGGCCGCCAAGGGACTGGTCGACGCCCGACCCCGACGCGGCACCTTCGTCCGGCCACGCTCGGACTGGAGCCTGCTCGACCCGGACCTGTTGCACTGGCGCTACGAGGGCCGACTGGACGAACGCTTCCTGGACAACCTCGCCGAGGTCCGTTCGATCGTCGAACCGGCCAGCGCCCGACTGGCCGCGCTGCGCTGCAGTTCCGACGACCTGGCCGTGCTGGCCAGGGCGATGGACGACATGCGGCGCGCCGGTCAGGACGGCGAGGCGATGATCAACGCCGACATGGTCTTCCACCGGGCACTGCTCGGATCGGCCCACAACGAACTACTCGAACGAATGGAGGTCGTCATCGAGGTCGGCATGCAGGCACTGGACCGGCTGGTCTGTCGGGAGCAGAACTTCCGAAACACCCTGCCGGCACACCAGGCCGTGCTCGACGCCGTGGCCGCCGGGCAACCCGACCGCGCCGAGACCGCGATGCGGGCGCTGCTCAACCAGGCATTCCAGAGCATCCGGGCGGTGAACCGCCGACACCCCGATCCCGACAGACGGTGACGTCGGGCCCCACCAGGGCCAGGCGAGAGACACCAGTGCCGCACCGGCCGCGTGGCTGGTACGGCACGGTGCCGCCGCCACGGGCGCGTTCCGTTTCGGCAGTCGGGTGACTCTTACCCGGTGAGCCCGATCGCGTTTGGAAATTTCCCGGATTCACGTTTCCCCCCGCGCCTCGATGGCTTTGTTGAATTCACTCTTTCGAGTGATCAAATATCATAATGGTCGAGATAGAATTGTGGCATGGAAACCCTGACCGATGCTGTTCCCTGCGACACCGGTTCCGGTGTTGGTGGGGAATCGGATGGCGGGTTTCCGGTTACCGGATTCGACCCCGAGATGGTCGCCGAATTCCTCGCAGGTGTCGATCTGTCGGGGTTGGACGGCGAGTCGTTGTTGGCCGTGCTCGGCGGTATGGAACGTGTGGTGGCTGCCGCGCATGCGGTGCAGGTCAGGGTGATGGCCGAGTTCACCCGACACCGGCCTGCTACCCCGGGTCGTCCGTTCGGGGAGTTCGTCGCGGACGAGGTCGCGGTGGAACTGTCGGTGTCTCGGCGGGCGGCGGAGAACCGGGTTGCCCAGGCCGTGGAGATGACATCCCGCATCCCGGCTGTTCTGCGCGCCCTGGAGTCTGGGGTGTTGGACCTGTACCGGGCGAAGATCGTTACTGATGCCACCTACC
>DATCWR010000096.1:0-21903 GCA_036566245.1 Mycobacteriales bacterium | reverse complement strand
GTACGCGCTCACCGAGATCGGCGACGAGTGCCGGCACTCGGTGATGTTCGGCCGGATGATCGAGAAGCTGGGGTGTCCCGCGTACGGGCCGGGGCGGTACGAGCACGAACTGGGCCGGTTGATCAAGACCGCGACCAGCGGTGCGTCGATGTTCGCCGCCATCCTCATCGCCGAGGAGATCCTGGACGCGCTCCAGCGGGAGGCGATGGCCGACGAGAACATCCAGCCGTTGGTGCGGACGGTCACCCGGATCCATGTGGTGGAGGAGTCCCGGCACGTCCGGTACGCCCGCGAGGAGTTGGTCCGTCAGCTCGCCCACACCTCGCGCTCCGCCCTGGCGGTGACCCGGCTGTTCGTGGCCCGTTCCGCCTACATCATCGGCACCCGGCTGGTACACCCGGACGTCTACCCGGCGGTGGGCCTGGACCGGGGCCTGGCCCGGGCGGCGGCGCGGGCCAATCAGCAGTACCGGGCCACGCTGTGTTGGGCGGCCCGCAGGCTGGTCCCCTTCTTCGACGAGGTGGGGCTGCTGGGCGGACCCGGGATGGTGCTGTGGCGTCGCGCCGGCCTGGTCGGACAGCAGGCAGACCGGTGTACGGACATCACACGGCTTCCCGACCATCGACCAGGGTGACCGACGATGCGTGAACTACCTGTGACCACGGCTGACGGCACCACCCTGTACGTCGAGGAACACGGCGATCCACAGGCTCCGGTGACCGTGGTGTTGGCACACGGGTGGGTGTTGGACCGGCGGACCTGGCGTGGGCAGACCGCCCGGCTGCCCCGGGTCGCCGGCGTACCGGTTCGCATCCTGGTGTACGACCACCGTGGCCACGGCCGTTCCGACCCGGCAGCGCCGGGAACCGCCACCATCGGCCAACTCGGTGACGACCTGGCCGAGGTCCTGTCCACCCGGGTACCGGTGGGGCCGGTGGTGCTGGCCGGACACTCGATGGGCGGCATGACCGTCATGGCCCTGGCCGAACGCCACCCGGAGTTGTTCGCCGACCGGGTCGCCGCCGTGGCGTTCGTCAGCACGTCGGCGGGTGCCCTGAGTCGGGCCGGTGCCACCCTGCCCGGATGGTTCACCGAACGGGTGGTGTCCGGCGGCAACCGGCGTCCCGGCCGGATACTCGCGGGGGTGTTCCGGCGGTGGCTGCGCCGGTCGTTGTTCGGGCCGGGGGTCGGGCCGGTGCCGGTGGCGCTGACCGCCGAGATCATCGCGTCGCACTGGCCGGCCACGCTGTTGGCGTTTCGGGGTACCTTCGACGACCACGAGCGGCATGCCGCGCTGGTGGCCTGTGCGGGACGCCCGACCGCGGTACTGTGCGGCAGCGTGGACCGGTTGTGCCCGCCGGGTCACTCCCGTCGGATCGCACGGGCCGCGCCGGGAGCGGAACTGGTCGTGTATCCGGGGGCCGGGCACATGCTCACCCTGGAACGTCCGGCCGAGGTCACCGCCCGCATCGCCGCCCTGGTCCGTGCGGTGGCTGCTCCAAGGTCCTCCTCGTCGGGATGAGACCTGCACAGGGCAGTTGGTGTGGCCCTCGGGTCACCCGCCCCCGTGGCTCGCCATGAGTGTGTTCGGCTTCTGCACGCGAACCCGTTCCGTTCGGAAAACTCCCGGCCCCACATTTTTCTCCGCAAGACCACTCCGGGACGCCCGCCAGCCACGTCGTGGGCCGGGCGGAGGGGTGTAACGCCTCCCCGGTACGCACCCTTGTCCGCCGGGCAGTGTTGCGCCTGGACCCGGAAGGTGCCCGATCCTTGTCCGGGCCCGCGACCACACCTGCCGGTTCCCCGGGTGCCAACACTCCGCGCCGCGGTTGGCGTCCGCTGCAACCTCGTAGCCTGGTCGGCATCGAGGCAGAATGGTGGACATGGAGATGAAGTCGGCCGCGGACCCGCGTGACCTGCGCGCCTCGGACGCCGACCGCAACCAGGTCGCCGAACTACTGGGCGAGGCCATGGCAACGGGAAGGCTCACCGCCGAGGAGTACTCCGAGCGGTTGGCCGCGGTGTACGCGGCCAGGACCTTCGGGGACCTGGAGGCGTTGGTCGGTGACCTTCCCCTGGCCAGGTCGTTGGCCGAGTCCCTGGCCGGATCGCCGGGCGGGCGGTCTGGTGGGGGCTCCCGGAACGACTCGGACCAGGCCGAGTACCGGCTGACCCGGGCCCTGTTCAGCAAGATCCGCAGATGTGGGCAGTGGACCGTGCCGGAGCGGTTCAGCGCGGTGTCCCGGTTCGGGGCGATCGTGTTGGACCTGCGCCATGCCGAGTTCGCCTGCGACGAGGTCACGCTGGACGCGATCTCGTTCTGCGGGAAGATCGAGGTGTACGTGCCGGAGGACGCCCGGGTGTACGACACCGGTGGCGCGCTGCTGGGCAAGCGGACCCTGCCCGGTGACGCCCCGTCCGGTCCGGGCGGTCCGGTGATCCACATCCGCGGTCGTTCTGTGTTGGGGCACATCCGGGTCACCCGGGGTGCCGGCCGCTGGGGCGTCCGTTAGATGGCTGGTTCCAGGATGTCTGGGACCACCCGCCAGTGACAGCCGAGGTCCCGGTGGGAACCCCTCGCCTCCCACCGGGACCCTGGCGGGGCCGGTCGGACGGCTGATCGGCTCCGCCCCTCCGCGGCCCCGTCGATCCGCCCGTCCTGACCCAGGCGCTGTCGCTTCACGAGCCTCTTGTCCTTTTTACGGTAAGACGCTCCTGACCGGGTGGAAGTTGCCAATTGTAGGTATTTCGCACTTCCTGGTGCGAGCACCCACGGCATCGTGTCAACGGCGCAGGAAGACCATCCGGTCCGGGCCGATGCCGTCCGGATCCTTCAGTAGCCGGGCGAGGTCATCCACGAGGGCACCGGTGAACGTCCGGTTCTGCGGAAAGGTCCTGGCGGCCACCAGGACGATGCCGGCGTGTGGCCGCCCGACCGCACGGTGGAGCGCGTCCAGCGGAACGAAGTCCCTGATGTTGGCCGTGACCAGGGCACGACCCTCGGCCGCCGCCTGGGCCAGGATTCGTTCGTCCGGGAGCCCGACCAGCGACCGGTCGGCGATCACCGCCCGAACATCATGGCCCCGGATGGACAACTGTTCGGCGATGGTGTTGGAGAACATCTCGTCCAGCAGGAGCGGGTGGGGCACCAGCTCACCCGGCCAGCAGGTCGTGCTCGCGCCGCCATGCTTCCTCAGCAGCCTCCTCCGCCGCCATGGCGGCGTCGATCTCATGATTGATTTCGTCCGGATAGGACGCCCAGTATCGGATCGCGGTGCGGACCAGATGTACCGGAGTCCCGGTGTTGGACGTCACCAGAGCCAGCACCTCGTCCTGGTCCAACCCGGGTTCGGCGGTGCGGGCGGACCTGACCGCCCGCACGATCTCCCACACGTCGGCGCCACCAGCCAGGCCGGCCCGTCGCCCGGTCGGGCCCTCGCGGAAGACCACACCCGGATGTTCGGTCATGCGAAGTCCCTCGTCGACGAGTCGGTTTGCGGCAGATGAAAGGGATGAACCTGGATGGTTCCCCACGTATATGGCCAGCCGTTGCGCCACGGCAGCATCGAAGCGCACCGGGGTTGCTGATCGTTTGGTCATGATGACATGGTAGTCGATGTGTCTGATCGTAGTCACTTGTAGTCGCCGGTTTTTCGGTCGGCCGTGGGGGTGGCTGGTCAGCCGAGGTCGGGGTGTTGGCCGGTGAGGCGGCTCAGCTTGAGGCTCAGGTGGATCGCCAGTCGGTCACCACCGTCGTGCAGGTCCATCCCGGTGAGCCGCTTCGCCTTCTCCAACCGGTAGTACAGCGTGGCCCGGTGCAGGTACAGCCGTTCCGCGGTCGCCTTGGCGTCCCCGGCCAGATCGAGGTAGGTCTCCACGGTCCGCACCACGTCGAGACCGCCGGCCTGGAACAACCGGAGTACCCGCGGGTCCAGCGCGGACTCGGCCTCCTCGTCGGAGGACAGTTGGGCCAGCACCCGGAACGCGCCCAGGTCGCACCACCGGCAGATGTCACCCACCGAGCGCACCCGGGCCGCCACCCGCGCGCTCAGCCGGGCCTGCCGGTACGAGGCCGCCACCTGGGTCAGTCGGGGGTGAGGCTCACCGATGCCCACGACGACCTGCGGTGCCGACGGTTCGACGCCCTCGTCGGGTCCTGCCCGCTCGGCCAGCCGATGATGTAGGGCCCGATACACCCGGGCGGCCAGGGTCCGACCGGGTTCGTCGTCGGGGTCCTGGGTCGGCACCAGCAGTACGGCGTGGTCACCGCGGGCCAGCCGCAACCCGTCACCGATGCCGGGGCCGGTCTCGTGGGCCAGGTCCCACAGCGCCTGACCGACCAGTTCGCGAGCGTCGGGAGCGGATATACCCAACGGCCGGGCGACCACCGCCAACACCGGTGTGTGCGCCGGCAGTAGGCCGTCCTCGAGGATCTGGCGGGCCGCGGCCGCGCGGAGGTCCTCCCAGGGCGAGAGCAACCGGGACACCACCCGGTCGGCCAGCCCACGGGCCATCTCCTCGCCATACATCGCCACCGCGAGCCGGGCCACCATCGGCCCGGTCGCGGTGATCTTCTCGGCGTCGATCCGGTTCCGGTGGTCGATGAACCAGAGGAATCCCAGTAGTCGGCCGCGGTGGCGCACCGGGACACACAGTCGGCCAAGAATTCGTTGTCGCGGGTGCGGCGGAATGCGCACCGGTTCGGTGGATCGGAAGATCCCGAACTGGCGGAACCAGGCCAGGGTGGTCGGGTCCGCCCGGTGTCGGAGTATCGACTGACGGCGTGGTTCGTCGATGGGTCCGCTGTGCGCGGAGTAGACCACGGTCTGCTGGTCGCGGTCCTCCAGCACGGCCGGCGCGTCCAACCGCCTGGCAAGATCGTCAATTATCGCCTGGAGTTCGGACTGCATCGCGTCTCCTCGGTCCGAGGATCCCCGTGGCCAGACGATCGTAGGAAGTTCACGCGACATCTACGAACACGTGTTCATATCAAATCGGGTCCAACCGTTCCTACCCTCAGGTCAGCGTGGGTAACGCCGTGATCACTCCCACCTGCCGCAGTGGCCGTTCGGCACCGTCTGAACGAAAGGGGGAAGGTATGCGTCTCACTCGAACTCGCCTGATGGCCGGGTCACTGGTCGCCGCTCTCGGACTGGCTGGCTGCGGCGGTGGTAGCGGACAGGACACCTCGGCCGCCGGCCAACCGCAGCGCGGCGGCACCCTGAAGCTGGTGGGCAGCTCCGACGTGGACCACCTGGACACCGTGGACGCCTACTACACGGTGACCAACATCGTGCTGCGGGCGTTCACCCGACAACTGGTCACCTATCCGGCCAGCAACAACAAGGACGAGCGTTCCACGGTGGTCGCCGACCTGGCCACCGAAGTGCCCTCGCAGGCCAACGGCGGGATCACCGACGGCGGAAAGACCTACACGTTCCATCTGCGGCCGGGTGTCAACTGGGATACCACCCCACCCAGACCGGTGACCGCCCAGGACGTGGTGCTGGGGATGAAACGGCTGTGTAACCCGGTTCGCCCGGTACCGGCTCCGGGGTACTACGAGAACACCATCGTCGGTTTCCAGGACTACTGCGAGGCATTCCTCAAGGCACCGGGAACGCTGGCCGGAATCTCCGACTTCATCTCCTCGCACGACATCGCCGGCGTGCAGGCCACCAACGACAGCACCGTGGTGTTCAGGCTGAGGTCACCGGCCAGCGACTTCATCAACATCATGACCCTGCCGTTCGCCTCACCGACCCCCGAGGAGTACCTGAAGTACCTTCCGGACAGCCCGGAGTTGCGTACCCACACGATCTCCGACGGCCCGTACCGGATCACCAGTTACGAGCCGAACAAGGAGATCGACCTGGCCCGGAACCCGAACTGGGACGCCGGTGCCGATCCGTTGCGCAAGGCCTACGTCGACCGGATCACCGTCACCCAGGGAATGGATACCACCGCGGTGCAGCAGCAGTTGGAGGCGGGCACCGCCGACATGGAGTGGGACACCAACGTCCCCCCGCCGAGTCTGCCCGGACTGATGGCCTCGAAGGACCCTCGGCTGGTGTTGACGGGTGCCGGCACGACGAACCCCTACCTGGCGATCAACTTCCTGAGCCCCAACGCCAACCGGGCCACCTCGAAGCTGAAGGTGCGCCAGGCGCTGGAGTACGCGGTGAACAAGAAGTCCGTCATCCAGGTGCTCGGCGGCCCGAAACTGGGCCCGGCGTTGGACACGTTCCTCACCCCGGAGATCAACGGGTACGAACAGTTCAACCTCTACCCGACCAAGGACCACCAGGGTGACCCGGCCAAGGCGAAGCAGTTGCTGACCGAGGCTGGCTACCCGGACGGCGTCGAGCTGAAGTTGCTGTATCCCACCGGCGGGGACGGACCGAAGATCGCCCAGACGTTGCAGGCCGACCTGGCCAGGTCCAACATCACCACCACCCTGGTGCCGACCACCCAGAGCGACTTCTACGCCAACTTCCTCCAGGTTCCGTCGGTGGCCAGGCGCGGCGTGTGGGACATCGCCATCCCCGGCTGGGTACCGGACTGGCCGGGTAACGCGGCCCGCTCGTTCATCGTGCCGGTCCTGGATGGCCGCACCTTCGCCCCCGGCTCGACCAACTACGGCGACTTCAACGACCCCGAGGTCAACAAGGCGATCGACCAGGCACTGTCCACACCAGACGCCAACGAGGCCGCGAAGTTCTGGCACCAGGCCGACCGTCGGGCGATGGAGCAGGCCGCGGTGGTGCCGATCCGGGAGGCGAAACTGCCGGTCTTCCACGCCTCGCGGGTGCAGAACTTCCAGATCCTGCCGCTGAGCACGCAGGGTGACATCACCAACGTATGGCTGTCGTCCTGAACGCGGGCCGCACACCCGAGCGGGTTGTGGGGGAGGAACTGCTGCGGGTCGAGGACCTGCGGGTGTCCTTCCCCACCCCCGACGGGGTGGTGGAGGCGGTCCGCGGCATCAGCTTCACCGTCCACCGCGGACAGACACTGGGCCTGGTGGGCGAGTCCGGGTCGGGCAAGAGCGTGAGCACCCAGGCGGTCCTGCGCCTGGCCGCCGGCGCCCGGATCAGCGGACGGGCGATCTTCGACGGACGGGACCTGCTCACCGCCGGCGAGTCCGAACTGCGGGCCGTGCGCGGTGCGCAGATCGCGGTGGTGTTCCAGGACCCGTTGTCGAACCTTCACCCGTTCTACCGGGTCGGCTGGCAGATCGCCGAGGCGATCCGCACCCACACCGACACCGGCCGACGGGCCGCGCACCGGCGCGCGGTGGAACTGCTGGACCTGGTCGGCATCCCACAACCGGACCGGCGGGTGAACGACTACCCGCACCAGTTCTCCGGCGGCATGCGGCAGCGTGCCATGATCGCGATGGCCCTGTCGTGTAACCCCGAGCTGTTGATCGCAGACGAGCCGACCACCGCGTTGGACGTGACCGTGCAGGCGCAGATCATCGACCTGATCCGGCGGTTGCAGGCGGAGTTCCACACCGCCGTCATCATGATCACCCACGACCTGGGGTTGTTGGCCGACCTGGCCGACGACATCATGGTGATGTACGCGGGCAGCGCGATGGAGGTCGCCGACCGACGCACCCTGTACCGCCGGCCCCACCACCCCTACACCCGGGGCCTGCTCGAGTCACTGCCGGCCCGTGGTACCCGACGGCAGCGACTCACCCCCATCCCCGGCCAACCGCCCAGCCTGATCGGCCTGCCGGCCGGGTGTCCGTTCCAGCCGCGCTGCGCCCACGCCATGGACCGCTGTCGGACCGAGGCGCCGGAGTTGGAGCAGCGCGACGGTGCCGGCCACCGGTCCGCCTGTTGGCTGCCCACCGAACGGCCGGCATCGCCGGCATCGCCGGTGCCCACCGAGGCCACGGGTACCACCGGGGGTGTGGCATGAGCGAGGTATCCACGCAGCCCGAGGTGTTACTGAGGGTCGACGGGCTGGTCAAACACTTTCCGGCACGCGGGGCCGGCCGGTCACGCGGTGCCCGGGTGCACGCGGTGGACGGGGTCGACCTGGAACTGCGCCGCGGCGAGACACTCGGCCTGGTCGGCGAGACCGGATGCGGTAAGTCCACGCTGGCGCGGTGTGTCACCCGGCTGTACGAACTGACCGCCGGCCGGGTGACCTTCGACGGTGTCGACATCTCGCGGTTGTCCCGGCGCCGGCTGCGTCCGTACCGCCGGGACATGCAGATGATCTTCCAGGACCCGTACGGGTCGCTGAACCCGCGGCGGCGGGTCGGTTCGATAATCGGCGACCCGTTCGCCATCCACGGGGTCGCCTCCGGTGCCGAACGCAGGCGTCGGGTGCAGGAACTGATGGAACGGGTCGGGCTGAACCCTGAGCACTACAACCGGTTCCCAGCGGACTTCTCCGGCGGGCAGCGGCAGCGGATCGGGGTGGCCAGGGCGCTCGCGCTACGACCCAGACTGGTGGTGTGTGACGAACCGGTGTCCGCGTTGGACGTGTCGATCCAGGCGCAGATCATCAACCTGCTCGCCGACCTGCAGGACGAGTTCGGCCTGACCTACCTGTTCATCTCACACGACCTGTCGGTGATCCAGCACGTGTCCGACCGGATCGCGGTGATGTATCTGGGCCGGGTGGTCGAGATCGGTCCGACCGAGCAGGTACTCGACCATCCGCGCCACCCGTACACCGCCGCGCTGCTGTCCGCGGTGCCGGTGCCCGATCCGGACGAGGCGCAACGGCGGCAGCGCATCATCCTGACCGGTGACGTGCCCTCGCCGATCGACCCGCCGTCGGGCTGTCGGTTCCACCTGCGCTGCCCGAAGGCCCAGCCGCGATGCGCGTCGGGCGTCCCCAACCTGGTCACCGCACCCGGTGACCCCTCGGAGCACACCGCGGCGTGCTTCTTCCCGGTCAACGACGGTGAGCGACTGGGCCGGTCGAGCGGCCAGCCCCTGGGTGAACCGGCCGGCACGGCGGGCGAGGGAGGTTGGTTGTGACACAGGTCGTGGGTGACCCGCACCCCGCCGGACCGTTCGGATCGCCCAACGGCGCCGACCGGTCGGACCCGTCCGGTGGGCAGGCGGGTGCCGGTGACTCTGGCGGCGCCATCGGGTCGGGTACGTCGGGCGCTCCGGCGAGGCCGGTGGAGGGGCGCAGCCCCTGGCAGTTGGCGTGGGCGCGGTTGCGGGCCGACCGGGTCGCGATGGCGTCGGCGGTGGCGATCGTGCTGATCACCCTCGGGGCGCTGACCGCGCCGGTGTTCGCCGCGTTGGTGGGGCACGGCCCGAACGAACAGTTCCACGACACCGGCCTGACCGTGGACGGGCTGCCGCGGGGCCCGGGTCACAAGTTCTGGCTGGGCGCCGACGACCTGGGGCGGGACGTGTTCGTCCGTGTCCTCTACGGCGCCCGGGTGTCACTGTTCGCCGGCGTGCTGGCCAGCGTCATCGCGGTGTCGGTGGGGGTGGTGATCGGGCTGTCCGCAGGCTACCTGGGCGGTGTGGTGGACACCGTGCTGTCCCGGTTGATCGACGTGGTGTTGTCCTTCCCGTTCCTGCTGTTCGCCGTCGCGCTGGTCGCAGTCGTGGGGCCCAGCCTGGCCATCTCGGTGGGCGTGATCGCGTTCTTCAGTTGGGCCTCGGTCGGCCGACTGGTGCGTGGGCAGGCGATGTCCATCAAGGAGAAGGAGTACGTCGAGGCGGCCCGGTCACTGGGCGCCCGGGACCTGCGGATCATGTTCGTCGACGTGCTGCCCAACCTGGTGGCCCCGGTGATCGTGTACACCACGCTGCTCATCCCGTCGGCGATCGCGTTCGAGGCCACCCTGTCGTTCCTCGGCCTGGGTGTGGTGCCGCCCACCGCGACCTGGGGCAACATGCTCGCCGAGTCGGTGCAGTACTACAAGGTCGCCTGGTGGTTCGTGATCTTCCCTGGACTGGCCCTGCTGCTCACCACGTTGGCGTTCAACCTGCTCGGCGACGGGATCAGGGACGCCCTCGATCCCCGGTCCGGACGGGCCCACCGTTGAGGAGGTGGCCGCATGGTGCGGTTCTTCGCACGCCGGATCCTGTTCGGAATCCTCGTCCTGTGGGTCATCAGCGTCGCCGTGTTCGTGATGTTCTTCGTCGCCCCACACAATGTGGCCCGGTTGCTGGCCGGTCGCCAGGCGACCCCCGAAACGGTGGCCGCGGTCCGGCACAACCTTGGCCTGGACCGGTCGGTCTGGGCGCAGTACGGCAGTTTCCTGTGGCGGCTGGTGCACGGTGACCTGGGATTCTCCTACTACAACTCCGAACCGGTCACCCACCTGCTGGTCAGCCGGCTGCCGGTCACCGCGTCGCTGGTGTTGGGCGCGGTGCTGCTGTGGCTGGTCATGGGCGTCAGTGGCGGTGTGCTGGCGGCCACCCGTCCGCGTTCTGCCGCCGACCGGACGGTCACCACGCTGGCGCTGCTGTTCTTCTCGATGCCCACCTTCCTGCTCGGGCTGCTGCTGCTGTACTTCCTGTTCTTCCGGCTGCACCTGGCCGGGGTGGACATCTTCCCGGGCAGCGGTTACGTGCCGCTGACCCGGTCACCGTCGGGGTGGGCGGACCATCTGCTGCTGCCATGGTTCACCCTCGCACTGGTCACCGCGGCGGTGTACGCGCGGCTGACCCGCGGGTCGATGCTGGACGTGCTCGGTGAGGACTACATCCGTACCGCGCGGGCCAAGGGCATCGGCACCATGCGGTTGATCTACGTGCACGGGTTGCGCAGCGCGCTCACCCCGGTGGTCACCCAGGTCGGCATCGACCTGGCCGTGCTGCTGGGTGGGGTGTTGGTCACCGAGCAGATCTTCGGCCTGCCCGGACTGGGGCAACTGGCCGTGCTTTCCATCACCACCCGTGACCTGCCGGTGGTCATCGGCATCGTGCTGCTCGCGTCGTTCTTCGTGGTGGTGGCCAACATCGTGGTCGATCTGCTCTACGCCGTCCTCGACCCCCGGGTCCACGTGCACTGATCCCTCCAGCGTCGATCTTGGTCCTGGAGGTGTTGAACGGGCGCGGATGACCGCACCATCACCAGGATCGGCGAAGGTTGACACATGATCAGTATTACTATCCATGCGTCGATCCGGTAGCATCAACTCATGGAGAAGATGCGGATCAGCCTCACTATCGATCCAGGGGTCCTGACCACCATTGACACCGAGGCCCATGCTGCTGGTTTGTCGCGCTCCGCATGGGTAGAGAAGGTGAGTCGCGAAGCTGCGGTCCGGTCCCAGTTCGAGCGGTTCAACCCACCCGGTGGCGTTGAGGAGTTCCCGTCCGAGATGCGTGACCGGGTCCGCGCCGCGTTCGCCTACTGGGACAGCCCCCAGGCTCGGTGAACAGCCCACCGTTGCCACCGTTGCCCAATTCAGTCAAAGCTCATCAACCCGGTGAGATCTGGGAACTCCATGATGGTGGCCTGGCTGTCGTGGTGAGCTCGCGGCTCTACAACGAGTCCCGCTTCGGCGCGGTGGTCGTCTGTACGATATCCGCTCCACCGGGACCCCAGCAGCATCGACCGCTGGTTGTTCCTGCCGGACTCAACGAACATGGCGTCGAGGTAGCCGTCTACGTCGACCGCATTGGCCAGGTTCCGACCGCATGGCTCATCCAGCGACGCGGCAGTCTCGCCCCGGCGGCACTCGACCAGGTCGACCGGCATCTCGAAACGCTCTTCATGCGCTGAACAAGACGGGGATCCGCGTCCTGGAGGTGTTGAACGGACGTGGATGACCGCTTCCGTCAGGATCGGCGCGGGTGGGCCGTGGCCGGTGGGGCGGGGGCGAGGCGGCCGTGACGGTGCCGGAAGGCGAACCAGGCGGGCAGGCCGACCGGTACCGGGAGCCAGAACGACACCAGTCGGTAGGCCAGGGTGGCCAGCGCGGCAGCACCCGTGGGGACGCCGGCCAGTACCAGGGTGCCGACCAGACCCGCCTCGACGAACCCGAGCCCACCCGGCGTGATCGGAACCATGGTCAGCACGGTCGCCGCGACGTAGGCGAGCAGCACCATGGCGGGTGACGGGTGGTAGCCGGTCCCGGACAGCGCCACGTACAGGGTGAGGAAGTCCAGTCCGGAACGGCCGGCCGCCACCAGCATGACGGTCCGCCACCGGCGCCCCAGTGCGCCACGCATCTCGTTGCGGCGGGTCAGCAGCAACGCGGGCAGGCCGGGAGAGGGGCGTCCGACCCGGGCGAGCAGCCAGCCGACACCCCGACCGACCGAGCGCACCGCCCAGTCCGCCCGGGCCAGCAGCACACTCACCGTGGCCAGCACCCCGAACACCACCGCGCCGTAGAGCACGGCGGCGGACAGCCCGGCCGGGACCTGGCCCAGGATGATCGCCGGCACCGCGAACACGGGCAGCGCGAACACCAGACCGCCGGTCAGCAACGCGGTCACGGTGATGGCCGAGCCGGCTCGGGCCGGTTCCATCCCGGCCACCATCAGCATCCGGAAGTGGAAGGCGTTACCGACCGCGCCCCCACCGGGGAAAAGACGACTTATCGAGTTCGCAACGAGATGTGAGTACGCCGCGACCGACCAACTCACTCCCGGCGCGACCATCCGCAGCAGGTGCCAGACGCAGACGAAACTGCCCGCCTCCAGAGCCAGCATCAGCGGGAACCACGCGGGGTGGAAGGCGCGCAGTCGGGGCCAGGCGGTGAACACGTCGACGATCTGTGGTGCCAGCGCGTAACAGGCCGCCGCGGCGACGAGCAACCCGAGCAGGCGGAACAGCAGTGTCCGGTGGCCGCCCAACGCGAACGGCAGTCCGGTCCGGACCGGCCGGGCCGCCCGGACCACCCGTGCCGCCACGGTGGATGCGGCCGCGTGAGTCGCCGGGGTCACCCGAGCCGCCCGGGTCACCGGGCGTGGCTGGGGAACCCGAGCCAGCGTCACGATCCTCCTCGCGGTGCTCTCCTCGTTCGACATGGCGGCAGATCCGTTGGCGGGTCCGGTGGTTCGCCCTGTGACACGTCCTGCCGCGCGACACGCGAACGGAACGGATCCGGTCCACCGATCCTTCCCCTCGGGCCCTGCCCGACTCTCTTCCAGTATGCGCAACGAACCTGTCGAGTCCAGGATGTTGCCGTCACTGACATCGGGCAGGTACCGGGTGTGATCAGGGCTACCACAGAGCGGCGGTATCCATCATGATATAGGTGGTTTGGCCTGGTAGCGGAGGTTGGTAGTTGATCTTGCCTTTTAGGTGAATGCTGACGAGGCAGGATCCGTTCGGCCGTTTCGTGGGGACGCCCAGGCGATGCCGTCCGCTTCGGCACCGTGCGCGTCCGGTTCCGACCCGCCCCCTACCCGGTCGGACCAGCCCGACGACGGACAGTGCCGCATCCGGGGGATCTGTCCCCTGGACGAAGGGAGTGGCACATGGTTCCCGAACCCGACAAGGCCCGCCCGAACCAGGTCAACGAGCGTGAGCGATCCGTCCAGGTGCGTAAGGCGGCGCTCGCCAGCACGGTCGGCACATCAATCGAGTGGTACGACTACTTCCTCTATGGCACCGCCGCCGCACTGGTCTTCCCGAAGTTGTTCTTCCCGCACGAGTCCCACTACGTCGCGTTACTCGACTCGTTCGCGACCTATGCGGTCGGCTTCGCCGCCCGACCGGTGGGCGCGGCCATCTTCGGTCACTGGGGTGACCGGATCGGTCGCAAGGCCATGCTCATCATCACCCTGCTGATGATGGGACTGTCCACCACCGCGATCGGCATCCTGCCCGGACAGTCCTCCATCGGCACCGCCGCACCGATCCTGCTCATCCTGCTGCGGGTGCTGCAGGGCATCGCCGTGGGCGGGGAGTGGAGCGGCTCGGTCCTGCTGTCGATGGAGTGGGGCGACCAGCGACGCCGTGGCCTGATGGGCAGTTGGCCACAACTCGGTGTCGCGATCGGACTGATCCTGTCCACCGCGCTGATGACCCTGTTCAACAACGTCACCGGCGACTCGTTCACCTCGTGGGGGTGGCGGGTGCCGTTCCTGTTCAGCCTGGTGCTGGTCGCGATCGGTCTGTACATCCGGCTGCGGATCATGGAGACACCCATGTTCGCGAGGCTGGTGGCCGAACAACGGGTCGTCCGGGCGCCGGTGCCCGAGGTGATCAGGAGGCACTGGCGGGAGATCGTCCTGTCCGCGCTGGTGCGGATGTCGGAGCAGATGCCCTTCTACGTGGTCACCGCGTTCGTGCTCAGCTACGTGGTGGACAAGGGCTTCACCCGTAACTTCGCCCTGGTCGGCACCCTGTGCGCGGCCGGGCTGGAGTTCTTCCTGGTCCCCTACTTCGGTCACCTGTCCGACCGGGTCGGGCGCAAGCGGGTGTACATGTCCGGGGCGGCCGTCATGGGGGTGTGGGGGTTTGTCTACTTCGGACTGCTCAACACCGGTGTCGGGTGGGTCGTGTTCCTCGGCATCGTGCTGGGGCTCATTCCGCACGCGATCCAGTACGGTCCGCAGGCGTCGCTGATCGCGGAGAGTTTCCCGACCAGGTTGCGCTATGGCGGTTCCGGGCTTGGTTACCAGCTCTCCTCGGTGATCGCCGGCGGCCCGGCCGCGCTGATGGCGACCTACCTGATCCATCAGTTCGGTACCGCGTACGCGGTGTCGGTCTACATCGCGATCTCCGCGGTGATCACCCTGGTGGCGTGTTCGCTGCTACCCGACCGGTCCACCGCGGACATCACCGACGACGCCGTGTACGGGGCTCCGCCGCCGGTGACCGACACACAACCGGCCACCTGAGCAGGACCGACCCTCGGCCCGGCCGACCGAGCCCTCGGCTCGGCTGGCCGGGCCGTTTGGGTGGTCCGGGGCTGGGCAGGCACAGATGGGGGTGGGTGTCTCGCCGAGTGGGGGAGTGGTGTCGGAGTTTCCGTGGTGGAAGGACGCGGTGGTCTACCAGGTGTATCCGTTGGCCTTCGCGGACGGAAACGGGGACGGGGTCGGAGACCTGTACGGGCTGCTGGACCGGCTGGACTACCTGGCCTGGTTGGGCGTGGACGCGGTCTGGATCTGCCCGATCTACCCGTCCCCGCTGGCCGACGGCGGATACGACGTGAGCGACCACACCGCCGTGCACCCGCTGTTCGGTGACCTGACGGTGTTCGACCGCCTGGTCGACGAGACGCACCGGCGGGGGCTACGGCTGCTGATGGACTGGGTGCCCAACCACACCTCCGTCGAACATCCGTGGTTCGTCGAGTCACGGTCGAGCCGGGACAACCCCCGACGGGACTGGTACTTCTGGCGGGACGGCACCGAGGACTCCCCGCCGAACAACTGGCGGGGGTTCCGGGGCCGACCAGCCTGGACCTGCGACGAGCGCACCGGGCAGATGTACCTGCACCTGTTCCTGCCCGAGCAGCCAGACCTCAACTGGAACAACCCACAGGTGGTGGAGGCCATGCACGCCACCCTGCGGTTCTGGCTGGATCGGGGGGTGGACGGCTTCCGGATCGACGTGATCCACTGCATCGGCAAACACCCGGACCTGCCCGACGAGCCGGCCGCGCTCGCCGACGTCGACCAGGTCAGCATCCACGACCACGACGGCACCCATGCGTTGATCCGCGGGTTCCGCCGCATCCTGGACTCCTACCCCGGCGACCGGATGATGGTCGGCGAGGTGACACTCCGCCAGACCTCGGCGATCCGCCGGTACTACGGTCAGGGTGACGAGTTGCACCTGGCGTTCAACTTCCTGTCCCTGGACGCCGGCTGGGACGCCACCGAGTGGCGGGAACTGCTCGACCATGTGCCGATGGAACTGGGTGCGGCCGCCTGGCCGACCTGGGTGTTGACCAACCACGACACCGCTCGGCACCGCACCCGGTTCGGCGGTTCGGAGGATCGGGCCCGCGCCGCCGCGGTGCTGCTGTGCACCCTGCGTGGCACACCGTTCCTGTTCCAGGGCAGCGAGTTGGGTCTGCTCGACGCGCCCGTACCGGCCGACCGGCGGATCGACTCCTATGGTCGTGAGGGTTCCCGGGCGCCCATTCCCTGGGATGGCACCGACGGCCACGGCTGGACCGGGAACCCTCCCGCGCTGCCCTTCCCGCCCGGGGCGGACCACCGGAACGTGGCCGCCCAGATAGCCGACACCGGTTCGATCCTGCACCTGCACCGTCGGCTGCTGCGGGCCCGGCATGACTCGCCGGCGTTGCGCCGTGGTGAGTGGTTGCCGCTGTTGACCCCACCGGGCGTGCTCGGGTACCAGCGGGTGCACGACCCGACCGGGCCTGACCACGATCGGCGGGTGGTCCTGGTCAACTTCGCCGACTCGGCCAGCACGATGACGGTGGAGGGTGACTGGCGGGTCGAGGTGTGCAGCCGGAACTCCGCCGAGGGCCGCCGGTTCGACGGTGGACTGGGGCCGAACCACGCGGTTCTGCTTGCTCCGGTTGCCCCGGCGAACCGGTGACCCACACCGCACCGAACGCGGGACCAGCCACTGATGTGGCTGCCCGGGGGAGATTTCTTCCGACACGCAGGTTTGGTCCGGGCGTGTGGTGGGAAGGGGTAACCAACTGGAAACCGGGCGGAGGTGGTACGCGTGGCCACGGCGGCACGCGTGTTCGTGTGGGCGGCACGGGGAAACCGAACGGTCGACGTGGGACGGCTCTGCGGCCCGCGACACGGGACGTTCGTGCCACCGCCGTACCTGGCCGCCCGGGTGTCCCGTGACGAGTTCGACCTGGCCGACCGCGTCGACCGCGACGCGGTGTACCGGTTGCTGCTGTGCCACGGCACCGCCGAGGACATCACCCGCTGGGTGAACCTGCAGGAACTGGCCCGTTCCCTCGACGACCTCTGTCTGGCGGCGCATGTGGCGGCGCCCTGGCGTCATGCCCTGCGCGCCCTGGGGTTGGCGCCCGTCGACGAGCCGGCGGACCAGGTCCAGGCTGTGAACCAGCCCCTCGACCAGCCGGTGGGCCCTGTCCCCGTCCACCGGTGTGACCTCGATGGTCTGACCCAGGGCCGTATGGTCCGACCGGAGGGCTCCGGACCGGGCCCCAACGGTGGCCCCAACGGCGAGGCACCCGGGCGGCGTCCCACCGTGCCGGCGGCCTGAGCCGCGGCCTGGTTCAGTCGAACTCGACCGAGACACCGCCGAACACGTTGACGGTGCGGATGACGATCGTCGGGCCACCCGGCGGCGGCGGGCTGTCCGGCGGCTCCACCGAGTACCCGCCGAGGATGTTGACCCCGTCGACGTCCACGTGCAGACCCTCGGGCACCACCACTCTGGCGCCGCCGAACACCGCGACGATCCTGATCAGTACCCGGGGTGCTGCCAGCTCGGCCCGGCGCAGGTCCAGGGTGGCGCCGCCGAGCACGCACACCACGGTGTTCTCCGCTTCGACCCGCCACCGGCCCTTGAGTTCGAAGCCGGACAACACCGCGAACCGACGGCGCCGGGTTACCGGATGTGCCGGTGTGGGGACCGGGGACAGTACCAGTCCGGGCAGGTCGATGGTGAGTTGCTCCAACTCACCCCTGGTCTGCACCGCGTACACCCGGTCGACCCGGTCGCTGAACTCCTCCAGGGTCAGTCGGCCCTCACCGCACGCCTCACCCAGTCGGGCCACCACGGTCTCGCGTTCGGCGTCGGACACCCGTAACCGCAGTTCGTTCGACCGCTCGTTGTCCATCGGTTCCCCCTGCATCCGGTCGACAAGCTACCGCTAATAGCGACAAAGTACGGTATGTCAGCAGCGTACTGCCGATCGGTCAGGCCAAACCCGCGCCCAGACCATCCCGGGCGGGTCGCCGCCAGAGCTGAGGGCGTGGGCTCGCCAGGCAGGGCACTCGCCGCCGCACGTCGGCGTTCGGTCGGTGTGTCGGTCGGTGTTCGACCAGAGGGGAGCCACCGGTGGAGATGATGCGAGCGGCCCGGTTCGACCAGGCGACCCGGGCGTTGACCGTCGAGCAGGTCCCGGTGCCCGAGCCGGGTCCGGCCGAGGTGCTGGTGCGGGTCCAGGCGTGCGGTATCTGCCTGTCCGACGTCCACCTGATCGACGGGACATTACCCACGCCGCTGGCCCGGGTCACCCCGGGTCATGAGGCGTCCGGCGTGGTCGAGCGGGTCGGTGGGTCGGTGTCCGGTTGGCACGCCGGCCAGCGGGTGGTGATGGCCGCTGGCCGGCCCTGCGGCGGGTGCCTGTCCTGCATCCGTGGACGGGTCGAGGAGTGCCAGCGGATCGAGATCATGGGTTTCGGCTACGACGGCGCCTGGGCGCAGTACGTGGTCGTCCCGTCCCTCGCGCTGACCGAGGTTCCAGCGGACCTGCCGTTCGAGCAGGCCGCCGTCCTGGCCGACGCGGTGGCCACCCCGTACGCCGGGCTGGTGGACCGGGCCGCACTGCGACCAGGTGAGGCGGTCGGGCTGTGGGGGATCGGTGGGCTGGGCGTGCACGCCGTGCAGATCGCCCGGATGGTCGGTGCCGTACCGATCGTCGCGGTCGACCCGAACCCGGTGGCCCGGGAACGCGCCCTGCGGCTGGGCGCGGACGTGGCACTGGAGCCGACCGCCGACCTGCCCGCCGAGGTGTGGCGGGTCACCGGTGGACGCGGCCTGGACCTGGCCGTGGACCTGGTCGGGTCCAACACGGTGTTGGTCCAGGCCGACTCCTGCCTGGGCCGGGGTGGCCGGCTGTTGCTGGTGGGACTGTCCGCCGAACCCATCCACCTGGGCCCCAGCGCGCTGTTCGGGGTGTCCACGCACTCGTTGCTGGGTCACCTCGGGTACAGCCGGCGCCACCTGGACCAGCTTGTCGACCTGGTCACCGCCGGCCGGCTGGACGTGTCCGGTTCGGTGAGTGCCACCCTGCCACTGGACGAGGTGGCCGACGGGGTGCACCGGTTGGCGACCGGGGTCGGGAACCCGATCCGCCTGGTGGTCACCCCGAACGCAGACTGACCTTCCGGCACCGCCACACCGGACCGCACGCCGCAATCCCGGCGCCCTGGGTTGGCGCGCCGGTGGCGTGCGGTACGGGAGAATCGGGCATCGGAACAGCGGTCGGGTGGCCGTGTCGGTCGGCCGTGTCGGGTGGGAGTCGGGTCTGGCCGGGAAGGGAGACCGCGATGACCGAACAGGTCGACGTCGTGGTGGTCGGAATGGGACCGGGTGGGGAGGCCGCGGCCGGGGAACTCGCCGAGGCCGGACTGTCCGTGCTGGGCATCGACGCGCGACTGGTCGGCGGCGGGTGCCCGTACTACGCCTGCGTGCCCACCAAGATGATGGTCCGGGCCGGCAACGCCCTGGCCGAGGCCCGACGGATACCCGGGTTGGCCGGCCACGCACGGGTCGACCCGGATCTCACCCCGGTGGCCGCCCGGATCCGCCGGGAGGCCACCGACAACTGGAACGACCAGGTCGCGGTGGACCGGTTCACCCGCAGGGGTGGGCGTTTCGTGCGGGGGCGGGCGCGCCTGGTCGGCCCGCACACCGTCGAGGTGAACGGACAGCGGTTCACCGCGCGTCGCGCCATCCTGCTCAACCCGGGCACCGAGCCGGTGGTTCCGCCGATCCCCGGGCTGGCCGGCACGCCACTGTGGACGAACCGGGAGGCCGTTCAGGCCGAGCGGGCTCCAGAGTCGCTGTGCGTGGTCGGCGGGGGTTTCGTGGGACTCGAACTGGCCCAGGCGTTCAGCCGGTTCGGCACGGTCACCACGATCGTGGAGGCCACCGACCGACTGCTCGCCGCGGAGGAACCCGAGGCCGGCGACCTGCTGGCAGAGGTACTCAGCGGTGAGGGGATCGACATCCGGCGGGGTGCGCGGGTGGACCGGATCGACCATGACGGCACCGGGTTCACCGTGGACCTGGGCGAGGCCCGGATCCGGGCGGTGAACCTGCTGGTGGCCACCGGCCGGCGCACCGACCTGGCCGCACTGGGGGTGGACACGATCGGCCTGGACCCCTCGGCGCGGTTCCTCGACCCGGACGACCAGATGCGGGTGGCCGACCGGGTGTGGGCGGTGGGCGACGTCACCGGCCGGGGCGCGTTCACCCACGTGTCGATGTACCAGGCAGCCATCGCGGTCCGTGACATCCTGGGCCGGCCCGGCCCCGGCGCCGAGTACCACGCGGTTCCCCGGGTCACCTTCACCGACCCGGAGGTCGGCGCGGTGGGACTGACCGAGGCGCAGGCCCGTGACAGCGGTATGTCGGTTCGAACCGGGTTCGTCTCGCTGGCCGAGTCGGCCCGGGGCTGGATCCACGACGGTGGCAACGCCGGATTCGTCAAGGTGGTGGTGGACGCCGACTCCGGCGTGCTGGTGGGTGCGACCTCGGCCGGCCCGTCCGGCGGCGAGATACTGTCCGGACTCACCGTCGCCGTGCACGCACGGGTGCCGGTCGACCGGCTGACGCAGATGATCTACGCCTATCCGACGTTCCACCGCGCGGTGTGGGTGGCCCTGACCCGGTTGCGGTGACCGGTACCGCAGCGAAGGAGCGAGTGTGAGCAGCCAGGTATCTCAGGCGGACCGGACGTTCCAGGTGCTGGACTGGCGCCGTCGGGTGAACCGGTTGTACGCACGGGTGCGCGCCGCGCCGGACCCCCGTACCGGACACGCGCTGTGGAGGGCCGGCCGGCAGGAGCTGTTCGCCGGTCACCCGGCCTCACCCCGCCAGCCCGGCCAGTGGCTGGCGCACGCCGACTACGACCCGGCACTGCGGTTCACCGTGCCGGTGGACCAGGCCGAACCGAGCCGGATCGAGATGCCCACCGGAACTGACGGGGTGGTGCCGTTCGAACGGATCGGGGTGGTGCACCTTCCGGGCCTGGGGTCGCTGGACGTGTGGTGGCTGGCCTCCTACGGTGGCGGACTGTTCGTTCCGGTGCGGGATGCCACCGCCGGCACGGCCAGTTTCGGCGGCGGTCGGTATCTGCTCGACACGGTCAAGGGCGCCGACCTGGGCGGTGACCGCAACGGCCTGGTGGTGGATCTGAACTTCGCCTACAACCCGTCCTGCGCCTACGACCCGGCCTGGGCCTGTCCGCTGGCCCCGCCCGGCAACACGCTGGCGGTGCCAGTCCGAGCCGGTGAGCTCCTGCCGACCACCGCCTGAGTACGGGGCGCGCGCCAACTCAGCGCAACAGCGACGTGTAGTCCGCCCGGGACAGCGGAACGGAGGTCAACGCGCCACCGACCAGGGGCGCGTCCAGGGGGTCGCCGGCACGGGTGAGTCGCACCTCGGTGACGGTGGGGACGCTGGTGGCCGACAACACGATCTGGGCGACCGCCAGCACGGTCTGGTCGCCCTTGGGCCCGGGCACGTCACCGGACAGGTCGATGGTGGCCTCACCGTCGTGCAGGTCGTCCACGGTGAGGGTCAGCCCCGGTGGCAGGGCCGAACTGAGCCCTCGGGCCTGTTCTGGTCTGGTGATTCCGGCGGTCAGCATGCGCATCAGCGTGTCCAGTACCTGCCGCGCCGAGCCGGTCGGAACGGGATGGGCCAGGCCGATCAACCGGTTCCCGTCATCCACGAGGTACACCTGCGGGCTGAGAACGTTGGCCGTGGCCGGGGACCCGGTGGGTTGTGACGCCACCCGTGGACCGGGTACCAGCAGTTCCGACGGCGCCGACGCGGACACCGCACGCGGGGCCTGTTCGGTTGGTACCCCACAGCCGGCCGCCGGGAGCAGCAGGGCCGGCAGTCCCAGTGCCAGTGCGCTGACCACGATCGAACGTCTCATCGGCGGGCCTCCGACGCTGTCACGTCGGGCGTCGCAGGGTTCGGCACGCCACGGTCTGCCACGCCGGGGTCCGCGCTCGACGTGCCCGCGGTCCCGTCGTCGGCCGACGCCACCTCCGGTAGCGACACCACGAACCGGGC
>DATCWR010000080.1:0-3291 GCA_036566245.1 Mycobacteriales bacterium | reverse complement strand
CGGCGCACCGCCGCCGCCCGCAGGTCCGGCTCCTCGGCCGATGACACCAGGCGCTGGGCCACCGCGGCGTCGACGACCCACGGGGCGCTGAACCGCACGCCCAGGTCGCCCTCCACGGTGCGTCGCTCGGGCATCTCTCCGACCGCGTGCCGGGACACACCGTCCTCGCCGACCAGTACCGAGTACACGTCCGTGGTCGCGCCGCCCACGTCCACCACCAGGATCCCACCGCCGTCCGGGTCGGCCGCCTGACACACCCCGGCCAACACCGTCACCCCGTCAAGAACCGCGTCCGGGGTGACCGCGCGTACCAGCCGGGCGAACCGTGGCGTGGCCGACAGGTTCCTGCCGCCGATGACGTGCCGGAGAAACACCTCCCGGATGACCGCCCGGGCCGGTCCGGGGTCGATCTCCCCGATGTCGGGCAGCACGTTGGCGGTGGGAAACACCACCGTGCCGGCCTGTTCCAGCCGGGCACACACCTCGTCCCGGATCATGATGTTGCCGGCCACGACCACCGGTACGGTCAGGGCGGCGTCGGCCAGGGCGGCGGCGTTGTGTCGCAGCACGGTGTCGTCACCGCCGTCGGTACCGCCGACCAACAGCACCACGTCCGGCCGCGCGTCCAGCAGGTCGGCCACCCCGGCGGGGTCCAGTCGACCGGTGCACAACCGGACCACCCGCGCGCCGGCGGACAGCGCCACCCGGCGACCGGCCTCGGCGCTGACCAGTCGCTCCTGACCCACCACGGCCAGCCGCAGGCCGCCACCGGCACTGGAGCACCCGGTCAGTTCGTCGGGGACCACACCCAGAACGGCACCCGCGGCCAGCCGACAGGCGTCCACCCCCTCCACCGCGTCGGCGGTCGTCGGGTGTGCCGCGACGGCCAACAACCGGCCGGTGCCGCCCTCCACCACGGCCAGCTTGGTGAACGTCGACCCCACGTCGACACAGCCCACCGGGGTCGCCCGTGGGGGCGCGGCGTCAACGATCCGGGCCAGGGCGGTTCGGGAACTCGTGGGCATGACCGCCATGGTTACAGACCCGTACCGGAGCCCGACCAGGGTGGCCGGGGTGCTCCGACCCGCAACGTCTCGGGAGCGTGTAGCCGCAGCATGGTGCGGCCGACATCGGCGGGTATCCGGCCACGGGTCAACCGGGACACCACCACCATCACCACGAAGGCGATGGGCACGGTCCAGGCAGCCGGTTCGCCCAACAGCGCACCGGGCCACCCACCCAGATCGGCACCGACCACGGTGACCAGCACCGCCGACGCGCTGAGCAACCCGCCGGCGAGCAGGCCGCAACCGGCCCCGACCGCGGTCAGCCCACGCCACCACACCCCGAGTACCAGCAGCGGGCAGAACGTCGAGGCCGCCACCGCGAAGGCCAACCCAACGACCCGGGACACGTCCAGGCCGGACACCTGGAGGGCCAGGACCAGTGGCACCACGCCGGCCAACAGCGCGGCCCGGCGGAAGTCACGGACCGAACCCCGGCCCAGCACGTCGGTGGCCAGCACCCCGGACACGTTCACCAGCAGTCCGCTGGAGGTGGACAGGAACGCGGCGAACGCGCCGGCCGCGACCAGCCCTGCCAGCAGCTCACCGGCCAGGCCACCCAGGGCTACCCCGGGCAACACCAGCACCACCGCGTCGGTGCGCCCGGTGAGCAACAACTGTGGCGCGTAGAGCCGGCCGAGCGCACCGTACAGGGTGGGGAACAGGTAGAACATGCCGAGCAGGCACAGCACCACCAGGGTGGTCTTGCGGGCCGCCAGTCCGTTCGGGTTGGTGTAGAAGCGGACCAGCACGTGTGGCAGGCCCATCGTGCCCAGGAACGTGGCCAGGATCAGCGAGTAGGTGTTGAACAACGGGTGTTCACCGGTGCCGGCCAGGCCGGACAGCGGGGTGGACCACCGTGCGTTGTCCAGCCGGGGAATGTCGTCCAGCAGCGGTACCGGCGTGCCGGCCGGGAAGGTCAGTTCGGTGTCCTGGCGCACCCGGTGGGTACCCGGGGTCCAGGTGACCGGACCGTCGAGGTGCCGACCGTCCAGCACACCGTCAGCGGTGAACGTGACCAGTTGGTCGACGGTGACCGCCACGTCGGTGTCGACCCGCACCGTGGTCCGGTCCGGAAAGACCGGCTGCTCCGGTGCGGTGAGCGACCCCGCGTGGTGGGCGCCCTGCCAGTGCAGCAGCAGGAAGGCCGCCGGCACGCAGATCGCGGTGAGTTTGATCCAGTACTGGACCGCCTGCACGAAGGTGACGCTGCGCATCCCGCCGGCGGCCACGTTCACGGTGACCACCACCCCGACCACGACCGCCCCCAGCCAGCTCGGTGCGCCCAGCACGGTGGACAGGGTCAGTCCGGCACCCTGCAACTGGGGTACCAGGTACAGCCAGCCGATCAGAACCACGAACGCGGTGGACATCCGACGCACCGACCGGGAGTGCAGCCGCACCTCGGCGAAGTCGGGCAGGGTGTAGGCCCCGGACCGGCGCAACGGCGCGGCCACGAACAGCAGCATGGCCAGGTAGCCGGCGGTGAACCCGACCGGGTACCACAGCACGTCCGCGCCGTACTTCATGATCAGTCCGGCCACGCCCAGAAACGACGCGGCGGACAGGTACTCGCCGCTGATCGCCGAGGCGTTCCACCGTGCGCTGACCGTACGGGAGGCCACCAGGAAGTCCGAGGTGGTGCGGGAGAACCGGTAGCCGAACGCCCCCAGAGCCAGGGTGAACACCGTGATCAGCACGATGGCCGGCAGGGTGTAGGGCGAGGACACCACCGGCACGCCTCCTCAGGACCGGTCCACCAGCTCGGAGAACTCCTGCTCGTTACGCTCGGCCAACCGCACGTACACCCAGGCCACCCCGATCACCACCGGGTAGGCCAGCACGCCCAGCACCAGCCAGGGCAGTTCCAGACCGAACACCCGAACCCGGGTGAGACCCGGCACCAGGATGAACAGCACCGGCAGGAACCCGAAGAACGCCACCACGATCAGGGACAGCCGCACCGCCAGACCCAGTTGGGCCCGGATCAGTCCCCGTACCAGTACCTCCCCGACCTGGGTCTGCTCCTCGATCTCCAGCCGGGCCGGGACCGGACGCACCCGCCGCCCACCGGCCAGCACCCCCCGGACCCGCCGCGGCGGGGTGGCCGCGGTCTGGGTCGGCTGCGAGGTGTCCATGTGGGATGCAGGGTACCGGTCCCACGCTCGGCCATCGGCTCGAGTGCCACGGTTTCCCAACGGCTACCAACACATGTGTGCGAACCCCC
>DATCWR010000068.1:0-3772 GCA_036566245.1 Mycobacteriales bacterium | reverse complement strand
CGGGCGCGCTGCCCCGCTGCGCGGCCAGTAGCGACGAGCCCACCGCGGCCAGGGCGGTCGCGGCGACCACACCGGCGGGGGCCCACCAGCGCAACGACAGGAAGGTGACCAGCACCGGCCCCACCACGAACACGAACTCGTCCAGCACCGACTCCAGCGAGAACGCGGTGTGCAGGGCCGGGGTGCCACCGACCAGCGCGGTCCACCGGGCCCGGACGAACGCGCCGATCTGCGGGGTCGCCGCGCCGGCCAGTACCGCGGCCGGGAAGTACGTCCACACCGGGGCGTGTCCGAGCGCGGCCAGCACCAACCCGACCACCCCGAGCACGTGCAGGGCCAGACCGACGAGCAGCACCGGACGCTGGCCGCGTCGGTCCGACAGCGAACCGGCCACCGGGGCGGCCACCGACGAGGACACCGCCAGGGTGGCGCTGACCGCTCCGGCCAGGCCATACGAACCGGTCAACCCGGACACCAGCAGTACCGTGCCCAGTCCGAGCATGGACAGTGGGAAACGCCCGACCACGCCGGCGACCACGAACGCACGGGCTCCCGGTGTGGCCAGCAGCGTCCGGTACGGGGCGAACAGCCGTGTTCCGGGCATGCGGCGCGGGGTCTCGGGTTGGTCGACGGTCATCGTGGATGGCACCCTACGGAGGCGAATGCCCCGGGTCGCGCGATTATGCCTGGGTCACCCCGAGGTACGGGTCCGCGGTCGGTCTGGTCAGGTTCGGTTCTTCCCGAACCGGGTGGCGCCCACGCAGGCGGCCACCACCAACCCGATCGCCACCCACTCACGAACCGACAGCACCTCACCGAGTACGGCGAACCCGACCAGTGCGGCCACCGCCGGCTCCATGCTCATCAGCAGCCCGAACATTCCCGCCGGGATGCGGCGCAGTGCCTGGAGTTCCAGCGTGTACGGGATGACCGACGAGAGCAGCGCCACCACCGCACCGAGCAGCAGTGCCCGGGTGGTCAGTAGTTCGGCACCGGCCGAGGCGATGCCGAGTGGCAGCACGGCCAGGGCTCCGACCGAGCAGGCGAGGGTCAGCCCCGAGGTGCCCGTGAAACGGCGCCCCACAGCGGCGGTGAGCAGGATGTAACCGGCCCAGCCGACCCCGGCCACGGCGGCGAACATCACCCCGACCGGGGTCACCGCACCGCCACCGCGGGCCAGCAGGATCACGCCCAGGCCGCCCAGCAGTACCCACAGCAGGTCCAGTCGGCGGCGCGAACCGGCCACCGCCACCGCCAACGGACCGCAGAACTCGATGGTGACCGTGATGCCCAGGGGGATGCGGTCCAACGCCAGGTAGAAGGTCAGGTTCATCCCGGCCAGGGTGAGTCCCAACGCGGCGGCAACCGCCGCGTTCTGCCAGGCGGTCCGGTCGAGGTGCCAGCGCCACCCGCCCAGCCCGTCGGGTTGGTTCGGCCGGGTGCGTCCGCGTCGCCGGACCCGCCAGGCCAGCGGCAGGAACACCAGGGCGGCGAACCCGAGTCGCAGCGCCACCACGCCGGAAGGAGGTAACCGATCGAACAGGCCCTTGGCCACCGCCGAGCCGGACTGCACCGAGGTGATGCCCAGCAGGATCAGACCGGTCGGCGGCACCGACCCGGCCACCGATCCGATTCTTGACCCGACCGTGCGACCGACCCGGTGCAGGTGCCGACCGGGTTGGTCGGTCGCCCCGGGCTGAGCCCAGACCGTCACCGTGCCGGCTTCAGCCGAGAACGTGGTCGAGCACGTCGGCCAGCCGTTCGACCACCGGAACCCCGGCCGAGGCGAGCACCTCGCGGGCCTGCTGACCACCGGCGTGCAGCACACAACGGGCGCCGGCCCTGGCGGCGGCGTGCGCGTCGTCGAGGGTGTCCCCGACGACCAGGGTGCACTCGCCCGGCACGCCCAGTGCCCGCAGGTGCGCCACCATGTGCTCGGCCTTCTGACCGGGCAGTTCCTCGCGTCTCCCGTCCACCCGGAGGAACGCCCCGGCCAGACCGAGTCGGGTCACCAACGGAACCAACCGGTCGTGTTGGTACAGCGACAGCAGCGACTGTGACCCGCCGCGCTGTTGCCAGGTGTTCACCACCTCGGCCGCGCCCGGGGTGAGCATGCACTCGTTGATCCGCCGGTGGTACGCGTCGTGGAACAGTGTGTTGATCCGGGACAGTTCCTCGGCAGGTACCGCCCGGCCCAGGACCCGCTCGTAGAACACCCGCACCGGGTGGGTGTAGTTGGCCTGGTACTGCTCGATGGTCAGCGGTGGCAGTCCCAGCTCGAGGAACGACTCGCAGGTGGCAGCGACCACCAGCTCGCTGTCACAGAACAGCGTGCCGTTCCAGTCCCACACGATGTGGGTGATCTCGCGAGGGGTCATCACACGCACGGTACATCGGCCCACCGCGGTCCGATTCCGCGAGGTCGTCGGGTCGTTCGCCGGAAATGGGTGGACAGGCTTATCTTGCCGGGCGCTGGTCCACGGTGCGGCGGGCCTTGCCCAGTGACCGTTCCACCGTGAACGGGTCCACCACGTCGACCCGCACGGTCACCCCGATGCGTTGTTTGACGCGGCCCGCCAGCACTCCGGCGACCTGGTGGCGGGTGTCCGCCGGCGTGTCGGCCGAACGCACCTCGACCCGCACGGTGAGTTCGTCCAGGCGGTCCGGTCGGGTGAGTACGCACTGGAAGTGCGGAGACAGTTCCGGTATGCCCAGCACCAGTTCCTCGATCTGGGAGGGGAACAGGTTCACCCCGCGCAGGATGATCATGTCGTCGGTCCGGCCGGTGATCCGTTCGATCCGGCGCATGGTGCGCGCGGTGCCGGGCAGCAGTCGGGACAGGTCGCGGGTGCGGTACCGGATCACCGGCATGCCCTGTCTGGTCAGCGAGGTGAAGACCAACTCACCGGCCTGACCGTCGGGCAGTACCTCCCCGGTGGCCGGGTCGATGATCTCCGGGTAGAAGTGGTCCTCCCACACCACCGGACCGTCCTTGGTCTCCCAGCACTCGCTGGCCACCCCCGGGCCCATCACCTCGGACAGCCCGTAGATGTCCACCGCGTGCATGCCGGTGCGGGCCTCGATCTCCCGGCGCATGTCGTCGGTCCACGGTTCGGCGCCCAGAATGCCCACCTGCAGGTTGGTCGAGTGCGGGTCCACACCCTGCCGTTCCATCTCGTCGAGGATGACCAACAGGTAGGACGGGGTGGCCATGACGACCTCGGGCTGGAAGTCCACGATCAGCCGGACCTGCCGCTCGGTCATCCCACCGGACACCGGCACCACCGTGCAGCCGAGCCGTTCGGCGCCGTAGTGCGCGCCCAGACCCCCGGTGAACAGGCCGTAGCCGTAGGCCACGTGCACCCGGTCGCCGGGCCGGGCGCCGGCCGCCCGCATCGACCGGGCCACCAGGTCCGACCAGACCTCCACGTCGGCCCGGGTGTAGCCGACCACGGTCGGCCGGCCGGTGGTCCCGCTGGAGGCGTGGATCCGGACCAGTTGCTCGCGCGGCACCGCGAACATCCCGAACGGGTAGTTGTCCCGCAGGTCCTGCTTGCTGGTCAGCGGGAAGTGCCGCAGGTCGGCCAGGGTGTGGCAGTCGTCCGGGTGCACCCCGGCCGCGTCGAACCCGCGCCGGTAGAACGGCACGTTCTGGTAGGCGTGTGCCAGCGTGGCCCGCAGCCGTTCCAGTTGCAGGGCGGCCAACTCGTCCCGGGAGGCGGTCTCGATCGGGTCGAGTCCCTCGGGTGTGCACGCCTGCCGCATGGCCGCC
>DATCWR010000057.1:0-14872 GCA_036566245.1 Mycobacteriales bacterium | reverse complement strand
GCCGCGGGTGTCGAAGGGAGCGCCGAGGATGTCGAACTGCTCCTTCATCCAGCCCGTGCCGATGCCCACGATGGTGCGCCCGCCGTTCAGGACGTCGAGGGTGGCGAGTGCCTTGGCCGTGTTGATGGGGTGGTGCCAGCTAGCGATGAGCACCGAGGTGCCGACCTCGATGCGGCTGGTGGCGGCGGCGGCCCAGGTGAGCACGCCGATCACGTCGAGGTAGGGCGTCTCGGGCGGCCAGAAGAACTTGCCGTCCTCCCGGTACGGGTACTTCGAGACCACGTCGACGGGCAGTGCGACGTGGTCGGTCATCCACAGCGAGTGGAAGCCCAACTCCTCGGCCTTGCTGGCGAACGCCTCGATCGCCTTGGGACCCGCGTACGGGCCGGCACCGGGCAGCCGTAGCCCAAACCTCATCCTCAGTTCCTTCCTTTCGTCGAGCGGCCCCGGCGCGACGTGGACGTCGGACCGGACCGCTGCGACCGCAGGTCTTCTTCGAACCGTTCCAGGCTCAGGTGCGCCATCACCAACCGCTGCACCTGAAGCACGTTTCGGGTACGCATGGAGGCCAGGATCGCCCGGTGCTCGTTGAGCCACTCGCCGTTGCGACCCACGCTGGCCCGCAGTCCGCCGGACAGCGACTGCCATGCCTCGCGCAGCATGAGCTCGACCTCGTACAACCAGGTGTTCCCGGTGACCTCGACCATGATCAACTCGAAGCCGAGGGGTTGCCACCGGAACGCCGGATCCTCGGCCAGGGCTCGGGTCTGGGTGTCGATGAACTCCTCGAGCTGGTTGAAGTCCTCCTCGGTGGCGCGCTCGGTGGCGGCCGTGGCCGCCGCCAGCTCGATGCCCATCCGGGTCTCCACCAGGTTGCGCAGGGCGTTCTCCTCGGTGGCGTCGAAGATCGCCGGCGAGGAGGCGTTCCAGGTTTCCGGTGGCGCGGTCACGTAGGTGCCGTCGCCGTGCCGGACCTCGACCAGACCGAGGGTGGACAACACCCGCATGGCCTCGCGCAACGACGACCGGCTCACCCCGAGCTGCTCGATGAAGAAGCGCTCCGGGGGGAGCTTGTGTCCGGCCTCCAGGTTGTTCGAGTCGATGTACAGGCGGATCTCCTGTACCACCCGCTCGGCCACCCGGCCGCCGGACAGCCGGTGGAGGTCAGGCGTCTGATGAATCTGGGTATCGCGGTTGCTCATGGCAGCAATCCCACCACCCATCCGTCCACCGACGCCAAAACCGGGCGTGCCTCCGGTTGTCGTGGCGTGACCGTACGGGAGAGAGATCTGACAAGTCAACCCTTGCGCGGGGTCATGGGGCGTAGTTATATGACGTCTTACATTTCCTCTGTCCGGAGGGCTCCATGAACTCGATCTCTTCCCCGCCGCGTCGTACGCGGCGTCCGCTGGTGATCCTCGTGGCGCTGACATCCGCGCTGCTGACCGCGCTGGCCGGCTGCGGCACCGGCGGTTCGGGAGACACCGGCGGCTCGGACGCCGACGCCAGCGAACCGATCAAGATCGGTGTGCTGCTGCCCTACACCGGCCCGTTCGGCCTGTACGGAAAGCCGATGGAGGCCGCCCTGCGGGCCCGGTTCGACCAGGTCGACAACAAGGTCGCCGGCCGGACCGTCGAACTGCTCTTCGAGGACGAAGCCACCGACGCGGGCACGGCCGTGTCGAAGGTGACCAAACTTGTCGACCAGGACCAGGTGTCGGCCGTGGTGTGCTGCCCCACCGGCGCGGCCACACTGGCCGTCGGACCGGTCCTGGCCGAACGCGGCATCCCCCAGTTGGGGCCGATCCCCAACCCGTCGGGACTGAGTAAGTACGCCACCGCCGCGGTGGCCGCGCCCACCGCCGGACACGACGCCACCAAGCTCGGTACCTACGCCGCCACCACCGGGAAGTACCAGCGCGCGGTGGTGTTCGCCAGCGACTTCTCCTACGGGCACGAGGTGGCCGAAGGGTTCGCCAAGGGCTTCACCGATGCCGGCGGGAAGGTGGTCAAGGAGGTCTTCGCGCCACTGGGCACCCAGGACTTCGGCTCCTACCTGTCGCAGACCCAGGACGCCGACGTGGCCTTCGCCGGCTTCGCCGGGGCGGACGCGATCCGCTTCGTGCAGCAGTACAAGCAGTTCGGCGGCGACGACCGGCTGCCACTGATCGGACACGGCCCGCTGGTCACCGAACTGGTGCTCAACCAGACCGGACCGTCCGCGGTCGGGGTCGGCGCGGCCTTCTACTACTCCAGTGCGCTGGACAACCCGGCCAACGCCGAGTTCCTCGACGCCATGCAGGCGGTGAACAAGCAGTTCGTGCCCAGCCACTTCACCGCCGGCGCCTGGGCCACCGGTGGCGTGCTGATCGACGCGATCACCCGGCTGAAGGGGGACGTGAGCGACACCGAGGAACTGGCCAGGACCATCCGGGCCACCACGATCGACGCCCCGTGGGGAGAGCTGTCCTTCGACAAGGAGACCGGGTACGCGATCGCTCCCACCTACTTCTACGAGGTCACCCAGACCGACGGCACGCTGCACCACAAGATCGTCGAGCAGATCCCCTGATGTGGACTGGTCGTCAGACCACCAACGGTGAGGCGCGGGCGGGAAGGGGCGAAGGGTGATGCCACTCGGTGAGGTGGTGTTCCAACTCGCGATCGGGCTGTCCTTCGGGCTGTTGCTCTTCCTGCTCGCCTCCGGGTTCACCCTGACCTTCGGGCTGGCCCGGTTCGTGAACCTGGCGCACGGCGCGGTGTTCCTGCTGGCCGCCTACGTGGCCTCCGCGTTGTCCGGCCACTTCCTGCTCGGCGTGGCCGCCGCGGCGGGCACCGGGTTGGTCGCCTCGATGGTGGTGTACGGGCTGGCCCGGCTGCGCTGGTCCCGGCTGGGCTCGAACGAACTCGGCCAGGTACTGCTCACCTTCGGTGTGCTGTTGGTGTTCGCCGAACTGGCCCGTTCGGCCTGGGGCGGACTGCCCCGGTCGGTGCCGGTGCCCGAGGTACTGCGAGGGTCCTGGGACCTGGGCAGTGCCTCGTTCCCGGTCTACCGGGCGGTGATGGCGCTGGCCGCACTGGTGTTGGCCGTGGCGCTGTGGTGGTTGCAGGAAAGGACCACCTTCGGCGCGTTGGTCCGGGCCGGGGTGGACGACCGGGAGGCGCTGGAGGCGACCGGCGTGTCGGCCCGGCCCCTGTTCGCCGCGGTGTTCGCACTGTCCGGCCTGCTCGCCGGACTGGCCGCCGGACTGGGCGCCCCGGTGCTGGGCGCCACGATGGGACAGGAGTTCACCATCCTGGTGTTCGCCTTCGTCGTGGTCGTGTTGGGGGGACTGGGCAGCCTGCGCGGCGCCTTCCTGGCCAGCCTGGCGGTCGGCATCGCCGACGCGTTCGGCAAGGCGTTGGTACCCACCTTCGCCGAGTTCACCATGATGGGCCTGGTCGTGGTGGTGCTGGCCTGGCGCCCGGCCGGGATCTTCGGGGGGCTGGCCCGATGAGCCACGAACTGGGATCCGAACACACCGCCCCAACCGCCGCCCGGGTCACCCCGGCGCGTCTGGTCCGGGCCGGTTTGGTCGCTCTGCCGGTGGTGCTCCTGGTCGTCGCGGTGCTCGCGCTGCCCAGGTTCGCCGACCCGTTCCACCTCGCCCTGGTCACCCGGGGCATGGTCTGGGCGATGTTCGGGCTGGCCGTGTGGTTCCCACTGCGCAGCCTGGGTCTGCCCTCCTTCGGACACGCCGCGTTCTTTGGCGTCGCCGCCTACGCCGCGGGCCTCGCGGTCACCCGCTGGCAGGTGGACAACGTCTTCGTCGGGTTCGCCCTGGCGATCGTGGTGAGCTGTGCGGTCGCGGTTCCGATCGCGGCCATCGCCGGCCGGATGGGCAGTGTGTCCTTCCTGCTGGTCAGCCTGGCCTTCGCCGAGATGCTGCACTCGTTGGCCCTGCGCTGGCGGGAGGTCGGCGGTTCCGACGGGCTGGTCGGGGTGATCCGCCCACATGCCTGGCCGCTGTCGATGGGGCTGTCCAGACCGGAGAACTACTTCTACTTCGCCTCGGCGGTCGCCGGGGTGGCACTGCTGGTCGTCGTACTGGTCACCCGGTCCCCGTTCGGTGGGGTGTTGGTCGGTATCCGGGAGAGCGAGGCGCGGATGCGGGCCCTGGGATACAACCCGGTCACCTACCGGTTCGCCGCGCTGCTGGTGTCCGCCGGAATCGCCGGCGCGGCCGGGGCCACCAACGCCTATCTCAACCGGTTCGTCAACCCCGAGGACCTCGGCGCGCTGGTGTCCGCCCGCGGCCTGCTGATCGCGGTACTGGCCGGCGGCGCGGTACTCGGTCCGGTGTTGGTCGGGATCGGACTGACCGTGTTGGAGGACCTGCTGAGCAGTTACACCGCGCACTGGCTGGCACTGCTGGGCGCGGTGTACGTGGCGGTGGCCGTGCTGGCCACCGACCGGGCCCGGGTGTTCGCGCTCGTGGCCCGACTCCGCGGGGCCGGCCGGCACGACGCCGCCACCCTGCCGGCGGAGCCGGTCGAGGAGGTCCGATGAGTGAGGACGCGCTCACCCTGGTCGGGGTCAGCAAACACATCGGAGGCGTGCGGATCCTCGAGGACGTCACGGTGTCGCTGCGCCCCGGGCAACGACGGGCCCTGATCGGACCCAACGGCGCGGGCAAGACCACGCTGCTCAACATCGCCGCCGGGGTGATCCGACCGTCAGGCGGCCAGGTGCTACTGGCCGGCCGGGACGTCACCCGGATGCCGGCACACCGACGGGCCAGGCGTGGGCTGGCCCGCACCTTCCAGGTCACCACGCTGCTGCCGGCGCTGACCGTCGCGCAGAACCTGGCGCTGGCCGTGCAGGCGACCTCGCCGGTCCGGTGCGACCCGGTGCGGTCGTGGCGGGCGGTCGGATCGGTGTGGCGACAGGTGGACGAACTGGTCGAGCGGGGCGACCTGGCCGCGCTACGCGACGTGCCGGTGTCCGAACTGCCCTACGGGCAGCAGCGCCGCCTGGAGATCGTCGTCGCGGTGGCCCGGCACTGCCAGGTGGTGCTGCTCGACGAACCCGGCGCCGGGCTGAGTTCACCGGAGACCGAGGAGCTGATGCGCTTGGTCTTCGGCCTGGGTGAGCAACTGGCGGTCATGTTCGTCGAACACGACGTGGAACTGGCCATGCGGCTGGCCACCGACGTGACCGTGTTGCATCTGGGGCGAATGGTCACCGAGGGAACTCCCGACCAGATCCGTTCCTCCGCGGTGCTCGACGACATCTACCTGGGGGCGGGGCAGCGTGCTTGAGGTGGTCGACCTGCGGGCCCGCTACGGGCAGGCGCAGGTGGTACGAGGTGTGTCGCTGACCGTGCCGGCCGGCTCGGTGCTGGCCGTGGTCGGTGGCAACGGGGCGGGAAAGTCCACCCTGGCCCGGGCCATCAACGGCACCCACCGGGCCAGAACCGGATCGGTCGCGGTGAGCGGACGAAACGTGTCGACCCTCGGCGCGGTGCGCACCGCCCGGTCGGGGATCGCTCTGGTACCGCAGGGGCGGCGACTGTTCGGGTCGCTGACGGTGGCCGAACATTTCGCGGTGGCCCGGCTGCACGCCCGAGACCGTGCCCTGTCCGTTGACGAGGTGCTGGAACTGTTCCCCCGACTCGGTGAACGGCGCCGGGTACGGGCCCGGTCACTGTCGGGCGGAGAGCAGCAGATGCTGGCGATCGCCCGGGCGGTGCTGGCCGGCCCGGACGTGCTCATGCTCGACGAGCCCACCGAGGGACTCGCCCCGGCCGTGGTGGAACTGGTCGCCAGGCTGATCCGGCGGCTCCGCGACGACGGCGTGGCGGTGTTGTTGTTCGAACAGAACGGCGGTTTTCCGTTCGAGGTCGCCGACCAGGTGCTGGCCATCGAACGCGGCGAGGTGCGGAAATGGCACGAGGAGGCCGACAGGTGAACCATCCACTCGGGATCCAGATCACACCATGGCGGCCGTCGGCCGAACTGGTGGCGTTGGGCGAGAGCCTGCGCGACGTGGTCGACGTGGTCTGGGTACAGGACCAGATGCTGGCCCGGAACGTGTACGTGTTGCTGGCCGCACTGGCCCGGTCCGGCTGCGGGGTGGGCACCGGGGTGACCTACCCGGTCGGCCGCAACCCGATCGAGATGGCCTCGGCCGCGGCCACCATCAGCGAACTGCTCCCCGAGGGCCGCGAGATGGTGATCGGGATGGGCACCGGTGGGGCGGTGGTGAACAGCCTGTTCCGCAAGAACCAGACGGTCACCGCGGTGCGCGAGGCCATCGGGCTGATGCGCGCGCTGTGGGCCGGCGACAAGGTGGAACTGGACGCCTATCCCACCCTCGGTCAGGCCCTGGGATACCGGGCTGGAGCGGTGGCCACCCTCACCTACCCGGTGGCCCGTCCGCCGTCCATCGTGGTCACCGGCGTGGGTCCCAAGATCCTCCAGGTGGCCGCCGAGTGCGCCGACGGGCTGATCTTCGCCAGTAACCTGCCCACCCACTCGCGGGCAGCCTTCGCCACCGGTCGGTTCGGTGAACTGTCCGGTCTGGATCGGGTGCGACAGTCCCGTCCGGCCGACGCGCCACCGCTCCGGCTGGTCTTCGGCATCAACGTGTCGGTGTCGGCCGACCGGGACCGGGCCCGGGCACACGCCCGTCGGCAGTTGGCCCTGGTCCTGGGTAACCCGAGGCTGTGGCCGGCCCTGGAGGCCGTCGGGTTGGACGTGGAGTCGGCTGGTGAGGTCAAGGCCGCGTTCGACGCCGGCCTGGGCATCGAGGGGGCCGCGGCCCGGATGTCGGACTCGCTGTCGGACGCGTTGATCGTCTCGGGAACCCCCGAGGAGTGCGTGGGGCCGATGGTGGAACTGCGGGACCTGGCCCGCAAACAGGGGTTCGAGGAGTTCTACCTGGGTGGTCCGCTGGGTCCCGACCCGACCGAGGCCGCCGAACTGTTGCGCACCCGGGTCATCGGACAGGTCTGGCCGGAACGGGCCGGCGCGGCCGGCACGGTGTGACGATGACAGAAACAGTGCTGCGCACCGACCGGGACGGGGTGGCCGAACTGCGGCTGCACCGGCCGGAGGTGCGCAACGCGCTGTCCACCGGGTTGCTGGTCGAGCTGCGCGACCAGTTGCGTTCGGTGCACGACGACCCGGCGGTACGGGTGGTCCTGGTCAGCGGCTCCGGCGAGGTGTTCTGCGCCGGCGCGGACGTGCGGGAGTTCGGGCCGAACCCGCCCGCCGAGGCGTCGCTGGCCCGGATCGGACTGGTCGTCGAGGTCCTGCGCCGCCTGCGAGAACTACCCCAGCCGACCCTGGCCGCGGTACACGGACCCGCCGTCGGCGCCGGCTGGGGCCTGGCCCTGGCCTGCGACCTGTGTTTCGCGACCACCTCGGCGCGGTTCGCCCTGCCCGAGGTGGCCAAGGGCTACCGACTGCCCGCGCCGCTGGTCACCCGGCTGGCCCAGGTCGTCGGCCCGGTACGGGCCGCCGAACTCGTCTACGGCGGAACGACCTACCAGGCCGCCGACGCGCAGGCCGCCGGCTGCGTGACCAGGGTGCTGTCCGGCCCGGAGGAACTCCACGCCGCCGCGTGGGAGTTCTGTACGGCGCTGGCCGCACGACCGCGCCGGTCGGTGGCCACCGCGACGCAACCACTCCGGAAACTGGCCGAGACCGGCCCGTTCCCCCCATCTGAACTGTTCTGGACTGAGGAGTAGCACACGGTGAGCGGCGCGTTTTCCGAGGAAACCCAGATGCTCCGCGAATCGGCTCGCCGGTTCGTCAGCGAGCAGTGCAACGAGTGGATGACGCTTGCCTGGGACCAGGCCGGCCAGTACCCCAAGCAGGTGTTCGACCAGATCGCCCAGCTCGGCTGGTACGGCATCGGTATCCCCGAGGCCGACGGGGGCACCGGCGGCGGCGCGGTGGACCTGATCGTGGTGGCCGAGGAACTGGGCCGGGGCAGCACCGACCTGGTGGCCTGCTTCAGCCTGACCGCCTCGGGGCTGCGCACCATCCTCAACAACGGCACCGACGAGCAGAAGGCGAACCTGGTGCCGAAGGTGATGGACGGCAGCCTGCGGTTGTCGGTGTCAGTGACCGAACCGGGGGCCGGTTCGGACGCCGCGTCCCTGCTCAGCAAGGCCACCCGGGTGGGCGACCACTACGTGGCCAACGGACAGAAGACGTTCTGTGAGGCCGCCGGGCTGCCCGACACCCTGGTGCAGCTCTACCTGCGCACCGACCCGGAGGCGACCAAACACCGGGGCATCAGCATGCTGCTGCTCGACCCGACCTCACCCGGTGTCACCCTGTCCCGGTTGCCCACCGTCGGCCGTAACCTCACCGGTGTCTACGAGGTGTTCCTCGACGACGTGCAGATCCCGGCCGCCAACCTGGTCGGGCAGGAGAACCACGGCTGGCGGGTGCTCACCGCCGAGTTGCCGCTGGAACGGCTGATCATCTCCGCCGGGTTCGTGGGTGCCACCTTCCAGGTGCTGGAGGACACCCTGGCGCACGTGAAGACCCGCGAACAGTTCGGCCGGCCGGTGGGGGACTTCCAGTCGGTGGCCCACCCGCTGGTCGACCTGTTCACCCGGGCCGAGGCCATCCGGCTGTTGGTGTACCGGGGTGCCGAACTACACGACCTGGGCCAGCCCTACGAGAAGGAGGCGTCCATGGTCAAGATCGCCTCCGGCGAGCTGTATGCCGACGCCACCCGGGCGGCCATGCAACTACACGGCGGCTACGGGTACATCACCGAGCACCCACTGACCATGCACTACGTCGACTCGGTGATCGCGACCGTCGCGGGTGGACCATCACAGGTGATGCGCAACGTGGTGGCCCGGCACCTCGGCCTGCGCTGTTCGTAGGGAAGGCTGATGCTCGCACTGGAAGGCGTGCACGTACTCGACGTGGCGTCCATGATGGCCGGTCCCTACGGCGCCACGCTGTTGGGTGACCTGGGCGCCGACGTGATCAAGCTGGAACCACCCAACGGCGACGAGACCCGTCGCATCGGCCCACGTCGGGGCACCGACAGTGGCGTGTTCGTCGGAGTGAACCGCAACAAGCGCAGCGTGGTCGCCGACCTGCGCACCCCCGAGGGCCGGCAGATCCTGCACGCACTGCTGGACTGGGCCGACGTGGTGGTGGACAACCTGCGACCCCGGGCGAAGGCCAAACTTGGCCTGGACTTCGAGTCGCTGCGGCAACGCAACCCGCGGCTGATCTCGGTGTCGGTGTCCACCTTCGGGTCCTCCGGGCCCTATGCCGGGCGGCCGGGCATCGATCCGGTGGCCCAGGCGATGAGTGGGATGACCAATGTCACCGGCTTCGCCGACTCCGACCCGGTCAAGGCCGGACCACCGGTGGGGGACGCGGTCTGCTCGCTGCTGGTGGCCAACGGCGCGTTGGCCGCGCTGTGGGCCCGGGAACGGACCGGCAGAGGCCAGCGGGTCGAGGTGGCCCTGATCGACGGGCTGGTGCACATCCAGGCGCCCTACACCGGCCAGTACTTCCTGCTGGGTCGCCAGCAACCCCGGACCGGTAACGCGATCGACTGGTACGCGCCCTACAACGCCTACCCCTGCGCGGACGGGAAGCGGGTGCACCTGGCCTGCTACAACGACAAGTTCTTCGCCAACCTGTGCCGGGCGATCGACCGTCCCGAACTCGCCGAGGACCCGAGGTTCGCCGGCAACGACGACCGGGTGACCAACCGTCTGGAACTGGACCGGATCATCACCGGCTTCCTGGCCACCATGCCCCGGGCCCAGGCCCTGGAACGACTGTGGGACCACGACGTGATCGTCGGCCCGGTCAACGACTACGACGAGGTGTTCGACGACCCGCAGGTCAGACACAACGAGATGGTCGTCGACGTGGCACACCACAGCGGGCCGCTGCGGGTGACCGGGGTGCCGGTGAAACTGTCCGACACCCCCGGCGCGGTGCGCCGCCCGCCACCCGGCCTGGGGGAACACACCACGGAGATCCTGCGCGAACTCGGCCTTGAGCCCACACCGCCACAGAACGAAGGAAGTGAGGTCCGATGATCGGGCTGCGTGATCTGACCGTACGTGACGCACGGTCCTGGTCGGATGCGGCCGCCCGGTTCACCCTGCCGGCGATCGACTCGTACAACATCGCCGCGGACTGCCTACGCGCACCCCGGGAGAAGACCGCGCTGCTGACCGGCGGGCCCGAGGGGATCAGTCGGGTCAGTTTCGGGGAACTCGACGTGGCCTCGGCGCGGTTCGCCGCCGGCCTGCGCTCGCTCGGTCTGACCCCCGGTGACCGGGTCGCGATCATGCTCTCGCAGAGCGTGGACATGGCGGTGGCCGTGTTCGCGGTGCTGCGGGCTGGCGCGGTGGCCGTCCCGGTGTCCACCGTGTTGGGCGCCGACGCGGTCCGGCATCGCCTTACCGACAGCCAGCCGCGGATCATGGTCGCCGCGGGATCGGAGGCCGAACGGGCCCTGGCCGCCGAGGCCGGGGTGACGCTGGTCAGCACCGCCGACAACGGGCCCGGCCCGACCATGGCCGACCTGGTCACCGGCGCCTCGGTGCCCGACACCACGTTCGCCCCGACCGCCCCCGACACGCCCGGCCTGCTGCTCTACACCTCGGGCACCACCGGCAAGTCCAAGGGGGTGCTACACGGGCACCGGGTCCTGCTCGGCCACCACGGGGTGGACCGGGCGTTGAACCTGATCCGACCCGACGACGTCGCCTACAGCCCGGTGGACTGGGCCTGGGCCGGTGGGCTGCTGCTGGGCCTGCTGGTCCCACTCGCGCACGGCATCCCGGTGGTGGCGTTCCGGGAGCACCGATTCGACGCGGCCCGCACGGTGAACCTGCTGCGTGACACCGGGGTGTCGGTCGGGTTGTTCCCGCCCACCATGCTGCGGCTGCTGCGTCAGTCCGGTGAACTCACCAGAGAGGTGGCCGCCGGGTTGCGGCTGCGCTGCCTGGTCACCGGGGCCGAGGCGGTCGAACCGGACCTGCTGGCCTGGGCCGCCGACGAACTCGGGGTGGTGGTGAACAACGCCTACGGGCAGACCGAGGCCAACGCCCTGATCGGGCACTCGACGTCGCTGGGCGTGTTGGACCAGGCATGTCTGGGTCGGCCCTATCCGGGGCACCGGGTCGGCGTGCTCGACGAGGAGCTGCGGCCGATGCCGGTGGGCGAGTCGGGGCAGGTGGCGGTGGCCGCCGACGACCCGGTCTGCATGATCGGCTACTGGAACGCCCCGGAGGCGACCGCGGCCAAGATCACCGGCGGCTGGTTGCTCACCGGCGACACCGCCCACGCCGACGAACAGGGTCAGCTCTACTTCCACGGTCGCAGCGACGACATCATCAAGAGTGGCGGCTACCGGATCGGTCCGGCCGAGATCGAGGCGGTCATCCTCGGCCACCCCTCGGTCGCCGAGTGCGCCGTGGTCGGACTGCCCGACCCGGTGCGCGGGCACGCGGTGACCGTGTTCGTCCGGTTGCGTGACGGCGCCGAGGGCACCGACGCGCTGACCGCCGACCTGCAACAGCGGGTGCGGACCACGGTCGGCGCGCACGCCTATCCCCGGGTGGCCCGCTACCTGTCGGACCTGCCCCGGACCAGCACCGGCAAGGTCGACCGGGCCACGCTGCGTCGCCGGTTCGCTACCCAGACTACGGTGGGCGAGTCGGTCGACCTGCACGTTGAGGAGGCACGGTGACGAGCAAGTTCGGTCAGTCGGACCGGTCCGCGCTACCGGTTGTCGTGCTGGGAGCCGGCACGATGGGGCGCGGCATCGCGCAGGTCGCCCTGCGGGCCGGGTTCCCCACCACGCTCGTCGACGTCCAACAGTCGGTGTTGGACGCCGCCCGGGACGCCATCGCAAGGCGGCTGGCCCGGGAGACCGACGCGGCCGGACCGGCCGACCCGATGGCCGCGCTGCGGCTCAGCACGGACCTGGACGCCGCGGTGGCCGATGTCGTGGCGGTGGTCGAGGCGGTGCCCGAGGTCGACGAGTTGAAGGCCGAGGTCTACCGGCGGCTGGCCAACGCGGCACCGGCCGGCGCCCTGCTGGCCAGCAACACCTCGACGATGAGCGTCTCCCGGTTGGCCGAGCACGCCGCGGACCCCACCCGGGTCATCGGCATGCACTTCTTCAACCCGGTGCACCGGATGGACCTGGTCGAGATCATCGTCGGCCGACGCACCAGTGAACAGACCCGGGCCGAGGCGCTCGACCTGGCCACCGCGCTGGGTAAGGACCCCATCGTCGTGGTCGACACGCCGGGGTTCGTGACCAGTCGACTGGGACTGCTGTTGGGCAACGAGGCGATGCGGTTGGTGGAGGAGAAGGTCGCCTCGGCCGCCGACGTGGACAAGGCCATGCGGCTGGGCTACCGACACCCGATGGGGCCGTTGGAACTGGCCGACCTGGTCGGGCTGGACGCCAGGTTGAACAACGTGCGCAGCATGCACGAGCAGTCCGGTCTGGACAAGTACGCACCGCCAAAGATTCTGGAGCGTCTGGTGGCGGAGGGGCGGCTGGGTCGCAAGACCGGGTCTGGTTTCTACCGTTACGCCGAGGACGGCACCAGGCTCGGCCCGGCCGAGGACCTGTCGTGACCGCGCCACTGCTGCGGGTCGAGCACGACCGTGGGGTGGACACCCTGGTGTTGGACTCGTCGCACAACCGCAACGCGCTGTCGGTGCGGCTGCTGGAGGACCTGCTCGACCAGGTCGCCGCCAGCGCCGCCAGCCAGGCCCGGGCGCTGGTACTGGACCACACCGGTCCGGTGTTCTGCGCCGGGGTGGACCTACGGGAACGGCGGACCCTCGCCGCGGGTGCCCCGACCCACTCGGTGCTGCTGGCCCGGCTGCTCGGCCTGCTGTGGGACCACCCCGGCCCGGTGCTGTGCCGGGTGGACGGCCCGGTGCGCGGCGGCGGGATGGGCCTGCTCGCCTGCGCCGACATCGTGGTCGCCTCGACACGGGCGAACTTCGCCTACAGCGAGGTGAAGGTGGGGGTGGCGCCCGCGTTGGTCGCGGCGGTGACCGTACCCAAGGTGCCGCTGGCCCCGTTGCTGCCGTGGATGCTCACCGGGGAGACGTTCGACGCGGCAACCGCCTGCCACCTGGGGTTGGTGACCCGGGTTGCCGAGGCGACACCCTCGGTGGAACCGGAGATCACCGCTCTGCTGCGCGGTGGGCCGCAGGCGGTGCGGACGGTCAAACGGCTGGGCCGCCGGCTGGCCGGGATTGACCTGGGGGAGACCCTGACCGAGATGCAGGACCTGTCCGCGGCGTTGTTCGCCGGCCCGGAGGCGGCCGAGGGGATGGCCGCCTTCGCCGAACGGCGTCCGCCGACGTGGGCGTCAACCACGCCGACCGGGTAGCGTCCGGGCACCGTACGGGCTCGTTGATCCGCCGCGCTGTTCGACATCAGGTTCGCAGAAGGAGCGCCGTGTCTGTCCCCACCGGAAACCTCACGCCGTCGGCGTCGGCGATGCGCCGTGCGCTCCGCCGGGCCAGAGACGGCGTGACACTGGACCACACCGAGGCGGAGGTGCTCCTGCACGCCCGGGGCACCGACCTGGACGCGCTCGGTGAGGCCGCCGGCCAGGTGCGCGACGCGGGCCTGTCGGCTGCCGGCCGGCCCGGTGTGGTCACCTACTCCCGCAAGGTATTCATTCCGCTCACCCGGTTGTGTCGGGATCGCTGCCACTACTGCACGTTCGCGACCGTGCCCGGCCGGCTGCCCGCGCCGTACCTGTCCCCCGACGAGGTACTCGACATCGCCCGGCGCGGGGCGGAACTCGGCTGTAAGGAGGCGCTGTTCACTCTGGGTGACCGGCCTGAGGCCCGGTGGTCGCAGGCCCGCGAATGGCTGGAGTCCCGGGGGTACGACAGCACCCTGGACTACCTGCGGGCGATGGCGATCGCGGTGTTGGAACAGACCGGCCTGCTGCCGCACCTCAACCCCGGGGTGATGTCCTGGGAGGAACTGGCCCGGCTCAAGCCGGTCGCGCCCTCGATAGGCATGATGCTGGAGACCACCGCGACCAGGTTGTGGTCCGAGCCGGGCGGATGCCACTACGGGTCACCCGACAAGGAACCGGCGGTGCGGCTGCGGGTACTCACCGACGCCGGCCGGCTCAACGTGCCGTTCACCACCGGCATCCTGGTCGGGATCGGGGAGACCCTGTCCGAACGGGTGGACGCACTGTTCGAGATCCGTCGGATCGCCCGGGAGTACGGCGGGATCCAGGAGGTCCTGGTCCAGAACTTCCGCGCCAAGCCGGACACCGCCATGCGGTCGGTTCCCGACGTCGACTTCGCCGAGTACGCGGCCACGGTGGCGGTGGCCCGGTTGGTACTCGGCCCGCGCATGCGTATCCAGGTCCCGCCGAACCTGTCCGAGCCGGGCGAGGTGGCCACACTGTTGCGGTCTGGGGTGGACGATCTGGGCGGGGTGTCGCCACTCACCCCCGACCACGTCAACCCTGAGCGCCCCTGGCCGCACCTGGACGACCTGGCCCGCCTGACCGAACAGACCGGCCTCACCCTGGTCGAACGGTTGACCGCACACCCGGAGTACGTGCTGGCCGGCGAGCCGTGGATCGACCCCAGGGTGCTGCCGCACGTGCGGGCCCTGGCCGACCCCGACACCGGACTGGCCGTGGCCGACCGGTGCCCGACCGGGCTGCCCTGGCAGGAACCCGACCCGGACTGGGGTTCCTCGGGCCGGGTGGACCTGCACACCGCGATCGACGAGGAGGGCCGGCGCACCGACCGGCGCAGCGACTTCGACGCCGCCTACGGTGACTGGGACGCGGTCCGGGAACGGGTCAGCCAACTG
>DATCWR010000019.1:0-15432 GCA_036566245.1 Mycobacteriales bacterium | reverse complement strand
GCCGCGTCCACCGGCGCACGCAGTGCGGCCCAGGCCCGGGCGTCGACCCGTTCGGCGTGGCTGGCGCCGATGTGCTCCAGCACCGCGTGGTCGAAGTCCACCCCACCCAGGTCGGCCAGGCCGGCCTCGGCCAGGACCTCGTACCCGGTGCCACGGCGTCGCACCACGGCAACGTCGAAGGTGCCCCCGCCCAGGTCGTACACGGCCAGGGCCTGCCCGTCGGGAAGCCCACCGTCGGACAGGGTGGCGAAGTGGGTGGCCGCGGCGACCGGCTCGGGCACCAGTACCGGATGCTCGGCCAGGCCGGCCTGGCGGGCGGCCGTGACCAGAACCTGCTGGCGACGCCGACCCCATCCGGCCGGATGGGTCAGCCGGATCTGGTCGGGTGCACCCCCGAGTTGCCGCCGCACCTCCGCGTCGACCCGACGTAACACCCCGGCGAGGACCGTGGTCACCGGCACCACGCTGGTGCCGAGCAACAGGGTGTCCTCGTCGATCCGCCGCTTCGGGTTTGGTTCGTACCTGCTGGGGTCGACCCGGGACTGTCGGTCGGCGTCCCGGCCCACCAGGAGCGTTCCGTCGGCGGCCAGGAACACCGACGAGGGCAGCAGCGGAGACCCGTCGATGGTTACCAGTCGCGGCGGTCGGCCGTCCAGGGCGAGCCCGGCAACCGTGTTGGAGGTGCCCAGGTCAACGGCAAGTACCCGCATCCGTGGCCCCTTCCGATGACGACCGAAAAATCCTGTCATCTCGGCGTCGACGCCTACCAGGGCCCCGGACCCGGTGGTGTGTGCGAGGTCACCGACCTCTCCCGATCACGGTCGGGTGCCGCCGCACCACCCCCTGCCAGGATGGGCCGCATGACCGTGAGGTACCGGATCGCCGCCGTGTGTACCGGAAACATCTGCCGTTCACCGATGGCCGAGGCTGTGCTTCGCCGGATGCTGGAGCAGGATGCCCTCGACCGTGACGTTTCCGTGGACAGCTTCGGCATCTCCGGGTGGCACGCCGGGGACGGGGCAGACCCGCGGGCCGTCGCCGCCCTGCACCGGCGCGGGTACGACATCACCCACCGGGCCCGCAGGTGGCACCCGGGCCTGTTCGCCGACCGGGAACTGGTGGTCGCGTTGGACTCCGGGCACCTGGCCGAACTGTGCGCGACCGCACCCACCCCCCAGGCGGCCGGCCGGGTGCGGTTGCTGCGATCCTTCGACCCGGACGCGAGCGCACCGGACCTGGACGTGCCCGACCCGTACCACGGTGGGGCCGCCGCGTTCGACCATGTCCTCGACCTGGTCGAGGCCGGCTGTCGCGGCCTGACCGGTCAGCTTCGGGACGTACTCGCCCGGAGCTGACCGGACGGTCACCGGCCCGACGGTCCACCGTGCTGGGCCGGGCGCTCCTCCGTCTCGCCCGATGTCGCGGGCGATTGTCGACCGGTCGTACGCCTACCCGGCAGCACGGGAGCACGAGTTGATCGACACTGACCCGCAGGTCTATCCATCGCCGTCCGGCGGCGCATCCACACCGGAGCTTGCCGCGAACTCGTAGGCGCGCTCGACACGCGCTACCTCAACACGGTAATGCGCGAGCCACCTCTGCCGGCCGAGCTGTTGTGCTACCAGATGCTCAGGGTTCCGCTTCCAGGCGCGGATCGATTCGTCGTCGGCAAAGTAGATGACGACGAGGTGGCTGCCGTCCGGCAGGACCGCTGCCTCCCGACCCAGGTAGCCAGGGTGAGCTTCGACCAGCTCCACCATGCGCTTGTTCATCTCGGTGTAGCCGTCGGGATCAGTTCCGCTCGGCGTGATCGTGAAGACGGCGACATGGTACGGCGGCTCAGGGCGGACGAAGTAAGGAGTGGTCACGGCTCATGGTACTTGCGCACCCGACGAACTGATCATCCGGGATCGCGCGCCTGCGCAGTAGTTTGGGTGCCTTCCGTGACGTCAACGAAGGAGCGCAAGAGCAGCGGGTGGACCACGAACGCCCACAGCCGCGATCACGCCAACAGGTTCAGGGACACTTCGCGCGATCCGATATCCGCACATCGGCAGATGCGGAAGCCGAGCGCCGCGCCGTGTTGTGTGGTCGCTCGTTACGCGACGTCATCGACCAGTCCCGCAGCCGTCGGGCAGGCGCCCGCCCCCGATGCAGCTTTGTCGTCAAGCCGTACCTGTCTCTGCACCGGAACCGGTACGCCGACACCGACCTGGTCGAGGTCGAGGACCTCGCGACCTGGTCGCCGACCTGTGGACCGGCGCTGACCAGCGAGGACAGGCACCGATCAGATGTGCTACCGCGTGCACCACCCCTGGCCTCGTCCACGACGATGGCCCGAAGTCCAGCCGCCCGAAGCAGGTCCCTGCTCCACCGCGGAGGGTTGGGCGAGCCGTTCACTGTGTGCGGTGGCCAGCGCGTCCCGCTCGGACCGGGCCTGGGAAGTGCCGGCCCAGCCCTGCCGTAACACCTCGTGCAACTGTTGTGCGGTACGCCCACGTGGTACGTCCAACCGGTCGTACCGGGTGGTGACGTACGCCTGCTCCCGTGCTGTTTCCCGCTTGGGTGTCGGATGGGCGGGCGGAACCACGATGGCGGGTCGGATCGGAGAACTGACAATGCCTTTTCAGTGTTGTTTGTTCACAATTTTGGGATAGTGAACGTTGACGGTAACAGACGTGGAATGCCGCTGACATTGTGTGGAACGGAAAAGCCGCCCCGGTGGGGGCGGCCTCCCGTGAGGGATCTATGAGGTCATACGCCTTGGGCGGGCATGACCCGGTTTCTGGTCGCGCCTGGGCGCGGCCGCGCTGGGTCCGGGGCACCGGACCACGGTGGTACTCAGCGGCTCGGAACGACCGACGGCAACCCGAGTCCGAGACCGGACAGTCCGGCGACGGTGCTCCCGGTCACCCTCGACAGTTCGGGCGCCACGGCGCCGAGCGCACCCTCGTGGTCGGACCCGGACGTGCCGGGCCGCTGTACCCCGCCCTTGGACGAGTCCGTGGACGGAGTGGTTCCGCGGATACCGGTCGAGGTGACGGGCGCCTGGACCCCGGACAGCAGTTGACCGACATCGGTCAGGGATCGGCCAGCGCCGGACGCGTTCGCTCCGGTCCCAGCGGTCCGGGCCGCCCCGACCGCACCGCCAGCGGGACCCGCCGTGGAACGGTCGGGTGTGGACAGACCCGGGACTCCGGGTAGGTGACCGGCGGCGGTCGTCAGGTTCGACCGGGTGGCCGCTGCGGCGGGGTCTGGCCTGCCGGTGACCCCGGCGACCGCGTAGGCGGAACCGGCACCGAGCATGCCGAGCAGTCCGACGGCCACGGCGCAGTTGCGAAAGACACGGCTGAGCATGAGATTTCCCCTCAGGTGAGGCGGTGTACGGCTGTCTGGGAAGGGAACGGCCACCACCCAACGGCCGACGGTGCGCACGGCACCGGCGACACCGAGACGTGGCGAGGGTGGGAGTGGTGACCGGCCGGACCGGTCAGTCGGGCGAGATGGTTGGCTCGTCCACGACCCGTCCGACACCGACCGGTACGGCCGGGAATCCGCCCCGTGGTCCCACCGGGGTCACGCGCGGCCGCACGGTGACCGGCAACCCGGCCGCGCCACCGGGATGGCCCTGACCACCGCCGTACCCGGGGGCCTGCTGCCCGCTGCGGGATGACGGGAGTGGTGGCTGGTGACCGTGGTGGGTCGGAGTGGAAGCGTCGAGGGTGTGCGGCGAACCAACCCGGCGGGGTCGGGCCGGTTCGGTGTGCGCGGTGGGTCGGGCCGGCACGTCTGGTGCCACGACGCCCCCGCCCACACCCGACGAGGCCACGGAGCCGTGCGCCGGGGAGACGCGGACGGTCCGGGTGGCCCCCGACACCGGTCGGTGTGCCGGGAGGAGGGCGGTCCACCGAGGCGGCAGGGCGTCAGCCACGTCGGCCACGGCCCGGGTCACCAGACCCACCGCCGGACCGGCGACCCGGTCAAGGTCCTCCACGGCGCCGGGAGAGACGGTGCCGCCCGACGTTGTCGCGTCGGACCGGGTGAGCAGGGCCGAGACCGGGTCGGGCGCGCCGGAGGGGAAGTCCGGCGCGCCCCTGGAATCCATCGAACCCGCAGAACCCACCGGGTCGGCGACCTGGCCGGGGGCGTCGTCGGCATGTGCGACCGAGCTACCGACGGCGGTGAGTAGCCACGCCCCGACAACGAACATCGAGCAGACAACGACCCGCCGCACCAACACACCCCGGTCCGACCGCGTTCCAGCGGAATGAGCCAGGTCCGGGCGAACCACGTCGGGGTAGGTCGCGACGGAGTCCCGATCGCGTTGGACCGTCCGGCCTCGCAGACCGTCCACTCTCGACATCTGACCCACGACCCGACACACCCCGCCGGCTGGTTGACCCGTCCCGGTTCGTGCTGCACAACGACCGAGCCGTCCTGCGGTGACGCGGGCACCGGGCGGCCAACGTGGTCAGCGGCAACAGCCGTCGGGAGCCGGTCAGACCGCGGGGGTGTCCACCAGGTGCTCGGCGATGAACCAGACCTGAAGTTCGTTGGTCCGCAACACCTCGCTGACCAGCAGGTCGTTGGTGCCGTCGTCGCCCATCTCGGCGGCCCGCCGGGCCGCCTCGCGCACGTCGGTGATCACGATCTCGTGTGCCTCCAGCAGCCGGGAGAGCATCGCCGGGACCTCCTCGGCTCCGTCCGGCGGTCGGGGCACGGTGGTGATCTCGGCGACCTGGCGCGGGTCCCCCACCGCGATACCGCCCAGGGTCTGCACCCGTTCGGCCATGCTGTCGACCAGTGCGAGCTGCTCACTGGCGTGCTTGTCCAGGAGTAGGTGGAGCTGGTAGAAGGTGTGCCCCCGCACCAGCCAGTGGTGCTTCTTGTACATGTTGTAGAGGATCTGGGTGTCACTGAGCACCTTGTTCAACCGCTGACAGCTCTCCATCCGCGCCTCGAACGACAGCGCCAGCGGGAGCAGCCGGAGTGTCCCGAACCGCTGGATCTCTCTGCCGTGCCGGTGCAGCAGCGGCTGACTGTCACTACGCTGCGTCGCGGTCTCGACCATGGCCGCCCCTCCTGAGTTCGCCCGCTCGGACGACAGCCGTGATACCCGCGCGAACAACACGCACACCTCCGGCGAACGGGTCAGCCACCCAGTGCCAGCACCGCGCCGTCGTGATCCTCGACCAGGTGCGGACCACTCGGCGCGGGGAAACGCGCCAGGTCACGCCGTATCGGGGTACGCCGGCCGTCCGGTCCGACCAACAACAGACCCTCGGCACCGACCGTGACCAGTTCACCGTCCACCCGCAGCACCACCGGACCGTCCCGGGTGGCCGACACCGCGGTACGACCGGCCCGAAGCCCGGCCAGCACCGCCTCGGCCGACTCGTCGGCGCAGGCCACCCAGGTGGTGGGCTCACCGGGCGGTGCGTCCGCGCCCGGGCGGTGCCAGTCACTGCCACCCACCGGCGTCACCCCCGGCCCGTGCGCGATCCACCAGGCCACCGGCCCGCCCCAGCGCCGGTCCAGCCACGTCCAGTGCCACACCTCGGCCAACGGCGGGCGGCGCACCAGGGGTTGCCGCCAGGCACAGTCGGCCGCCAGTGGATGGTTGATCGACATCAGGCCGCCCCGCCGTTCGGTTTCGGCCAGCCAGTCCTCGGCCGGGTTCCGAAAGTCGATCCACCCCACGTCACCGAGCACCCCGGCGTGCCCCCACTCGCTGGTGACCTCCTGCCCGGGCAGCAGCACCACGTCCAGGGCCGCGCCGACCCGGTCCAACTCGGCGTGCTGACTGATCGTGTTGTGGTCGGTGACGGCGAGAAAGTCCAGCCCGCGGGCCGCACCGAGCGCGGCCAGTTCCCCGATGGTGAGGACCCCGTCGGAGTGCACCGAGTGGGTGTGCGGGTCGCCGGCCAGCCAGACCAGACCAGGCGCGTGCGGCAGGTCCCGCCGGGGCGGCCGGTGGACCACCCGGGGGATCGGGACCGGCTCGGGTGCGGTGACCGGCCCGCTACGCGCGGTCAGACGCCACCGCACCCCGTGTGGACCGACCCGGTGCAACCCCAGCACGACGTGCCAGGTGCCCGGTTCCACCTCGCCGGGCAGGTATCCGGGGGTGGCCGCCGACGGTCCGATCACGAACCACTCACGGGCGCCACCCGACCAACCACGGAACCCGGCCGGCCCCAGGCAACCCAGGTCGAGCACACCGGCGGACCGGTCGTACTCCAGGCTCACCGCCAGTCCGGGGCACCCAGCCGGGACCTCCACCGGCAGGTACCGGTACGGCTGCCCGGCGCGGTCATCCCGGGTCCACACCCCGACGTGGTCTGCCAACTCCCGCACCGGTCAATCTCACCTCGCGGCGGACGAACGCGCCGCCCGACCGGTCCACCGTCACTCGAGCACGATCAGCGCAACCGCCGCGGCGGCCGCGACCAGGCCCGCCAACTGGATCCGGGCCACCCGTTCACCCAGCACGGTGACGGCGAGCGCGACCGTCACGGCCGGGTACAGCGATGTCACCACGGCCACCACCGACAACAGTCCGTGACCGGTTGCCAGCACGAACAACAGCACCGCGCCCACACCCAGCAGCCCGGCCGCCACGGCTCCGGTCAGTTGGCCGCCGGCCGGGCGCAGCCTCCGCCCAGTGACCCACCCGAAGGCGGCCAGGACCCCCAGCGAGAACACCTGCGCGGCGAGCAACGGCCACAGACCGGCATCGGTACCGGCCCGCTGCAACGCCACGAACAGCACGGCGAACCCGACGCCGGCAAGCAGTCCCTCGGGCACGCCCAGCCTGGTCGGCTGGTCACCGGTCCGGCCCCGGGCACCGGAACACACCGTCACGATCGCCACCACCGCCACCAGCACACCGACCGTGGGCAGCGCGCCGAGCCGTTCCCCGAGCGCCACCCCGGCGAGCACCGGCAGCACTGCCGCGCCAACCCCGGACAGCGGCGCGACCACGTTCATCCGCCCGACGCCCAGCCCCCGGTACAGGGCCATGGTGCCCACGGTGGTGCCGAGGCCGGCCAGCACTCCCCAGGCCAGCGGACGCACCCCCGGCGATCCGCCGAGCATGGGCAGCGCCGCGGCGAGCAACACCACCCCGGCGACCTCACCGGTGACCAGCACCGCCAACGGGCCGGACCGCCGGGTCATCAGCCCCGCGACGAAGTCCGATGAACCGTAGGAGACCGCCGCGAGCAGGGCGAGTAGTACAGCCACCCGAACACCGTATGGTCCGCCTGATGGGGTGGTGTGCCCGGTTCACCGGTATGCGCGGGGCCGATCGACGCGCACTGGTCAGTGCCAGCGCGTACCGTCGTCTCGGCGGTTGGGCCGGCCCACCCACGCGGCGGGCCGATCGGTACGGTCCGCTGGCGAGTCGTCGGCGGGTCTGCCGGGAATCGCCGCGTGTGTTGGTGGCCCACAGTTCTTCATCGCTACGTTCTGTCCGTATGTCTGATACCAGGGGGCAGTGGTGAGGGTTGACGACGGACTCGTCGTCCACGAGCGCCAGGCCGAGGCCGTGTTCAAGCACGGCATCCTGCGACGGTTGCCGGCGGCCTTCGCCGCCAGGGTCGGCGCGTGGTCGGCCGGTCGGCGGGTCGTCTTCCTGGACGGGTACCCGGGACCGGGTCAACATGCCGACGGCAGTCCGGGCTGTCCGTTGCTGGTGGCGGCCAGCGCGAACCCGGGCAACGACGGACACCCCATCACCGGCATCTTCGTGGAGGGGGACCGGACCGCGTTCGCGGTGCTGCGTTCGGTCCTGGCACCGTTCCGCGACTTCGACTACCGCCTGTTCGCCGGTGACCTGTCCGACCACCTGCCCGGCATCCTGTCACTGGTACCTGACTCGGCCCTGTTCGCCCTGCTGGATCCGAGCACGACGGCACTCGACCACGAACAGTTCACCGGGCGGTTGCTGGCCCGTGGCCTGGCCCCCACCGAGGTGCTGGTGCACCTGGACGTGGCCGGACTGGCCCGGGTGGGCAGTGCGCTGCGGGAGGCCGAGGCGGAACACCGGATCCCCGGTGAGGCCGAGGTGGTGCTGGTCGAGCGACTGGACCGGTTCCTCGGCGGTCCGTGGTGGCACCGTGACGCGATGACCATCGAGGCGGTGGACGACCTCGGCCGGGCCGGCCGGGTGGCCCTGCGGATCGCCGGCCGGTTCGCCCAGCAGGTGGAACGGCAGACCGGGTTCCGGACCGCGGCCATGCCGGTGCGGCTGCGCGCCGGGCATCTGCCGGCTGCGGTGTTCGTGAGCTGCGCCCGAGGTCTGGACGGACTCTGGTACGCGGCCGACACGCTCGGTCAGGCCGGCCTGGACTGGTACGAGAGGTGGCAGACCCTCCAGGGTGGGAACGAGGCGCGGCGCGCCCGTGAGCAGGTCGGGCAGCTCAGCCTGTTCAGCGTGGAGGAGACCCGGACCGGGCTCAGCCTGGAGGCATACCAGCGACGGCACGAGCCGAAGTGGATCACCTCGATCGAGCGGAACATCGTCCGGCTACTGGTGGACCACGGCCCGTTCGTGCTGGCCGAGCGTCTGGTGGACGTGTACGGCGACACCCTCGGCCTGGCCGGCAGCACACACGTCCGGCGAGCCGTACGCAACCTGCACGACGACGGCCTACTGGTTGACGACGGCACGGACGAGCGGTTCCACATGCGGCGGTTGCGGCCGGTGGCCTCGGTGCGGCAGACCCAGGACTCCCAGCGGCGCCTGGCCTGACCGGGCCACGGTTTCACATGAAACATCGCCCGGACGGGTGACCGGGACCGCGCCGAACGGGTCGGGCCAGTCCCGGATCAGCCCTGTTGCATGTCGATGAAGCGGGAGTAGTGGCCCTGGAAGGCGACGGTGACGGTGGCGGTCGGGCCGTTGCGGTGCTTGGCCAGGATCAGGTCGGCCTCGCCGGCCCGGGGTGACTCCTTCTCGAACGCGTCTTCCCGGTACAGCAGAATGACCATATCCGCGTCCTGCTCCAGGCTGTTGTGCGCGACGATCCCGTTGGCGACGAAGTTGTGTGTCTCCTTCACCGTGGCGTCGTACACAGGCTGGGGTCCAAGCGGTTCGATCGCCACCACCCGATCCCACCGAATGTCGTCCACCGGCTCCCGCATGTCGGTCGCCGCGGTGTCGGTGGCGGAGTCCCGACCGCCGGCCTGTCCGTCCACCAGGGTACGGAACCGGCTGATGTCCAGCGCGTCCGCGATGACCAGCCGCCAACCGGACCGAGGGACGTCCGTTGCCAGCGGGTGGATGCGGGCGACGATCCCGAACCGGGACAACAGCGTCGCCACGCCGTCCACCAGGACCCGACTGGGTGACGAGTAGCACGGGTCGGGCAAGTCACCGTTCGGGCCGGTGCCACCGGTCGCCCACAGGTGGCGCAGGAACAGGGCCACCTCGGCGTCGTCAGCGGAGTACAGCAGATCAGGAAGCCTGGTGGCTCGACCATCGACCCGGTCTATGCCGAGTTCGGCGAACCAGGCATGGATCGGGTGGCCGTCCCCGCGGGCATCCGCCGGTGTCGGCACCGTCAGACCCAACCCGCCCTTCTGGCGGACCGGCTGCGAGACAAGGCCGAACTCGGCAGCAGCCGCATCAATGACGAACCGCAGGTTGTCCTCATGCCGGGATCTGTAGTTGACCTGTTCCGGTAGCACCCGCCCCGCGCCGATGAGGTGGGCGAGCAGGCCGAGTCGGTGTTCGGACCAGCCGAGACCGGCGCCGATCGGGGCTGGTGTTCGCCGGGGGATCGCGATCCGGTCGCTCACCGACAGTGCGTCGAGTGTGACCCAGCCCCCGATCGTGAGGAACCTGTGGTTGCCCGAGGCGGTGACCTCCCGTCCGGTCGCGAGTCGCAACCGGTAGGTTTCCTTCGTCCCGGACGGGAACACGTTCGTGACCGGTGCTGGGACCAGCCGCCGGTTTTCGTCCAAGGACCACAGCAGAACCCCGTCGTGCCCGTTGTCGAGCAGGTCCCCGAACGTGACCGGTGCACCGGTGTCCGCCCGCAGCAGGGTCGTTTCTCTTGTCATGCAACCCGATTCACGTAGATCGGCCAGCATGGGTTTCTTGTCGTTGCGCTGTTCCGGACCGCGGTTGAGCTGACAGATCGCGATGACCGGGATCTCCAGTTCCTTGGCCAGCAGCTTGAGCGACCGGGAGAACTCGCTGACCTCCTGCTGGCGGCTCTCAACCCGCCGGCCGCTGGTCAGCAACTGGAGGTAGTCGACCACGATCAGCCGCAGGTCGTGCCGTTGTCGCAGCCGGCGGGCCTTGGCCCGGATCTCCATCATGGTCAGGTTCGGCGAGTCGTCGATGTACAGCGGGGCGTCGGCCACCTCGCCCATCCGCCGGGCCAACCGGGCCCAGTCGTCGTCGCTCATGTGGCCGGACCGCATGTGGTGCAGCGGAACCTTGGCCTCGGCCGACAGCAGCCGCATGGTGATCTCGGAACGGCTCATCTCCAGCGAGAAGATGACCGAGGTCAGGCCGTTGCGGATGGAACACGACCGCGCAAAGTCCAGTCCCAGGGTGGAGTTGTGGGTCGGAATCATCGACCGGCTGGCCAGGTAGAGGTGATCGGTGTTGTCCACCTGGACGCACCGCACCGGCACGCTCTCCACCGGCCGTACCGCCACGATGTCGCGACTGGCGCTCGCCCGGGTGGTACCGGCCCGAGCGACAGCCGTCCGGTCCAGCCGAGAAACAGCCTCCCTCGGGACGAGGTCGACAAGGTAGGTGGGCGGACCGCCCGCACGCCCCGGTCTGGTCCGCAGCACGGCCGGGTGGCCCAGGGTCAGCACCAGTTCGTGCACGTCCCGGGCAAGCTGTCGGTTGGTCGCCGCGAACCACACCGCTCCGGCCTCGGCCACCTGTCCGCTGACGTCGAGCAGTCCGGCGAGCAGCGCACGCCGTTGTCGCGCGGAGGCGCGAAGGTACCGCGGCGGGATGTGCCTGTTACCCAGGACACCCATCGACCGGAGCACGGCCGGCTCGATGCCCTGGACGGGTGCGGCCGGATCCGACCCGGCAGGCGGCGGTACCGGATCGGGCGAGGTGACCCGGGTCGGACCAGCACCGGCCAGCCAGACACCCAACCGGTAGGGCGGTACCGGCAGGTCACACTCGGGGAGTTGGTACGCGCCGGCGACCGGCACCGCATGGTTCCCCCGCCCACCGAGCGGGTCACGGCGCAGGGTGGCCGCAAGGTCCGCCGTCGTCACCACGCCCACCCGCCGGGCGGGCCCGGTGGTGGTCCGCCACTGGTGTGCCTCGTCGGCGACGATCACGGTGCCGTCGGAGAACTCCACCTCGTAGCAGGGTCGGCCGTGCATCACCTCGGTCGCCGCGACGACCTGGGTCGGCCTGCCGTCCGCGCCGATCAGCCAGTCGCCGACCCGGACCTCGCCCATCGTCGTCCACCCGGAAGGGGTGGGCAGCGGCGTGTCCAGGGCGAGCGCCTTACCGATCGCTGGTCTCGCGGCGACGATGACCATCTGTCCGGCGTGCAGGCCGTTGGTGATCTGGTCCAGTTCGGAGAAGCCGGTTGGCACCCCCACGCTGGCGCCACCGCGCGAGGAGATCGCGTCGATCTCGTCCATGGTGCCCTGGAGCAACTCCTCCAGGCGCACGTAGTCCTCGGACATCCGGTGCTCGGTGACGTCGTAGATCGCCGCCTGGGCCCGGTCCACCACCTCGTCCACGTTGCCGCCCTGACCGGCCGCGGCGCCGTAACCCAGGTGCACGATCCTGGTACCTGCCTCGACCAGCCGGCGCAGCACCGCCCGCTCGGCCACGATCTGCGCGTAGTAGCCGGCGTTGGCCGCGGTGGGCACCGAGGAGATCAGGGTGTGCAGGTACGGCGAGCCGCCGACCCGCATGAGTTGCCCGCTGCGGGTCAGTTCGGCCGACACCGCGACCGGGTCGGCCGGCTCGCCCCGTCCGTACAGGTTGAGGATCGTGTCGTAGATGACCTGGTGGGCCGGTCGATAGAAGTCGGTCGAGCGGAGCACCTCGACCACGTCGGCGATCGCGTCCTTGGACAGCAACATGCCACCGAGCACGGACTGTTCGGCGGCGACGTCCTGTGGGGGCTGCCGCTCGAACTCGGCCGGTGGCCGGCCAACCTCGTCGGTGATCGCCACCTGGACATCCCCCCTCCGTGAGACTCAGGCGTCGGGCCCGGCGCGGTCGAACCGGCGGTGGCATCGTGTGGCACCACGGCGCGGTACCTCGCAGGCGGCACCCCGTGTTGCTGTTCGTACCGTGCCGGTACGACAGGACAGAGCCGTCCGGCGTTCGGCGGATCAGCCCCAAGAGGTTAGGAGCGAGGCTGGCACGGAGACAAACCTGCCTGTGCACAGCCCTGTGCACAGCCTGTGGACAACCTGTGGAAAAGCCCCGCCATCCTGTGTGGAGTGTGTGCACAACCCGCGGCTCCAACCCACCAGGGCGGGTGATTCTGGCGACCTGGCGAGCGTGATCGGCCATCCCCAGCCTGTGGATAACAAAAAAACTCAGACCGATCGCCCTGCACACTCGGAACATGAGCCTCGTTAGCGTGACAAACCAATCGGTCGGTCGATGACGAGCGACCGTGCCCCGACCGAGCACGCCACACCTCCGCTGTGGCGGAACCGGGACTTCCAACTTCTGTTCGCCGGGTCACTGACCTCGGTGGTCGGTTCGGAGATCGCCGCGATCGCCTATCCGCTGCTGGTGCTGGCGGTCACCGGCTCGCCGGCCCAGGCCGGCCTGGTCGCCTTCGCCGAGACCGCCGCCGCGGTGCTGGTCGGGTTACCCGCCGGCGCACTGGTGGACCGCTGGAACAAGCGCGCCGTCATGGTCACCTGCGACGCGCTGCGGCTGGTGGCGGCCGGATCGATCCCACTGGCGCTGGCCGCCAACCGGCTGAGCCTGACCCAGATCGTGGCGGTGGCCGCGGTCACCGGGGCGGCCGGGTCGTTCTTCTACCCGGCCCGGATGGTCGCGGTACGCCGAACCGTGTCGGCCGACCAACTGTCGGCCGCGCTGTCCCAGAACCAGGCCAGGGTCGCCATCGGCGCACTGGTCGGCCCGTCGGCCGGTGGCGCCCTGTTCGGCCTGGGCCGGGCACTGCCGTTCCTGGCCGACGCGGTGTCGTTCGGGGTGAGCCTGCTGTGCGTGCTGGGGATACGCACCCCGCTGCGGGTGGAGCCGGACGGCTCCACCGGCCAGCGCCGGTTGGGGGCGGAGATCACCGAAGGGTTCGCGTGGATCTGGGCCCGGCGGCAACTCCGGGCCATGCTGCTGTACGCCACCGCGGTCAACCTGGCCGCCGGTGCACTCCTGCTGCTGGTCATCGTGCTGGCCAGCAACCTCGGAGCCTCGCCGTCGACGGTGGGTCTGATCCTGACCGGCGCTGCGGTCGGGAGCCTGCTCGGCGCGGTGGCATCGGCCTGGTTACAGCGGCACGTCAGCCCACCGGCGTTGATGCTGTTGGTCGGCGGGGTGGCGAGTGTAGCCATATGCGCCATGGCGCTGCCCTTCGGGGTGGCCTGGATCGGTTTGACGCTGGGCACGGTCATGGTGTTCAGCCCGGCTGCCGTCGTGGCGATCAATCTGATGATCATGCGGGATGTTCCGGAACGGCTCCAGGGCCGGGCGATGTCCGCTATGGACCTGCTGCTGAGCGTTGCCAGGCCGCTCGGTCCGCTGGTCGCCGGCGTGTCGCTGGAGTACGCCGGTGCCCGGGTCACCGCAGTGCTGCTGGGCGGCTACCTCGCGCTGTGCGTCATCCTCGCGGTGACCAACCCCGGCTTTCGTGGCAGGTCCGACCGCGATCGGCCGGCCGAGGACACCATCGACCCAGCCCCGGCCGAACCGTAGGCGACCGGTCATCCGACCTTGACCGACCGGGCTGGGTACGGGGTACTCACCCCGGCCAGCAGCATCCGCCGGGTCGGGCAGGGATAGTTTCCGAACCGGCGGTGCGAGCGGCGCCACCACCGCCGCTCGCCGGGCTGGCAGGCCCGGCACCGGCCGTCCGGGTCGGGTTCGTGCATGGTGGCCACCGCCAGCACGGTGCGCCCCAGTACCTCCGGCGGGGCATCAGCCAGCAGTCTGGGCAGGTCCACCATCCGAGTTGGCGCAGCGGCCGGACGAGCCGATCCCTCGCAGTCCCGCCCCGGCTCCGTCTCCCGCTCGGGGTCCTGCTCGGGGTCGGGGTCCGGCTGGGCCGGTGCGGCCACCGTCGCTTCAGCCACCTCCGCTGGTTCACCGGACCGGGGCAGTTCCACCACGCCGGCCGCCTCGACCGCCCGTCGGTAGTCGTCACCGGCCAGCCAACCGGCCTGCACACTGTCGAACATCGCTGGTCCTTCCTCGTTCGATCGGTTGTGCAGATCGTCGGCGCGACAGCCGATGCACTCCGAGGGCCGGGCGGGTCGGCTCGGGGTCGCGAGGACAGGGAGAGACGGGGCTGGCGTGCCAACCAGGTCCTCGGCACGCCATGCCACGGTCCTTCCGGGTGATCATGTAGGCACTGAGCGTGTTGTGACGCGGGTTACCCTGGCAGTCCGTCGTGGGCCTGGAAGGACAGGACATGCCACGCACGCTGCTCAAGGACCTGGTGGAGGACCGGCACCTGCGGGAGGTCCGGTCGTTCAACCGGGCCTACGACCGGGTCGCCGCCAGCGTCGACCCGGACCTGGTCGGCACCGGACCCAGTCGCAAGCAACTCGACCGCTGGCTGAACGGGCGACTGGTCAGCAAACCGCACCCGCACCACTGTCGCGTGCTGGAGCGGATGTTTCCCGGGCACCCCGTCACCGAACTGTTCGGCCCGCCCAGACCGGACCGGGCCACACCGGTGGAACCCGCGCCGACCGGGCGCGGCCGAGACGAGGAGGCGGCCACGAACCGCAGAGACGCGTTCCGGGCCGGCGGCGCCGCGATGGCCGGCCTGGTCATGCACCAGGTGATCAGCGAACCCGACCAGATGCACGCCGCACTGGACACCGGCTCGGTCGGCGAGGGCCGACTGGCCTACCTGGAACACACCACTGACGACCTGGGCTGGCGCATCATGAAGGAACCGGCGCAGGCTCTGCTGGAGGAGTCACTGACCACCTTCGCCAGTGTGCGCACGCTGATCCGTGAACCACAGCGGACCGCTGACCGGGTTCGGCTGGTCCGCACGGGCGGCAGGTTGGCCTCGATCGTCGGAGAGATCCTCTTCGACGACCGGCAGTTCAATCTCGCCAGGCACTGGTTCGTCATCGGCCAGCGGGCCGCGCTCGACATCGGTGACCGGCCACTGGCGGACATCTGCCTGGCCAAGCAATCCAATGTTCCCGCCTACTCCGGCGACCCGCGCGGGGTGCTGGCCCTGGTCGACCCACGACTGGACGGAAACC
>DATCWR010000002.1:0-3750 GCA_036566245.1 Mycobacteriales bacterium | reverse complement strand
GTCGTGAGCCGCCGTACGTCGCAGGTGTCCGCCTGACTCGAGACGGCTGCCGTGCCCTTCGAGCCGGCCGGCCTGGTCCCGGCGCTCCGCGACGCGGCGGTCGTCGGGCTGGCTGCCGCGATACGGACTTCGCGCGAGCTCAACCTCGCCACTCACACGATCGCCCGCAGCCTGATGCTCCACGCGGGCTTCCGCGCCGTCCACATCGAACGCACCACCGACACCGGCGCCGACCTCGACCGTTACGTTGTGACCGGCGTTGGCGGCCGATCGAGCTGGTACGCACCGGCCAAGGCTTCCTCCGCACCGCCGAGACGCTCAAGTTCGTCCGCTGGCTTCGTGAGCACAGCCTCCAGCATCCAGACGACCCGGTCCGCGTTATCCACGCTGACGGCGCACTGGCACTCGATTCGCTGGACGCCGTCGAGGACCGTCTCGCCGACGTCGACCCGTACGGGGATCCCCGACGATCACGTGTGCCATGCGGGAGTGACTCCAATGCCCTGACCTGCGCCTTTGTGTTGAGGCTTCTGGCGGCGTGTGCTCGCGGAGAGCGCGGGCCGGGTCGCCTGTCTTGTTTCCTGGGGGTGCAGGTTTGAACATCGCCTGTTGCCTCGCCCTTGGCGGAACAACATTCGTGGATATCCTCGGCGGACTCACGTCATGGGAGGGCCTCGTCACGCTGAGCGCGACGAGGCCCACGTGGTGGTCACTGACTGCTCGGCTCCGGGTTCGCTCCCTCCGCAGCGCTACGCGCCCACGATGCTCACCGGCCCGTCACCTCGTGGGTGTGGCTGCGGTCCCGGTGAGCGGACCGTGGGGTCATTGCCAGACCCGGTGTCCCGGCCACCCCCATTCGGTGCCCTGGGTGAGCCTGACCGCCTGGGTGAGGGTCTGGGTGATGCTGTTGCCGTCGGTGTCGGTGGCCTGCGCCTTGATGCTGAGCGTGCCGGTGGTCTGGTTGAGCGGCGGCACGGCGGTGATCACCGAGAAGTCGCGCGCCCCGTGCTCGCCACGACCATGCGGCAGCACCAACGCCGGCTTCCAGTGTTGGCCGTCATCAGTGCTGGTCCACACCTTCAGGTCCTGGATCGCCGCAGCGTCGGCCGCCTGGTGGTACGCGGTGACAGTGAGCCGGGGCACACTGGGTGCGGCCAGGGTGCTGTCCAGCGCCACGTCGAGGTCGTAGCTGAGGAACACCAGCGGGTCGGCCTGGCAGGGCTCGTCGGAGACCCTGTGCCGGGCCAAATCACAGACTCTCCCAGACGGCGTCTGGTCGTGCTCGGGGGCCGCCGAGGAGAACGTCCAGTCGGCGTGGGTGTTCCCGAAATCCCGGTTGTCGTAGTCGGCGACCAGCCGGTACGTGTGCCGCTCGGACGGCATCTCGTACACGGGGTGGCCGGAGACCGTCGTCTGCGGGATCTCCTTGTCACCCAGGTACAGGTGCATCGCCTTGGGACCGAACCGCAGGGCTTCCTGCATCGGCTGGTTACCGCGCACGAGGTAGGCGATGGGGACAAGAGCATTGCCCTGGCGACACAGCGCACAGGTCGCGCCGCTCACCCCCTCCCACCTGCCCGGCTGCGCCTGAAGCACGTCCGGGTCGACACGTGGCGCTCCCGGTGAGACAGGTCTGGCGTCGACGTGCTCGGACTGGGTGCCGCGGCGCTGGTCGAACAGGTCGACGGAATCCTGGCTGTAGATCTTGTCGCCATGCCAGATCCTCACAAATGGCGTGTACACCAGATCGGGTGACACGGGCCCGAAGTACTCGGTACGGCTGGCCGGCGTGACGAGGTCGTTGAACGTCCCGCCGATGACGTTCTCGTCCGGCCGGAAGGCGCCGAGGGTCATCTCCGCCGATCCTGGCTCAGCAGAGTCGGTGTGGTAGTCGATCGTGGCGGTTGTCAACTCGTCCGGGTTGACCTCGTGGTGCTGCGAGCTCGGGACGCGGCCCTCCTCGTAGAACTTGAGGTTGTACACGTAGGGGCTCTCGCCGTGGTCGGTGAGGGTGACACTGACGGTGCCGTGGCCGAGCAGTTCCTCCAGTTGGATCGCCTCGGTCGCCGGGACCGCGATGAACGGGATCTGCGGGCGCGGCGTCGAGCCGAAGTACAGGACGGGCAGGTCACACCCGCCGTCGGGATTCTTCACCAGGTTCCTCGGGTCGACGAGCACCCCGGCGGCTCCGGCCTGGAGCGCGTTGTGCAGTTGTGACTCCGTCACCGTGGCAATGTTTCCGGGGGTGCAGTCTCCGTGGATGACGCGCATGAGGGCGAGTTTGCCGTGGGCGTCGATCCCGGCGAAGTCTTCTGGCCGCCCGTAGCCCGCGTCGACCACCTCCAGGCGCTGCCGGCCAGTGAAGCGAACGAACGGTTCCTGAGTGGGGATGAACGTGTAGTTCGGGTAGCGGGGGTGCAGGCGGAGGTTCGGTGCCTGGTCCACGTCCATGGTCACCGGCGACCTGCCGAGCATCCATGCGGTGGAGATGTGGAAGGCACCGACGCTGACCGGTTGGTCCGTCGGCAGTACCCAGTACCGGTAATACCCTCCGGTCAGGAACTCCCAGAAGTTGAACCCGTTGAAGGTGCGCTGCCGTTGCAGGACGGCGTTGAACGTCTCGCTGGCCTTCGGCGTGTCGACCGTGACCTGCCGGAGCTTGGCGAGGTCGATGCTGACGGCGGTATCGCGGGTCACGGTGATCTGGGGTGCCACGGCGAGGATCGTCTGGTTCTGGAAGTGGCTGACGAACCACGCTGACGGCGGCACCTCAGCCATGTACGTGCCAGCGGGGACGGCGAAGTTGGCCACCCGAGTCGTGCACGGATCGCGATCCACGCAGCGGAGGGCCGCCGTCCTACCCAGAATCTCCCCGTTGTCGGTCACGCCGGCCAAGACGCCGGTAGCGACGCAGACGGTCACCGGGCCGCCGCAGGAGAAGACCTGGCTGTCCAGCTCGCCGGGCCGCAGCGTGACGGTGAGCGTCACCGTGTACACCGGCTCCCCGCTGTCCGGTTGCGCCTGCGACGTGGAGGTCTCGTGGCCGGTCAGCCACACCCGGTCGATTCCGTCGGCGAGGCCGAACGGCCCGCTCCCCTGGGGCGAGGTGTTCGGCGTGCCGGTGAGCGCCGCCCAGAAGTCCGCGACGTGCCGTGGGTCCACGGCGACCTGGGCCGTCGCGGTACGTGCGTCCGCCGCGACCAGCTTGCTCGCCGGCAGGTCGCTCGCGTGGCGGGTGATCGTCGCGTCGTCGGGATGGCCGTTGTACCGCACCGTCACCGCCAGCGCCTGGCCAGCGTCGTCGGTGTAGCCGTGGGTGGCCAGGTACCGAACGTCGAACAGGCCCCCGTCGACCTTGCCTGAGGCGATCAGGAACTGGGCTGACGACGGGATGGCCTGGAGGGCATCAACGCCGTCCACGCCACCCTGCCCTCGGACAAGGACTGATTCTCCGCCACCGGCACCCGGGGTGGCGGTGACGGAGTAGTGGTCGCCACCGGCGGCGGTGAGCTGGACCTGGTCGCCGGTGATCAGGGTGACCGAGTAGGAGTCGTCGTGCAGTCCGGGCAGGCTCAGCGCCTGGGCCTGGTGCTGGTCAGCCGACCCGGTGGTCCCAGTGGACTCGGCGGTCCCCGTGCGAATGGTGGCGGAGGCGGTGGCGGGGGTGGGTGCGGTTGGTTCCGCGGCGGCGGTGCCCGAGGCGGGCAGCACACCGGCGGCTAGGGCCAACGGGATGGCCAGCGCGGCGAG
>DATCWR010000427.1:0-12873 GCA_036566245.1 Mycobacteriales bacterium | reverse complement strand
CGGCGCCAGGAGTGGCCACCGCCGAGGCGTCCTGACCGTGTTCCGGCCGCGATCCGGGATGTTCGGGCGGGATGTTCGGGTCGGGCGAGTCAACGCCCCCGGCGCCAGTACTGGCGCACCAACAGGACCAACAGCGCGGTCAGGCACGCGATGCTGGCGAGTTGGTACCCCAGGTTCCAGGTCACCGGACCACTGTCTCATCCGGGCCGGCGGGGCGCCGGGTTCGGTCCCGGGTTCGGTTCGGACCGGCGGGCGGACGTAGGCTCGGCCGGGTGCGGCTGTCTGACTTCTGGTTCCGGATGCGGGAGTGGTTCGGCGAGGGTTACGCCGAGTCGATCGCGCACGACCTGGTGCTCGCCGACCTGGGCGGGCGCACGGTCGTGCAGGCGTTGGACGCGGGGGTACCGGCCAAGGACGTCTGGCGGGCCGTGTGTGAGGCGTTCGAGATCCCGGCCAACCGGCGTTGACGGTTCTCGGCCACCCGGTCGCCCCGGTGTGTCACCGGAGTGTTCGAACACCTGTTCGGCTAGTCTTTTCCACAGGCGTCCGGCGTTGTCCACAACCTCGGCGGACCCTGGCGACATTGTCGGAGGCTCCGCCTAGCGTCGACGCCGACGACACAGACATCTGATCCACGAGGTGGACCCATGGCAGCATTCGATCGTGAGAAGGCCCTGGACGTGGCCCTCGCCCAGATCGACAAGCAGTTCGGCAAGGGCTCGGTCATGCGCCTGGGCGACGAGAACAGGCCGCCGATCCAGGTGATCCCCACCGGTTCGATCGCCCTGGACGTCGCCCTGGGCGTGGGTGGCCTACCCCGCGGTCGGGTGGTGGAGATCTACGGACCGGAGTCGAGCGGGAAGTGCCTCACCGCCGACACCTGGGTCTGGACCGATCGCGGACTGGAGACGATCGCCGAACTGTTCGCCCGGTGTGGGCAGCCGGTGACGTGTACGTCCAGGGTGACCGACATCCGGGACCTCGGTGTACGGATGGTCAACGAGCGCGGTGAGCTGGAACCGGTGGTGGCGCTCACCCACAACAACCGCAAGCCCGTTCGGCGCCTTCGACTGCGTTCCGGCCGGGTGCTCACCGTCACCCACAACCATCCGCTCCGTGTGCTCAACGAACGCGGCTACATCGTGTGGCGGACCGCGGGGGAGATTCGGTCGGGTGACACGGTCGTCTCGGCGCTGTTCGGAGCCGTCGAGGCCGCGTGCGGTGACGGCCTCAGCGAGGACGAGGCCGTTTTCCTCGGCTACCTGGTCGCGGGCGACGCCCGGGCCAGGCTCCATTGCGGCAGGGAGCAGGTCGCGCAGCGGTACGGGCTTGACCCCGTCACAGCCGAGGACAGGGTGGTGCCCGCCTGTGTTCGTACGGCCGGCCACAAGCTTCAACGCGCGTTCCTGTCGGCTCTGTTCGAGGGTGACGGGTGGATCGACGGCTCCTCCACCGTGGGGTTGGGCACAGCGTCGGAGCAACTTGCCCGCGAGGTTCAGCTCCTCCTCTACGGCCTCGGCGTACCCACAACGGTGTCCGCATCCTGGGACCAGACCCACGAGCGTGACCGCTGGACGGTGACGGTCGAGCCGGCATCGGTACCGCGGTTCCTCACCGAGGTGGGATGCCGTTCGGCCGGGCAGCATACCCAGGGGGTGGAGAGCTTCCAGTGGTCGCCACGGGATTCTCGGTCCGAGAGCCTCACTCCGGCAATCCACACGTACGAGGAGGTTGTTGCCGTCGAGGACGGGGGTTCGCAGCCCACGTTCGATGTCGTCTTGGCCGACACCCACAGCTTCCTCGCCAACGGCGTGATCTCCCACAACACCACCGTGGCGCTGCATGCGGTGGCCAACGCGCAGGCGGCCGGTGGGATCGCCGCGTTCATCGACGCTGAGCACGCGCTCGACCCGGACTACGCCAAGGTGCTCGGCGTCGACACCGACGCGCTGCTGGTGTCCCAGCCGGACACCGGCGAGCAGGCGCTGGAGATCGCCGACATGCTGATCCGGTCCGGCGCGCTCGACGTCATCGTCATCGACTCGGTGGCCGCACTGGTGCCCCGGGCCGAGATCGAGGGCGAGATGGGGGACAGCCACGTCGGTCTCCAGGCCCGGCTGATGAGCCAGGCGCTGCGCAAGATCACCGGTGCGTTGAACAACTCCGGCACCACCGCGATCTTCATCAACCAGCTCCGGGAGAAGGTCGGGGTGATGTTCGGGTGTGCCTCCTACGACACCCGGGTCACCCTCGCTGACGGCAGCCGGGAGAAGATCGGGGTGATCGTCGACCGGCGGATGCCGGTGGAGGTCCTCAGCTACGACCCGCACACGGACCGGGTGGTGCCGCGCCGGGTCGTCAACTGGTTCGACAACGGCCCGGCCGAGCGGTTCCTCCAGTTCACCGTGGCCGGGCCCCGGGGTGGTGAGAGGTTCGCGTTGACCTCCAACCACCTGGTCCGCACCCCGGCCGGATGGCGTGAGGCCGGCGAGCTGGTCGCCGGTGACCGGGTGATGGCCGTGGACAGTCGTCGACTCGGTGACCAGCAGTGGCAGGTCATCCTCGGTTCGCTGCTGGGTGGGGGCAGTCTTTCCCCAGACCATGACGGTCGGCCCGGGGCGAGGTTCGGCATGTCCGCCACCCGGACGGGTGACTACCTGGACTGGAAGGTGTCGCTGCTGGGTGACCTTCCCCGGGACGCTGACGCCGGCGGGGCCGGACCGGTCGGGTTCGCCGCACTGACCGAACTGGACGAACTGTGTCAGGCGGTGTACCTCGGCGGAGACCACAAGCACATTGGGTGGGAGTACCTCAAAGCGCTCACCCCGCTCGCGTTGGCCGTCTGGTACATGGACGGCGGTCGTCTCACCGTCGACCCGGACGGACAGGAACGGGTCGAGATTCCAGCCGGATCGGTGAGCACCGGATCCTGCCTGCGACTGGTGGACTTCCTTCGCGACACCCACGGGCTCGACGTGACGTTCGACCAGGACGTGCGGCGGGTCGGGACGCTGCGGTTCACCCCGGAGGCGTCGGCGCGGTTTCTGGACCTGGTGGCGCCCTGTGTTCATCCGTCGATGGGGCACCTGTTGCCGTCGCGGTTGCGGGGTCGGTTCGCGGTCGAACCCCGGCCGGTCCCGGTGGAACCCGTCCTGGTCCCAGCCCGCATCCTCGACGTGGCGGTCCGACCCCGGCACGGGTCGATGAACCGCTACGACCTACAGGTGGAGGGCACGCACAACTACCTCGCCGACGGGGTCATGGTGCACAACAGCCCCGAGACCACCACCGGTGGGCGCGCGCTGAAGTTCTACGCCTCGGTCCGACTCGACGTGCGGCGTATCGAGACGCTCAAGGACAGCGGTGAGGCGGTGGCCAACCGCACCCGGGTCAAGGTCGTGAAGAACAAGGTGGCCCCGCCGTTCAAGCAGGCCGAGTTCGACATCGTGTACGGGCAGGGGATCAGCCGGGAGGGGTCGCTGATCGACGTCGGCGTCGAGCAGTCGATCATTCGTAAGTCCGGTGCCTGGTACACGTACGAGGGAGACCAACTCGGCCAGGGCAAGGAGAACGTGCGCGGGTTCCTGCGGGACAACCCCGACCTCGCCAACGAGATCGAGAAGAAGATCAAGGAGAGGCTCGGCATCGGCAGTGCGCCGGTCGAGGGAAGTGCCACCGAGACCGCACCCGACACACCCGCCGCGCCGGCGGCCAAGGCAACCCGTTCGAGCAGGTCCAAGTCGTCGCCGGCTCCGGTGGACTTCTGACCGTGGCGCGGCGTTCCGGTATGCCGGGTCACCCGGAGGATCCACCGGGTGACCCGGAGTCGGCGGCACGCGCGCTGTGCCTGCGGATGCTGACAGACCGACCCCGTACCCGCGCCCAACTCGCGACGGCACTGGACCGTCGGGGGATACCCGCCGAGGTGGTAGAGCAGGTGTTGGCGCGGTTCACCGACATGGGGCTGGTCAACGACGAGGCGTTCGCCCGGGCCTGGGTCGACTCCCGTCACCACGGTCGAGGTCTGGCCCGCCGGGCTCTGGCCGCCGAGTTGCGTCGTCGCGGCGTGGACGGGGACACCGTGCAGGCCGCCGTGGACGGTCTGGATCCCGACCAGGAGCAGCAGACCGCGCGGGCTCTGGTGCTGCGCCGGCTGCCCTCCACCCGTGGACTGACTCCGGTGGCGCGGACCCGGCGGCTGGTGGGGTTGCTCGCACGCAGGGGATACCCGCCCAGCGTCGCGTTTCGGGTGGTGCGTGAGGTGCTGGAGCAGGAGGGCGACAGCATGGAACCATGCTGGCCGGAGACGTTCGAGGACGAGCCTCAGCCTGACGTCGAGTCGTGACCCGAGCCTACGTTGGGCAGATGGCCGGCTTGACCCTGGTTATGGGGCCCCTTAGCCTCGAATCCACGAGGAGATAACCCCGTGTGAACTCCGGAAACACCACGCGCAACAGCACATAGATCGCGACCGACCAGCAGACCAACGCCCGCCCCGGCGGACATGACCGATACGTCGTGCAGCCACCCACGACGTCCGAATCCGGGCGCCGAAGGCAGGCCGCCGGCCGTCGGCCGCCGTCCGAACCCGCGTCATCGCGGAGCCGGCGTACTGCCTGCCGACCGCGCCCGTGCCGCCCGTGCCATCCGTGGCGCCGGGGCGCCTCCTCACGGTCTGTCAGTCGGCGCCTTCGCGCGCCACATCGCCGGGAGGAGGTGCCCAGGTGACGGCGGCACTCGGCGCGCTGGTGATCGCGGTCGTGCTCGTACTCGTCGCAGTGGTGGTGACCCTGGCAGTCCGTTTGCGTGTGGCCACGCGGGCGGACGACGTCACAGCCGACCATCCCACAGCGACCGGCAGGGTTCCGGTGCATCGCGACACCGCACCTGCCACCGTGGTCTCACTCCAGGGACCAGGCGACGGCACACCGGGGGACGTCGCCAAACCGGACCCCGACCCTCATCATGAGGTCGGGACCGAGTTGGCCGCGCTACGGCTGCGTGCCGTGCACGAGGTCGTCTCGGTGCAGGCCGAGGGCGAGAACATGGCCGCGATGGCCCGTCGGCTCGCCGAGGCCGAGGCCGAGGCCGTTCGTCGGACCGCCCAGGCCGAGGCGGACGCCCTCCGGCGGACCGCCCAGGCCGAGGCGGACAACGATCGCCGACGGGCCGAACTCGAGGTGTCCACACTGCTGCTCGAGGGCCGGCGCTCGGCCGAGCGGGAGGCGGCAGAGATCCTGGAGAGCGCCCGACAGGTCCGGCTCGAGGTGGAACGGCGCGAGCATCGCCTCGTCGAGCGGGAGGAGCGGGTGGACGCAGAAGTGGTCAGGTTGGAGACCCGCGCCCACGACCTGGCCGAACTGGAGCGACTGCTGGCCGCCCGCGAGCAGGAACTGACCGAACGCGGCCGGGAGATCGACCGGGAGCTACAGCGGGTGGCCGGTCTGACCGCGACCGAGGCGAAGGCCGAACTGGTTCGTACGGTGGAGGCCGAGGCCCGCCGTGAGGCGGCCATCCTGGTACGTGACATCGAGGCCGAGGCGCGACAGAACGGTGAGGGACGGGCCCGGCACATCGTCACCGACGCGATCCAACGGGTCGCCAGTGAGCAGACCGCCGAAAGTGTGGTCAGCGTGCTGCATCTACCCAGTGATGACATGAAGGGGCGGATCATCGGCCGGGAGGGTCGCAACATCAGGACCTTCGAGTCGGTGACCGGAGTGAACCTGATCATCGACGACACCCCCGAGGCCGTACTCCTGTCGTGCTTCGATCCGGTCCGACGCGAGATCGGGCGGATCACTCTCGACAAACTCGTTGCCGACGGACGGATTCACCCGCACCGCATCGAGGAGGTCTACGAACACAGCAAGGAGGAGGTGGAACGGCTGTGTGTGCGGGCCGGTGAGGACGCCCTGGTCGAGGTCGGTATCACCGAGATCCACCCGGAACTGGTCACCCTGCTCGGTCGGCTGCGGTACCGCACCTCCTACGGGCAGAACGTGCTCAAGCACCTCACCGAGACCGCGCACATCGCCGGCATCATGGCCGCCGAGTTGGGCATCGACCGCACGCTGGTCAAGCGGTGTGCCTTCCTGCACGACATCGGCAAGGCGTTGACCCACGAGGTGGAGGGCAGCCACGCGCTCATCGGCGCGGACCTGGCGCGGCGGTTCGGTGAGGCCGAGGAGGTGGTGCACGCCATCGAGGCGCACCACAACGAGGTCACTCCACAGACCATCGAGGCGGTGCTCACCCAGGCGGCGGACGCCTGCTCCGGTGGTCGTCCCGGTGCTCGTCGGGAGAGCCTGGAGTCCTATGTCAAACGGCTCGAGCGGATCGAACAGATCGCCAGCGACCGGGAGGGGGTGGAGCGGGTGTTCGCCATGCAGGCCGGTCGCGAGGTACGGGTGATGGTGCAGCCCGACCAGGTGGACGACCTGACCGCGCAGGTGATCGCACGTGAGGTGGCCAAGCAGATCGAGGACGAACTGACCTACCCCGGTCAGATCAGGGTCACCGTGGTGCGGGAGTCGAGGGCCACCGAGATCGCCCGCTGAACGGTCGGTTCCGGGCCCCGCCGGGGCGGAGCCCGGAACCGGGGTCACGCGGTACGGGTGTGCGGTCGTCCCGGAGCCGGCCCGTGGCTGGTCAGGCTCAGATCTCACCCCTGGCGACGCTTCGGGTGGCGATGGTCCTGGCCCGGCCGGTCGCCGGCCCCGGCGGGTCTGCGGCGAGCAGGTCGCACATCGCGTACACGTCGAGCAGCCGGGACAGTTTCTCCCAGCCCTCGGACAGTTCACCGCCGCCTTCCCGGAAACCGGCGAGGAAACCGTCCACGTAGCCCTCGGGCATGTCATCGCCGAAGCGCAACATGCTGGCCACGTCGACCAGCGGTGACCCGGAGAAGGCGGACTCCCAGTCCAGTACCGCGGCCACCTTCCACCGTCCGTACCGCTGGGTGACCAGCAGGTTGCGCGGGCCGAAGTCGGAGTGCACCAGTTGGCTGGCACCGTCGGTGCGGTTCAGACCGGACGCCTCGTCCACCACCAGTTCGACGTACTGGCGCCGTAACTCGTCGGGCATGCCGCGAACCGTCCGGCCGAGCCGCTTCCACGCGTAGGCGATCAGTTGCTGCGCGGGCGTACCGCACGCGGAACGAACCTGGAGGCTGGCGTCGGTGAAGAAACCACCGCGATCAAAGCGGACCGTGCCAACCCTGGCCAGGGTCATCCCGACCGAGTGACCCATCTCCAGTGCGTCGGCGAAGTTGGCGTGGGTCAGGGCCTCTTCCAGCCGCTGGCCCTGCATCCACCGACTGAGGGTGACCGGCGCACCGATCGTCTCACCCTCCGGGTCGGCGTAGACCACCTCAGGCACCGGCACGACGCCACGCAGCCGCTGTGCCAGCGCGGCCTCCACCGCGCAGGCGGTGGCGCCACGCCGGTGGATGCGCAGTACGTACACCTCGGAAGGTCCGGCCACCACGAGCCGCCAGATGTTTCCGCTGTGTCCGCTGTACAGCGGCGCGACCGACACGATCCGACGCGGTCCCAACGCGGCGTGGACCACGTCGGCGACCAGGTTATCCCGAAGCACAGCCATCGTGGCGCTTACGACAGACCGGCCGGGTCGGACCGGATCGCGGCCGTGGTCGGCGCACCACCCACCGGGATCTGGTGCCGGTGCCGCCAACGCAGCGGGTGCCCCGGCAGACCCGACGACCGTGGGCCGGTGGTGCTGGCCGGCGCGGTCACCATCATGGTCGCCCCTGGTCTGGTAACCGGTTGGAGCGAACCCAGCGTGTGCTCACGGCGAACCGCATGCGGGTGGGACACCGCCTCTCCGAGTATTGATGCCTGGAGCGATCTGGCTGGCCGGGGCAGGGCGAGCCTGGGCGTTCGAGGCGCCACTCGCGACGGGACCCGCGGATACCCAGCACGCCAACCCATGATTCCCACCCCGAGAGCCGCCTGCCAGAGACCCTGGCCGAGCGAGGGTATCCCCGCGCGACGGGCCTTGGCCATCACCATGCCGTTACAGAGAATCACGATGACCACCCGCCAGAAGGTGTGGCGCGACAACCCACCACCGATCCGCCGTACAACACACAGCGCCTCGACGCTCCTCGTCAGGTACCACCGATGGGTGCGGATCTGTTGCTCCGGATGGAGTGGTCGACCGTGTCAACCGGCATCAGCCGCCAGTTACCACCAGTGTGCCTGGCCTCGGTCCACCGTTGGCAACCGGGGGGACGATCCGCTGGCGAAGGGCCCGACGGGATGCGCCGGTCCGGGTTATCGTCGGCTGGCCTGTTCGGCCGGTCCGGCCAACTGCCATGCCCCGTTGGGCACGGCACCCGGAGGTGTGACCCAGACGGGGCCGTCTGGCGATGGGCACCGACCGCACGGCATGTCCCCGAACCCCCACGGTGACAGAGGTTAGGCCGGCCCTCCCGCCCGGACCGCTGGTCCGCACCGTTGTCGGCGAATCGTTACCGGTCGGGTGCGGTGCACCGTCCGCCGAACCGGTGCGAGCCGGAGGTGACGCCGGCGCCCGGACAACGGTCGCACCGGGTCATCCGGGCCACCCCGGGCCTGTCACCGGTGGCCCGGATGACCCTCGCCGCCTCCTCGCCGAACCCGGGTACCGGGTACGCTCGCGGTCACGATGGATGCGCGAACTTCCCAGGTGCCTCGGACCTACGAGATCCGCACGTTCGGCTGTCAGATGAACGTGCACGACTCCGAGCGGCTCGCCGGTCTTCTGGAGCAGGCCGGGTACCAGCCGGCGGACGCGGACTCCGCGGCCGACGTGGTGGTGTTCAACACCTGCGCGGTCCGGGAGAACGCCGACAACCGACTGTACGGAAACCTCGGTCACCTGCTGCCGGTGAAGAAGTCCCGACCCGGCATGCAGATCGCGGTCGGCGGCTGCCTGGCGCAGAAGGACCGGGGCGAGATCACCAGGCGTGCGCCCTGGGTGGACGTGGTGTTCGGCACGCACAACATGGGTTCGTTGCCGGTTCTGCTCGAGCGGGCCCGGCACAACGCCGAGGCGCAGGTGGAGATCGTCGAGGCGCTGGAGGTTTTCCCCTCGACCCTGCCGGCCCGCCGTGAGTCGGCGTACTCGGGCTGGGTGTCCATCTCGGTCGGCTGTAACAACACCTGCACGTTCTGCATCGTCCCGTCGCTGCGGGGGCAGGAACGGGACCGTCCACCCGGTGACGTGTTGGCCGAGGTCAGGGCGCTGGTGGCCGAGGGCGTGTTGGAGGTCACCCTGCTCGGCCAGAATGTCAACTCCTACGGTGCCGGGTTCGGTGACCGACGGGCGTTCTCCGGACTGTTGCGCGCCTGTGGTGAGGTGCCGGGACTGGAACGGGTGCGGTTCACCTCGCCGCATCCGCGCGACTTCACCGACGACGTGATCGATGCCATGGCGGCCACCCCGAACGTGTGCCACCAACTGCACATGCCCCTCCAGTCCGGGTCGGACCGGGTGCTGCGGGCGATGCGTCGCTCCTACCGGCAGGACCGGTACCTGGGCATCCTGGCCCGGGTACGGGAGGCGATGCCTGATGCGGCGATCACCACGGACATCATCGTGGGATTCCCCGGCGAGACCGAGGAGGACTTCGAACAGACCATGGAGGTGGTACGCCAGGCCAGGTTCGCCAGCGCGTTCACCTTCCAGTACTCGCCACGGCCGGGGACCCCGGCGGCGACCATGCCCGACCAGGTCGCCAAGGAGGTCGTGCAGGAGCGGTACGAGCGGTTGGTCGCGCTCCAGGACGAGATCTCCCTGGCAGGCAACCGGGACCTGGTCGGTGCCACCGTCGAGGTTCTGGTCGCCGAGGGGGAGGGCCGCAAGGACGCGGGAACGGGCCGCCGTTCCGGACGAGCCCGGGACGGGCGGCTGGTTCACTTCGACCCGGTGGGGGTTGCCGCGGAACCGTCCGACGGAGCGGCGGGCAGCAGGGGGCACGATCTGGTGCGGCCGGGTGACGTGGTCGAGGTGGTGGTTACCTACGGCGCGCCGCACCATCTGGTCGCGGACGGTCCGCTGCGTTCGCACCGGCGCACCCGCGCGGGGGACAACTGGGAGGCGGGGGTGCGGCCACGTACCGCCGGGGTGTCGCTTGGTATGCCCAGGATCGGCGCCCCGTCCTGAGGTCCTCGACCGCGCCGACCCCTGTCCGACCACGCTGACCCACCGAGGCGGGACGTTCTGGGCCGAACGCCCCGCCCAGGTGAGAGCACGGCAGCCCCCGAGCCGGGGCTCTGCCGTGGCAGGTTCTACCTGCCCACCGCCCGCTCGGCCTCGGCCAGCCACTCTCGCCAGGTCGCCGCGTTTGCCTCGGCGGCACTGGCCTTGCGCGTGTCGCCCGCCGCATGCGCCTTGGTCGCCTGTGCCTCGTACTTCTCAACCTGCGCCCGCACCTGCTCCAGCCTGGCCTGAACGGCCGGGTCGGTGCGCCGCCACTGGTCCTCGACCGCGTCCCGTATCCGTTGTTCCGCCGCGCGCATCCGCGCCTCCAGCCCACGCATGGCCTCGCGCGGCACGTGGCCGATGCTGTCCCAACGGTCCTGGATGTCCCGCAGCCGTGCCTTGGCCCGGCCGAGGTCGGCTGCCGGGTCCAGTGCCTCGGCCTCGGCCAGCAACGCCTCCTTGGCCCGCTGGTTGGCCACCTGTTCGGCGTCACGCTCGCTGAACACCTCGGAACGGCGGCTGAAGAACCGGTCCTGGGCGGCCCGGAACCGGGTCCACAACTGGTCCTCGGCCTCCCGTGAGGCCCGTCCGCTTGCCTTCCACTCGGCCATCAGTGCCTTGAGCCGGGCGGCGGTGGGGGCCCAGTCCGACGAGTCGGCGAGGTCCTCGGCCTCGGCCACCAACTCCTCCTTGCGGACCCGCGCCTCGGCGCGTTGCCGGTCGAGGTCGGCGAAGTGGGAACCGCGCCGTTTGGTGAAACTGTCACGTGCGGCAGCGAACCGCTTCCACAGCGTCTCGTCGGTACGCCGGTCGACGCCCCGGATGGCCTTCCACTCGCCAACGATCTCCCTGAACCTGTCCCCGGCCACCTTCCACTGGCTGCTCTGTGCGAGCTGCTCGGCTTCGGCGACCAGGGCCTCCTTCTGCTGCACCGCGGCCGCCTTGGCCTCGGCTCTGGCCGCGGCGGCCTCGGCCAGCTTCGCCTGGGCCTCCTCCCCGAGTTGGACCAACCGGCGGTCCAGGGCCGCCAGGTCGCCCACCACGGCGGCGGTGGCCAGCGAGGTACGCAGTTCGTTGGCGTGGGAGAGGGTGCTGGCCGGGTCGCCCGCTCCGGATCGCAGCCGCTGTTCGAGCAGCTCGATCTCGGTGGTCATGTCGTCGTAACGGCGGGTGAAGTGCGTCAGCCCGGCCTGGGGATCACCGGCGTGCCACGATCCGATCACACGTTCTCCCGATTCGGTGCGAACGTAGACCGTGCCGTCGACGTCGATGCGGCCCCACTCGTTGCTGGCGGCGTCGTTGCTCATGTCCGCATTCTCACAGCAAGTCGCGCCCCGAGGTACGCCTATCCTCGCAAGCGTGCTCGTAGCAGCCGGGTTCTGCCCGCATCCACCTCTGTTGGTACCCCAGGTCGCCTCCGGCGCGGCCGGGGAACTCGACCAGTTGCGCGACCTGTGTGACGAGGTGGTGACCTCGCTGGTCCGGGCCGGACCCGACCTTGTCCTGGTGCTGGGGGGCGGCGAGCGGGCGGCCCGCTGGTCAGACGGTGACGGTGGGTCCCTGGCCGGGTTCGGGCTGGACGTTCTGGTACCGCTGCGTGGACCGGTGCGGCCCGGTCGGGACCGGATGCCGCTGTCACTGACCGTGGGTGCGTGGTTGCTGGGGCGGTCGAACCACTCCGGTGAACGGCTGGGCTTCTCGGTGCCGGACGACGCCGACGACGAGGATCTGGCCGCCTGGGCCGGCCAGATCGACGACCTGGCCGACCGGCTGGCTGTACTGGTGATGGGGGACGGTTCGGCGCGGCGCACCGAACATTCCCCCGGATACCTCGACGAACGGGCGGTTCCGTTCGACAAGCAGGTGGCCGCCGGGATGGCCGCCGGTGATCCGTCGGCGCTACGGTGCCTCGACCCGACGCTGGGCACCGCCCTGTTGGCGGCTGGGACGGCGCCATGGCGGCTGGCCGGCTGGCTGGGTGGTGACGAGCGGTTCGACGCCGAGGTGCTCTACCACGACGCGCCGTACGGGGTCGGTTACCTGGTGGCCCGCTGGCGGCGTGGGTGAGCCTGGAACGGGTGCTGGCCGTGGTGGGCCCCACCGCGACCGGCAAGTCCGAGCTTGGTCTGGCGCTGGCCGAGCGGTTCGGTGGCGAGGTGGTCAACGCCGACTCCATGCAGTTGTACCGGGGCATGGACGTGGGTACCGCCAAGTTGACCGGCGAGCACCAGCGGGGCGTCCGGCACCACCTGCTCGACATCTGGGAGGTGACCGAGACCGCCAGTGTCGCCGAGTACCAGCGGTTGGCCCGGGCCGCGGTGGAGGACATCCTCGACCGGGGCCGGGTGCCGGTGCTGGTCGGCGGGTCCGGTCTGTACGTGCGCGCCGTACTCGACGACATGCGGTTTCCAGGAACGGACCAGGATCTACGCGCCCAACTCGAGGCGGACCTGGCCGACCTGGGCGCGCCCGCGTTGCATCGGCGGTTGGTCGGCCTGGATCCGGCCGCGGCCCAGGCGATCCTGCCCAGCAACGGTCGTCGGCTGGTCCGGGCGCTGGAGGTGATCGCGTTGACCGGCAGGCCGTTCACCGCGACCCTGCCGGCGCCGCGTCCGATGTATGCGGCTGTCCAGATCGGCCTGGATCGGGCGGATCTGGACAGCC
>DATCWR010000051.1:0-2570 GCA_036566245.1 Mycobacteriales bacterium | reverse complement strand
CGCCCCGGAACAGCGCGGCGCCCGGCACCCCCGGCTTGGGGATCGGGCCGGTTTGACCGTGGCCGTCGCGGGGAGAAGCGAGCCATGCCCCTGTACGTGGGTACCAGCGGCTGGCAGTACCCGCACTGGCGTGGGCGCTTCTATCCCGAGGGTGTGCCGCAGCGGAGATGGTTGGCCTTCTACGCCGCCCGCTTTCCCGCGGTCGAGGTGAACAACGCGTTCTACCGGTTGCCCGACCGGGCGATCTTCGAGAGTTGGCGGGACCGTACCCCGGCCGGTTTCGTGGTCGCGGTCAAGGCGAGCCGCTACCTGACCCATGTCCGTAGGCTGGTCGAGCCCACCGAACCGGTACGGCGGTTGATGGACCGCGCGGCGGGACTCGGAGACCGACTGGGGCCGGTGTTGCTGCAACTGCCCCCGACCATGCGGGCGGACCCGGACCGGTTGACCCGGTGTCTACGCAGCTTCCCGTCCCGGTCACGGGTGGCGGTGGAACCGCGGCATGAGTCCTGGTGGTGCACCCCGGTGCGTCGGGTCCTCGAACGGTTCGGCGCCGCCCTGTGTTGGGCGGATCGACTGGGCCGGCCGGTGACGCCGCTGTGGCGGACGACTGACTGGGGCTATCTGCGCCTCCACGAGGGCAGGGCCAGGCCGTGGCCGCACTACGGGTACCGGTCACTGCACAGTTGGTGGGAACGGTTGGCCGACAGTTGGTCGGACCGCGACGAGGTGTACGTGTTCTTCAACAACGATCCGGATGCCGCCGCGGTCGACAACGCCGGCACCCTGATCCGGCTGGCCGGAAGAGCGGAGCAGGGTGGGGCGCTCCACCCGGTGGAGAGGGCGTCACCGCCCGAGCCTTCCGAACCGGGTGACCACGGGGCCGGGGTCTGGTCCCAGGCCGGGGGCCCGGAACCGACATCTAGCGCGGCGGCACCCTGAACTCCGGCAGCCCGACCTGGTCGCACGTTCGGTTGAGCACCTCGACGTCATCGAGAAAACCCTGTGGGCTGTCCACGTCGGGGGTCTCGTCACGGCTGAGTACGAAGTACTCGACGGCCCCGCGGACGGCCAGCCGGCCCGCCTCGTCGAGTTGGTCGGTGGAGGCGAGCAGCGACTGGAGCGAGTCGCCGATCCGTACGGCCAGGCCGAGGTCGATCATGGGGTTGTCCACCGACTCACGGGTGAGTTCCTCGATACGACGGCGTACCTTCTCCCGAAGATCCCGCACCCCGTGGGCGGGCAGTGGCTCCCCGAACCCCGACTCGTTCATGGGTTGGAGCATAGGTCCCACCCGGGTTGATCCGCGCGGCTGTCTGTCAGTTTGGTGGTACGCGGGCGGGTGGGCAAACGGTTGTCCACAGGTTCGTCGGTTGTCCACAGATCGCCCGGACGATCTGGTGGGGGCGTCCGGTCGGACGGATCGTCGAGCTATGACTGATCACGCCCTGACCCCGCACAGCCCACGACCACCGTTGCGTGCGCGCAGCCTGACCGACCTGGTGGAGCTGGTTCCGTACCTGCTCGGGTTCCACCCTCGCGACAGCCTCGTCCTGGTCGCCCTCCGCGGTTCTCGCCGCCGGGTGGGGGTGACCATGCGCGTCGACCTGCCCGAGGCCCGTCAGGGGGTCACCGACCTGCCCGCCTCGCTGGCGGCCTACCTGCGCCGGGACGGTGTGGGTGAGGTGCTGGTGCTGGTCTTCGGTGACACCGACGAGGTGGGCGGTGACCGGCCCGACGGCCTGCCGGACGCACCGTTGGTCCAGGCCTTCGCCGCCGGCCTGGCCGAGAGTGGACTGCGCATCGTGGACGCGCTGTACGTGGGCGTACAGCGGTGGTGGTCCTACGCCTGCGCCGAGCCGGGTTGTTGTCCGGTGGAGGGCCGGGCGATACCGGGGACGCAGGGGCAGACGTCCCCGGCGGTGGCCGCAGCGACCTACGCCGGTCTGGTCGCGTTGCCCAGCCGGCAGGCTCTGGAGCAGACCCTGGAACCGTCCGACCAGGTCTCGGCGCGTCTTCTCCGGCGCGCACAGGCCGAGCTGGCCGGGTTGGTCGGGTTGGCCGAGACACCGTCAGGGCCGGGGCCCGGACCGGAGTCCGGGTCGGGACCCGGATCGCAGTCCGGGGTGGAACCGGGCCCGGATCGACCCGGTGAACCGCCGGACCCCGGGTCGGGTACCCGGTCGTCGTGGCGCCGGAAGGTGGTCGGTGAGATCGCCGAGGTGCTCTCCGACCAGGTCTCGCGCGGTTACCGTCGTCTTCCCGACGAACAGGTCGCGCGGTTTCTGGTCGCGATACGCGACAACGTGGTGCGGGACCTGTGTTGTGACTGGGTCGAGGGGGACAAGGCCGAGGCGGCCCTGGCCCTGTGGCGTCAGCTCGCCACCAGGGCTGTCCCGCCCTACCAGGTGACCCCGCTGGCGTTGGTCGCCTGGTCGGCCTGGCACACCGGTTCTGGACCGTTGGCCCGGATCGCGGTGGACCGGGCGCTGGCTGCCGACCCGGGGTGTCGGCTGGCACTGCTGCTGGACGAGGCGCTCGACCGTGGCGTGAACCCGGCGACCGTGCGC
>DATCWR010000390.1:0-6291 GCA_036566245.1 Mycobacteriales bacterium | reverse complement strand
GGTTGCGCCGGGAAGTTGGGACCGATGCACCGCGAGCCGGGCCAGGTCGTGCAGGTCGAACGGTCGACTGTCCAGCCACCTCATCGAGCCGACCACGGTGACCTTCCCGGCGACCGGACCCCGGTCTGCCCCGACGATGTCGATCTCGGGGTCGTTGGTCCGCGTCCAGTAACCGCCCACCACGTTCGTGCCCTCGGGCAGGATCTCCGCCGACATTCGGCGCAACGACTCCCGGAGGACCGGCTCCACCGCCCGACCGCGCCAACTGGTCCAGCCCGACTCGATCCGGGCCAGGACCAGGTCCCCGCGGCCCCGCTCGATCTCGGCCAGGTGTGGCCCGAGGAACGTCAGCCAGAACCGTAGATACGGGTCGGCGACCGTGTACCGGGTCTCCCGGGAGGGCTTGGTGGACAACGGGAGCGCCGCCTCGACCACCCGTTTGGCGGTCAGCAACCGCAGTGCCCGGTTCAGCGACGCTGACGGCATTCCACCGGCTGCCCGCCCGATCAGTGAGTGGGTCCGTTCACCCGATCCGATCGCGCCGAGTACCTGACGGGCCTGTGCCTCGACCGGAAACTCCGCGGCCAGTCCGCGTTCGGCGCTCACCAGCAGCGCCGAGAGTGGGTCCTGGACCGCTCCGGCGAGGTAGTCACCCAGCGTGGCACCGGTGGACCACTCGTCCAGGATCAACGGCAGCCCGCCGGTGACCAGGTAGGCGTCGAACGCGTCGGCCGGAGGAAGGTTCAGCATGGCGGCAACATCAGCGGGGTTGAGCGGTGGCACCACCATCTCGGTGGCGCGCTGGTGGAACGGCCGCCCGTACTCGTTCAGGGCCTCCATCATGGCCAGGTCCGAGCCCACACACAGCAGCAGCACCGGTCGGCGGGACAGTTCGCGGTCGAACTGCTTCTGCAGGGTTCCCTCGAACCCGGCGTCGTTGGCGATCAGGTACGGCATCTCGTCCAGGACCACCACGCTCGGCCGGTCCTGCGGCAGTGCCTGTGCCAGGAGCCGCAGTGCGGCGTCCCAGGATCCGGGTGCCTGCTCGGTGAACACGCTGGCGCCGGGCAGGGTGGACGCTGTCGCCGCCTCGGTGAACAACCGCAGGTCGGTGGCCATGTCAGGCTGCGCGGACGCGGTGAAAAACAGGTAGGGCAGGCCCACCCGCTCGACGAACTCCTCGACCAACCGCGACTTGCCCACCCGGCGACGTCCGCGCATCAGGACTGCCCGACCAGGGCGACCGGCCCGGCCTCCCGCCTCGACCCGACCCAGCACCCGGTCGAGCGCCGCGAGTTCCCTCTTCCGCCCGACGAACCCGACCATACGCTCTCCCATGACGCAGTCATCCGTGACTGTATCAGGTATGGCCACATCATCAATGAGCATCTTGGTGCGATGGGTGCAGGGCGGCCCGGGCGGCCCGTTTCGGCGTACGGCTCCCGGCCGAAGCTGCGGGCCAACAGGACGGTCATCAACCCGAGGGCCAGAAACCTTCCCAGCACAACACCGGGTCCACCCGACGCCGGCGGCAGTAACGCTCTGTTTGACGCGCGTGGGGTGGGTATGGATCGGGCATGACCTCACGCATCGCGTCGGAATCGCTTGTCGAACGACTGGTCGACTGGGGTGTGGACACCGTCTTCGGCCTGCCCGGGGACGGCATCAACGGCATCATGGAGGGCCTGCGGCGGCACCAGGACCGGATCCGTTTCGTGTTGGTGCACCACGAGGAGGCCGCCGCGTTCATGGCCACCGGATACGCCAAGGCCACCGGCCGGCTCGGGGTGTGCCTGGCCACCAGCGGGCCCGGAGGTATCCACCTGCTCAACGGCCTGTACGACGCCAAGCTGGACCACGTGCCGGTGCTGGCCATCACCGGGATGCAGGAGACCTCCCTGCTCGGCACCGGCTACCAGCAGGAGGTGCACCTGGACCGGCTCTTCTCCGACGTGGCCGAGTACTCGCTGCTGGTGGACAACCCGCGGCAGCTCCCGTCCGTGGTGGACGCGGCGGTGCGGACCGCGCTGGCCCGCCGGACGGTCTCCCACCTCACCGTGCCCAACGACGTGCAGGTCGCCGACGCCGACGCCGACCCGTTCCAGCACGTGGCACCGGCCAACCCGCCGGCCACCGCGCCGATCTACCTGAGCGCACCGGGCTGCCCGCGGGCCGAGGACCTGGCCAGGGCCGCGGAGGTCCTCAACGCCGGCGAACGGATCGCGTTGCTGGTCGGTGCCGGCGCCCTGCACGCCCGCAGCGAGGTGGAGCAGGTCGCCGACACCCTGGGCGCACCGGTGATCAAGACGCTGCCCGGCAAGGCGGTGTTGCCCGACGACTCACCGCTGACCACCGGCGGGATCGGTCTGCTGGGCACCCTTCCCTCCGAGGAGTTGGTCTCCGACATCGACACCCTGTTCATGGTGGGCACCAACTTCCCGTACACCAAACACCTGCCCGATCCGGGGAAGGTGCGGGTGGTGCAGGTGGAGGCCGACCCGGTCCGGGCCGGCATGCGGATACCCACCGAGATGCCGTTGGTCGGTGACGCCGCGGAGACCCTGCGGGCCCTGCTGCCGCTGCTGCGGCGCCGGGACGACCGAACCCACCTGGAGAAGTACCAGACGGCGATGACCAGGTGGCGCAAACGGATGACCGCGGCTCGATCGTCCACCCGCGACCCCATCGCACCGCAGTACCTGATCGGACTGGTCGACGACATGGCCGCCGACGACGCGATCCTGACCTGCGACAGTGGCACCATCGCCACCTGGGCGGCCCGACACTGGACCATCCGTGGCGACCGGCAGTTCTACCTGTCCGGGAACCTGGCCACCATGGCGCCGGGTCTGCCGTACGCCGTTGCCATGCAGCACGCCTTCCCGGGCCGACAGGTGATCGCCTTCGTCGGCGATGGTGGTTTCGCCATGCTGATGGCCGAGTTCCTCACCGCGGCCCGGCATGGTCTGCCGATCACCGTGGTGATCAACAACAACGACTCGTTGGGCCAGATCCTGTGGGAACAGATGGTGCTCGGCTATCCCGAGCACGGGGTGCGGTTCGGTCAACCGGCCAGTGACTTCGCCGCCTGGGCCCGGGCCTGCGGCGGGTACGGCGTCAAGATCACCGAGGTGGCCGAACTGCCCGACGCCATCGGCACCGCACTGAGCCATGCCGGACCGTCTCTTGTGGACGTGAACGTGGACCCCAATGAGCCGCCCATGCCCGGACGACTCGAGTACACCCAGGCCCGAAAGTTCGCCCGCGCCTTCCTCCGTGGCCAACCACACCGGGTTGCGATCGCCACCACCATCGTGCGGGACCGGATCGAGCAGATGCGGGGTTGACCATGGCCAGGACCACCAGGGTGAGACTGCCAGATCCGGTACTGGCCCGACCCGCGCCCACCCCGGTTGACGTCGACGCGCTGCGCCGGGCCCTGGAGTCGACCGTGGACGGCGAGGTGCGGTTCGACCCGGGAAGCCGGGCCACCTACGCCACGGACGGGTCGAACTACCGTCAGGTGCCGATCGGGGTGGTGATTCCCCGCGACATCGAGGCCGGCGTGCGGGCGATCGCGGTCTGCCGCGAGTTCGGCGCGCCGCTGTTGTCCCGGGGTGGGGGCACCAGCCTGGCCGGCCAGTGCTGCAACACCGCCGTGGTCATCGACTGGTCCAAGTACTGCGACCGGGTCGAGTCGGTCGACTCGGTCGCCCGCACCGCCATCGTCCAACCGGGAATCGTGCTGGACACCCTGAACAGCCTCACCGCCCGGCACGGCCTGATCTTTGGTCCCCGACCGGCCACCCACGACCACTGCACCATCGGCGGGATGATCGGAAACAACTCCTGCGGATCGACGGCACAGATGTACGGCAAGACCGTGGACAACGTGGTCAGGTTGGAGGTGCTCACCTACGACGGTGAGCGGTTCTGGGCCGGTCCGACCAGCGACGCGGAGTACGAACGCATCGTCGATCGTGGCGGCCGTCGGGCCGAGATCTACCAGCACCTGCGGGCACTACGCGACCGGTACGCCGAACAGATCCGGGCCAGGTTCCCCGGGATTCCCCGCCGGGTGTCCGGTTACAACCTGGACTCGCTGCTGCCCGAGTACGGGTTCGACGTCGGTCGGGCGCTGGTCGGTTCGGAGTCCACCCTGGTCACCGTGCTGAGAGCCGAGGTCAGGCTGGTGGAACAACCGCCGTACCGGGCCATGGCGGTGCTCGGTTACCCGGACATCTTTGCCGCCGCCGACGCGGTGCCCAGAATCAACCGGCACCACCCACTGGCGGTGGAGGGCATCGACGACCGACTGGTCTCCTTCGAGCGGCAGGAACATCTCAACGCCGAGGCGCTCACCCTGCTCCCGGAGGGGGCGGGGTGGCTGATCGTGCAGTTCGTCGGCGCCTCCCAGCGGGACGCCGACCAGAAGGCCCGCGCACTCATCGACGAGCTGGAACAGACCGAACACGCCCCCACCGTGCGGTTCTACGACGACGCCGAACACGAGGACGAGATGTGGGACCTCCGGGAGTCCGGCCTGGGTGCCACCGCGAAGGTGCCGGGCATGCCCGACACCTGGGAGGGCTGGGAGGACTCGGCAGTCAGCCCGGAGCACCTGGGCGACTACCTGCGCGACCTGCGGGCGCTGATGGTCGAGTTCGACTACCAGGCCGCGTCGCTGTACGGACACTTCGGCCATGCCTGCGTGCACACCCGGATCCCGTTCGACCTGGTCAGCGCCGACGGGATCGCCCGCTACCGCCGGTTCGTCGAGCGAGCCGCCGAGTTGGTGCTGCGCCATGGCGGGTCGTTCTCCGGTGAGCACGGCGACGGGCAGTCCCGGGCGGAACTGTGGCCGAGGATGTTTGGTACGGACCTGGTCGGTGCCTTCGGGCGGTTCAAGGCGATCTTCGATCCGGACGATCGGATGAACCCCGGCAAACTCGCGGCTCCCTTCCGACTGGACGAGAACCTCCGGCTCGGCGCGGACTTCGAACCCTGGGAACCTGCCACCCGGTTCGGCTATCCCCACGACGAGGGCAGCTTCGGCCGCGCGGCGCTGCGCTGTGTGGGGGTGGGCAAGTGTCGACGCGACTCGACCGGGGTGATGTGCCCGAGTTACCGGGCCACCCGGGAGGAGGAACACTCCACCCGCGGCAGAGCCCGGCTGCTGTTCGAGATGCTCCGCGGCGAAGTCATCCAGGACGGTTGGCGCTCGCAGGCGGTGCACGACTCGCTCGACCTGTGCCTGGCCTGCAAGGGCTGTAAGAGTGACTGTCCAGTCAATGTGGACATGGCCACCTACAAGGCCGAGTTCCTGTTCCACCACTACGCGGGTCGGATCAGGCCGATGTCGCACTACTCGATGGGCTGGATCCCGCTGTGGGCCCGACTCGCCGCGACCGCGCCGGGCCTGGTCAACGCGGTGACCCGTACTCCCGGGTTGTCCGACCTGGTCAGGCGGCTGGGCGGGATCGCCGCCGAACGCCCACTCCCGGTCTTTGCCGCGCAGCGCTTCACCGACTGGTTCGCCCACCGCGTCCCGCAGGGTACCGGTGCACGCGGCGACGTGGTGCTGTGGCCGGACACCTTCACCAACAACCTGCAACCGGGGGTGGGGCAGGCTGCGGTCGAGGTACTGGAGGAGGCCGGCTTCCGGGTACATGTTCCACAGCAGACGGTGTGTTGTGGACTGACGTGGATATCGACGGGACAGCTCGACATCGCCAGGAGGATCGCCCTACGAACACTTCGGGTGCTCCGTGGGCCGCTGCGCCGCGGTGTTCCGATCGTCGGCCTCGAGCCGAGCTGCACCGCGGTGTTCCGCTCGGACCTGCCCGAGATGATGCCGCACGACCAGGACGTTCACCGCCTCCAGAATCTGACCCACACACTGGCCGAACTGCTCAACGACCGGGCCGCGGACTGGTCCACGCCGAGGTTGGACGCACCGGCGGTGGTCCAGCCGCACTGCCACCAGCACGCCGTCCTGGGCACCGATCCCGACGCCGAGTTGATGCGACGGTTCGGTCTGGACGCGCAACTACTCGACGTTGGTTGCTGTGGGCTGGCCGGCAACTTCGGTTTCGAGCGTGGCCACTTCTCGGTGTCGATGCGCAGCGCCGAACTGGGGCTGCTGCCGGCGGTCCGCCAGGCCGACCCGCGAGCGTTCGTGCTGGCCGACGGATTCAGTTGCCGAACCCAGATCGAGCACGCCGGCACCTCCCGGCAGGCGGTCCATCTGGCCGAGGCACTGGCCCTGGCGATCCGCCAGGCCCGGGACGG
>DATCWR010000384.1:0-11300 GCA_036566245.1 Mycobacteriales bacterium | reverse complement strand
TGCGGCCGCCCAATAACGTCGCTCGCGAAACCACCGAAGAAGGCGGCGACGCGTCCAACCCCCCCGAGCCGTTCATCGCCAATCTCGACGACACCACCGCGCACTTCATCAAGCTAGTCCCGCGACGCGGCGGCCTCCACGTCGAAGACGTGTCCGCGTCCGTGCGTGGTGACGGTCAGGTTCTCGGTCCGGGACTCCACCCACCGCACCGGGCGTTCCACCAACCTGGACACGATCGGCACCAGGTACTCCTCGGAGTACGGGCCCATCTTCGAGCCGAACGCACCACCCACGTCCGGCGAGACGACCCGCAGCCGGCTCTCCGGCACGGCCAGGGCCTCGGCCAGGTACATCCTGATGAAGTGCGGCATCTGGCTGGAGGTCCACACGGTCAGTTCGCCACCGGAGGCGTCGAAGTCGGCGAGCACGGCCCGGGGTTCCATCGGCGCGGCGGTGACCCGCTGCTGGACGATCCGCTCCCGTACCACCACCGCGGCCTGCGCGAAGGCCGCGTCGACGTCGCCCCGGCCCGGCAGCGTGACGTCCCAGGCCACGTTGTCCGGCCCCGACGTGTGGGTGGTCGCCGAGCCCGGTGCCACCGCCTCGTCGAGGTCGATCACCGCCGGGAGTATCTCCAGGTCGAGCTCGACCAGGGCTGCGGCGTCCGCGGCGACATAGCGGTTCTCGGCCACCACGACGGCGACCGGTTCGCCCTCGTAGACCAGTTCCCGCTCGGCGATCGGGTACTGCGCCGGGTAGTTGCGCTGCTCGGACACCCCGGCCTCTATGACCGGCATCGGACACCGCAGGTACGGCAGGATGTCGGCGGCGGTGAACACCCCGAGCACGCCGGGCACCTGGTTGGCGGCGCTGGTGTCCAGGCTGACCACCCGCGCGTGTGGAACCGGGCTGCGGACTATCTCGGCGTACGCCGCGTTGGCCGCGACGATGTCGTCGACGTACCGTCCCCGCCCGGTGATCAGGCGACGGTCCTCCACCCGGCGCACGGACGTTCCGCTGTAACGCTGACCCACAACTCCTCCTAGAACCTTGTCTGCGCCGTCCTGCCAGCCGTTCACTCCGGTCAGCCGGGTGTACCGAAGCCGGCCTGGGACAACGCCCGCGTGGTCAGCGTCCGCACCAGCGACCGCTTGTAGGCAGCCGGGGTGACGAAGTCGTCGGTCGGTCTGGCCTGGTCCGCCGCGGCCGCGGCGGCGTCGGCAAGCGAGCCACCGGCGGCGAGCACCTGTTCGGCGGTGTCCGCCCGTAGCACCGTGTTGCCCACGCTGGTCAGCCCGATCCGCCACCCCGCGGGCGTGCGCTGTACCCCGACACCGACCATCGCCCAGTCCGACCTACGGCGGCGGAACTTCAGGTAGGCGTGCGGCCCGGGCGCCACCGGGAAGTCGACCTGCACGACCAGTTCGTCCGGTTGCAGCGGCGTGGTCATGAAGTCGACCAGGAACTCGGCCACCGGGATCCGCCGGTCGGTGGTCACGATCTGCGCGTCGAGCATCCGCGCCACGGTGCAGTAGTCACCCGCCGGGTCGGCGTGGGCCAGCACCCCGCCGATCGTGCCCCGGGCCCGTACCTGAGCGTCGCCGACCTCGGCGGCCACCGCGGCCAACAGCGGCAGGTGCTCACGCACCACCGGGCTGTTGGCCAGGTCGACGTGCCGGCACAGCGCCCCGATCCGGATCCGGCCATCCGCCACGGTGATGTCGCGCAGGTGGTCCAGCCGGCCAAGGTCGACCAGCACGGCGGGCTGGGCCAACCGAAGTTTCATCAGTGGAATCAGGCTCATTCCGCCGGCGAGGACCTTGGCCTCCTCGCCACCCTCGCGAAGCAACCGCCGGGCGTGCTCCACGTCGGTTGCCAGGTGATACTCGAAGGGACCGGGAATCATCAGGACCGGTCCCCCGATCCGGTGGTCGACCCCGCCACCGCCGGATCACCCGCCGGTTCGTCGAGGTCGGGTGCCGACAGCGTCTCGGCCGCGGCCAGCACGGCCCGTTCGATGTTGACATACCCGGTGCACCGGCAGATGTTGCCCTCCAACCCGATGGCGATGTCCTCTGCGGACGGTGCGGGATTGTGGGCCAGCAGCGACACCGTGGACATGAGGAAGCCCGGGGTGCAGTAACCGCACTGGAGACCGTGGTGTTGGTGGAACGCCTCCTGGACCGGGTGCAGGGTGCCTCCGGCCGCCAGTCCCTCCACCGTTGTCACCGACCGGCCGTCGGCCTGGACGGCGAACATGGTGCACGACTTGACCGCCTCACCGTCGAGCAACACGGTGCAGGCACCACACTGGCTGGTGTTACATCCGACATGGGTGCCGGTCAGGTGAAGTTGTTCACGCAGGCAGTGCACCAGCAGCGTTCTGGCCTCCACCACGCACCGACGGACGGTGCCGTTGACGTTCAGCGAGATGATGTGTTCCGACGACTGCGACACGATGTCTCCTCGGGCCTGGGTGCGGCCTCGGCTGGGTGATGGTCCGGTCCCTGACAGCGTCGTGAGGCCGTCATCCCGTTCTGGTCCGGCGCATGGTCAGTCGGGCCATCGAGATGGCCAGTAGCAGCACCACCCCGTTGAAGATCGGTTCGATGTAGGTGGGTGCTCCCAGCATGAACATTCCGGTCGTGCCGGTGGCCACCAGGTACACGGCCAGGAACGTGCCCCACACGTTGTAGTGGCCGGGTCGGATCGCGGTCGCGCCCAGGAACGCCGCGGTGAAGGCTGGCAGCAGGAACGAGGTCATCGAGTCGGCGCTGCTGGACCCGACCCGGGATGCCTGCACGATCCCGCCGAGTCCGGACAGCAGCGCGGCGGCCACGAAGGTGAGCAGGATGAGCATCCGAACCCGGATACCGGCGAACCGGGCCGCGGTCTCACTGCCACCGATCGCGTAGAGGTGTCGACCGGTTGGTCGGTAGCTGAGGAAGTACCACACCGCGACACCGACCACCAGGGCGTAGATGAAGGCCATCGGTATCCCCATCGGCCGTGCCTGGGCCAGGTGTTTGAACGACGCGGGCACGTTGGAGAAGATCAACTCACCACCCGAGTAGAGCAGCGAGATGCCGTAGACGGCCGAACCGACACCCAGGGTGACCACCAGCGAGTTCAGTCGGGTGTAGGCCACGAACACCCCGTTGACCACCCCGATGACCAGGCTCACCAGCAGGCCGAGGGCGATCGCCTGCCATACCGGCCAGGCGTTGCGCGACAGGGTGCCGATGGTCAGCAGGCTGGCCACGGTCGCGGTGTACCCGACCGACAGGTCGTACTGGTTGACGATGAGCGGCAGCATGATGCCCAGTGAGATCAGGGTCAGTGCCGCGCTGCCGGTGAGGATCGAGGCCGCGTTCTGGAAGGTGGCGAAGCTGTTGGGCCTGACCAGGCTGAAGACCACGATCGCGACCAGCAGTGCCAACAGCAGGCCGAACCGTTGCAGCACGAGCATCGCCGCACCGCCCGCACCCCGCGGTCCGCGGTGCGCAACCCGACCCACGTCGGTGCCGACCCCCGCCTCGGTGCCGGTGCTCCCCACCCCGGTCGATGGTTCGGTCTCGGCCACCATCCCGGCCTGTTCCGGCTCCGGCGGGTCTGCCACGTTCGACCTCATCGGACCGCCTGCTTCCTGGCGGTGCCGCTGTAGACGGCGGTCAGCAGGTTGCCCCGGGAGATCTGGTCTCCTTCCAGGGTGGCCTGTAGCCGACCGTCCTTCAGCACCAGTACCCGGTCCGCATACTTCGCCACCTCCTCCACGTCGGATTCCAGCCACAGCACAGCAAGACCCTCGCTTTCCGCGCGGGCCCGCATCGCCCGCATGATGTCTGCCTTGGCCCCCACGTCGATGCCCTGCAACGGCTCGTCGAGGATGAGCAGCGAAATCGGCCGCCTGGTCCACTTGCCCAGCGAGACCTTCTGCTGGTTGCCACCCGAGAGGCTGTCGGCCAGGGCGGTGGGGTCCGGGGGCGCGACCGCCAGTTGGTCGATCACGGTACGGGCCATCTGGATGATCCGACGCCGGGAGATGCCCGGTCCCCGGACGACACCGTCGTAGGAGGTGACCACCAGGTTCTCGGCGACCGACATCGACACCGCCAGTCCGTCCCCGCGTTCCTGCGGGACGTAGCCGATGCCCATCCGGGTGCACAGCCGGGGAGACAGCCTGACCATCCGGCTGCCCCCGATCAGCACCTGTCCGGCAGAGATCCGCTCGATGCCGTACAGCAACCGGCCGAGTTCCGACCGTCCGGAGCCGATCAACCCGGTGACCGCCACCACCTCACCGGGCAGGACCCGGAAACTGACGTCCTGCACCCGCCGACCGCACAGTCCGCGGGCCTCCACGAACGGCGTGCGATCCGACCCGTGCGAGGACCGTTCGGGGGCCTCCTCGGCCGTCGGTACCCGGCCGATGATCAGGCGCCGGATCGACTCCTCGTCGGTGTCACGCAACGCCCCGGTGAACACCCGTTCCCCGTCCCGCAACACGGTGACCTCGTCCGCCGAGGCGAACACCTCGTCGAGTCGGTGGGTCACGTAGACGACCGAGACACCGCGACTCTTCAACACGCCGAGGATGTCGAGCAGCTTCTCCACCTCGGACCGAGGCAGCCGCGCGGTCGGTTCGTCCAGGAACAGCACACTCCGGTCGTACTCGATGCCCTGGAGTGCCCGGGTGACCGCCACCAGCGTCTGACCCACCGGCCCGAGGGTGTTCACGGGGCGGCGCGGGTCGATGTCCAGGTTGAGTTTGGCCAGTTCCGCGCTGGCCTCGGCGTACTGCCTGCGCCACCGGATGGTGCCGGTCGGGCCGGTCAGGTACGGCACGTCCAGCGCGAGGTTCTCCGCGACGGACAGGTCTCCGGCCAACCCGAGGTCCTGGTGCACGAACCTCAGGCCGGCCGCGTGTGCCTGCCTGGGGCTGTGGTGGGCGGCCAGCCCGTTTCCGTGCACCGTTATCGAGCCGGAGTCGGCCTGGTGGTAGCCGGAGATGATCTTGATGAGGGTGGACTTGCCGGATCCGTTCCGCCCCAACAGGGCGTGCACCGACGACTCGCGGGCCACGAAGTCGACCCCGTGCAGGGCCCTTGTCCCACCGAAGTGTTTGCTGAGCCCAGCCGCGTGCAACGCCGCGCTGGGCTCAGCCGACACCACGTGAGTGTCAACACTCATCCCGTGACGCCCCAGAGCTCACGGTAGTACTTGCGGTAGTCAAGGCCGCCGTTCCAGCCGTTCTGCATCTCCTCGGCACTCAGGTCGCTGAGGTTGCTCGCGTCGAAGATGCGCACCGGAATGTTCTGGTCGACCACCGGCTGGCCGTTCAGCATCCGGTTGAGGTTGTCGATCGAGGCCCAGGCCTGCCACTGGTACGGGTTTCCGACGGTCATCACCTGGTACTGCCCGTCCTTGATGAGCTGGAGGTTCTGCCCGTTGGCGTTCATCCCGATGCCGTGGGACTCGGTGGCGATACCGCGGGCGATCACCTCGGAGGACACCCGGGCCATGCAGGCGTCGAAACACCAGACCCAGTTGACCGAGGGGTCCTGCTGGAGGGCCGCGGCGGCCAGGCTGCCCGGCTGACTCTCCAGGTTCGCGATCTGGAACTGCTTGACGTCAGTCTTGCAGTCCGGGCACTTGGTCTTGTCGGTCAGGACCGACATGATGCCTTCCATCTCGCCGTGCTCGACGACGTAGAACTCCTTGTCCTCCAGGATGAAGGCGTTCACCTTGCCCTCGGACTTGGCGATCATGTAGTACCCGGCGAGCTGACCGGTGAAGACCCAGTCGTGCGAGACGTCCGGGATGCTCTCTGGTTCGTTCTTCAGGTTGCCCAGCGTGATCATCGGGATCTTCTGGTCCAGTGCCCGCTTGATGCCTTCCTGGGTGGTCCTGGTGTCGACCAGGTCCAGGATGATGGCGTCGAACTTGGCGTCGACCGCAGCGTTGATCGCCTCGAGTTGCTTGGCCGGGTTGCCCTGCCCGTCGAAGAGCGTGGTCTCCCACCCGATCAGCTTGGCTGCCTCCTGCTGGGCGCGGGCCGGCCGCGCACAGCCCTCGGCGTTCTGGTCGCAGGTGATGATCGCCACCCGGGCGCCGGGCTTGGGGGCGGGTGCGGACGTCGGGCCCTGCCAGGTGCTGTTCGCGGCGCTCCACTTCTCGACCAGGGCCTTGGCCTCTGCGACGGCGGCGGACGTCGCGGCATCCGATCCGGATCCGTCGTCGGCCGAGTCCCCGGTCCCTCCCGAACACGCGGCCGCGGTCATGGCCAGGATCGCTGTTGCTGCGACCAGCCGCCACGCCCCCAGGCGTCGGCGCCAGCGGGAGCCGCTCCGAGGGCCGGGGTCCGTACGGTGGCGCGACAGTGTCGCCATATCTGTTCCCTCCGTGGGCCGCCGTCCAACGGCGGATGAGTCGTGAGGGACATTGGTATACTAGAACATTAGAACGGTCAAGAGGTCTTTGCACGTACGTCGAGCCAGCCGCATAACGATCTTCATGAGGTAGCTCCACCAGGAGCGTTCGGCGCTGCTCGACTAGGCCGCGTGGACCAGTCCCGGGTCGGACACACCACGACCCACCGTCTCGACGTCGGTCCACACCCGGACCGCGCTCAGACCCATCCGAGGTGCGCCCCGATCAGCGACCCGGCCCTGCGCACGCACAGCCTGACACGCCCGACCGGTCTGTGTCATGCCCCACCGCGGCCGGTGTCCGGACGGAGGCGATCAGTTACCGCGGCAGTCATCGCGTCACCGCGCGCCCACATCACCCGATGATCCGGGCTCTCCTGCCATCCTCGGGGCCCGCCAGGTGCCGCGTCACCGGGCGGGCCGGTGTGCAACGCCGCGGACGAAGACGCCGGCGCGCATCGCTGTCCCAGGATCAACCGGTGGAGTTGGGAGTCCCCGCAGCGAGACACGGCCGCCCCGTACCGGCCACATCTGCGGGTTCGTGATCAGACCACTGCGGGAAGGCGATGGGGCGGTCACCGCCCTCCCCTCGTCACAGACCGGTCTCGGTCGGCGGGTTGGCGGACGCCCCCGCCGCGTGGGGTGCCGAGCCCGGCAGCGGAGTGGTGTCGAGGTACATGACCTCGTAGACCCGCTCGGCGAACCTCCAGCCCTCCGGGGTGCGCTGGTAGCGGTCGTGGTAGATGGAATAGTTCAGGTGCGAGCTGCCGTCGCGCATGCGCCCGAACTCCGAAACGTACGAACGGCCAACCGCGGTGTCGTCCTCAAGCTTGATCATGCCCGGGTGCACGGTCTGCACGAAGTAGTCCCAGAAACCCTGCAACCGCTCGATCCCCGCGCGGATCTCCTCACGGCCGACGAACTCGACGTTGGCGTCGGGGATCCGCCACACACCGTCCTGAGTGAACAGCGACACGAAGCGGTCACGATCACGCATCATCCCCGCGTCGGTGAACTCGCCACGCAGCGCCTCGATCTCGACGCGGTCAGCGATGGCCTGGATGTCGTTCAACGGTTTCCTCTCTGTCATATCGGGTTGCGTGGACCTGCTGCTCGCGGGTCAGCCGGTGAAGGACTGCGGGCCGAAGCGGCCCCACGCCACGAGAACGGCCAGGATGAGCAGGGTCAGGGTCACCACGATCGCCTGGGCCTCGTGCCGGCGGAGGTGCGTGATCATCGCGCCGACCATCAGCAACACCAGACCGACCGCGGCCAGCGGTACCAGCACCGGCGCGATGTCGAGCGCGGCGGGCAGGATCAGGCCCACCGCGGCGAGGACCTCCAGGGCGCCGATGGCCTTGATGGTGCCGACGCCGAGGTCCTGGAGGGCTCCCATGCCGGAGGCGACCAGTTTCTCCCTGGACTGGGCGAGCTTCGTGGCGCCACTGGCCAGGAAGGCCACGGCCAGCAGTCCCGCGACGATCCACAGGGCGATGTTCATCAGGGTTCTCCTTCAGGGTCGTGGTCTCAGCAGTACGACGACACAACGTCACGGAATGTGAGGTGGCGCGCGGACCTCACAGTTCGGTGCGGTGTTCCGTCGAACTGGTGAGGGCGTGTGCGACCAAGGAGGTGCCGGGACCATGACCACCGGATCCGAGTCAGGACGCGGCCGGCCCGACCCGAGCCTGGGCGCGATCATGAGCGAGCGGCGTCAACTGGTCAATCTCGCCTACCGACTCCTGGGCTCCCTGGCCGAGGCTGAGGACGTCGTGCAGGAGACCTACGCCCGCTGGTACGCCATGTCCCAACAACACCAGGACGCCATCCGGTCGCCCGGCGCGTGGCTGACGAAGGTCGCCAGTCGCATCTGCCTCGACCTGCTCGGCTCGGCACGGGCCCGACGGGAGCGCTACGTGGGCGAGTGGATCCCGGAGCCGCTGCCCGAACGTACCGAGTGGGTCAACGGGCGGCCGGGCGGCACCGCGGTCGACCCGGCCGATCGGGTCACCCTCGACGAGTCGGTCAACATGGCCTTCCTCGTCGTGCTCGAATCGATGACCCCGGCCGAGCGCGTCGCGTTCATCCTTCACGACGTCTTCCGCTACTCCTTCGCCGAGGTGGCCGAGATCGTCGGCCGTACCCCGGCGGCATGTCGCCAACTGGCCTCGTCGGCCCGTCGCCGCCTTCACGTGTCGCAGGCTCCCTCGACCGCGACAGCCCGGCAGGCCGGCGTCGTCAGGGACTTCAAGAAGGCATGGGAAGCCAGGGACATCGGCGCCCTCATCGGCCTCCTCGACCCCGACGCCACGGTGGTCGCCGACAGCGGCGGCCTGGTCAGTGCCGCGCTCGGCCCGATCCACGGCAGTAAGCGGATCGCCCGCTACCTGGCTGATCTCGCCGGCCGGGCACCCGGCCCCCTGGCGATCCTGGAGCGCACGGTCAACGGCCAGCCCGGCCTGGTGGTCCAGCAGGACGGCATCACCGCGGCCGTGCTCGCGTTCGACATTGCGGGTGACCAGATCAGGCACATCTGGGCAGTGCGGAATCCCGAGAAGCTCCGGTCATGGACGACGAGGTGACGTGCGTCTCCCGACCATGGGTCCGCTGCCGGTGGTCGATGCCTGGAAAACACGGCAGGTCAGACATCAGGAAATCGCCGACTGACGTCGGACCGGGCCGGCGGCCGCCCCGGTGCGAACCGAACGCGCCCGTTTCGGACCGCTCGTGCTACGCCGGGTACGGAGAACGGCCCCCGGGAGTGATCCCGGCGGCCGCTCCGACGACCCTCGACTCGACCGCGTCCTACACGGCGAATGGACCCACCAGCTCGTCCTTCCGCCTGCCGGTACCAGTCGGATGGCTGCACTCGCCTATCGGGGCGCATGCCAGGCGTGAGCGGCCCATGCGGCGTCCAGCGGTGTGTGAGCGATGTGGTTGGTGTAGTTCGACATGGTCTTGACGGCAACCCCGAGGATGACATCAAGGACATGACGCTGGGTGTGCCCAGCAACGAGAAAGGCATCAATATCGTGCTCGTCGAGCCATCCGCGTTGACGGACAAGCTTCGTGGCCAGGGATCGGGTCGCCTCGGCGGCCGGTTCCGCCAAAGGTCGTTGGTTCCGCACGGCCGCCAGGTCGTTGTCGGTGATTCTCGCTCTGGCGGCCATGGTGCTGTGCGCGGCAACGCAGTATTCGCACTCGTTCTCCACGCTCGCTGCGATGAGTACGATGTGCTTCTCAAGTCGCGGCAGCGAACTCTTCATGAAGGCGTTGAACGAGGCGTTGTAGGCCTCGAGTAGCTGCGGCGACTCAGCCATGACGCCGCTGAGTGTGCTGATGAACCCGAGCCGGGTCCTCGCACCGTCGAGCATCGGGCGCGAGTCCTGGGGAGCCGACGTCTCATCGTGCACGATGAACGTCGCGGCGCTGGTGTGGTGCGTCACCGGTCTCTCCCGGATTGAGGTGTGGTCATGGGATCGAGCGCCGCGGAGACGGCGTCGTGCAGGCGCTGGCCCTGCTCGCCGGCGCGTGACCGGACGGTCAGGCCGTACGCCAGCAGGGTCAGGAGTTCGGACTGGGACTGGACAACCGTGTCCGGCCGGATCGCGCCCACGGAGCGTGCGCGGGTCAGCGCGGCAGTGAATGCGTTGCGCAGGGCGTCGGCGTGCCGGTTGAACCGAATCCCGGCCTCCCGGTCGGAATCGGCCAGTTCGGCGGAACCGTTGACGATCAGGCATCCCCAGCCGCGGTAGGGTCCGCCGCATCGGGCGGCGATCAACTCGTCGAAGAAGCGTTGGATCCCGGCGAGTCCGTCCGGCGCGTTCTCCAGCCGGGCGAACGAGGGTATTGCCCGCTTCGTCAGGTAACGGTCCACGGCGGCGATGTACAGACCGTGTTTGTCGCCGAACGCGTTGTACAGACTGGACCGGCTCAGCCCCGTCGCGCTGCTGAGCTGTGCCACGCCCACCGCGCGCACACCGTCACGCCAGAAGAGAAGCTCGGCTCGTTCGATCGCGGCTGCCTCGTCAAAGTGTCGGATGTCCGGCATGGAAACCTCCTTTCTTGGATCGACCGTTCCAAGATAACCGAAGATCGATGACCCCGCAAGGGCGAGGTGTCGGTCCTGTGGAATGGGGACGACCACCGCGAGTGATCTGCCAGGTCAGCCGGTGCCGCCCACCGTCGGGCCAGGTCGTCCCGGGTACTCCCGTTGTGCTCCACCGGGATCCCGTCGAACGACCATCTTGGCCGGACCAACGATCACGGCGAAACGAAGACAGGGCCGCTGACCTGCGACCTCACAGATCCTCGGCCCTGCCTGGCTGTCCTGCTACTGCTGAAACGATCGGAGGCCCGGTCGCCGTGGTGGCGATCGGGCCTCCGACCTGCTACTTCCTGGTAGCGGGGGCAGGATTTGAACCTGCGACCTCTGGGTTATGAGCCCAACGAGCTACCGAACTGCTCTACCCCGCGTCGCGCCTTAAGGCTATCAGAGTACGGAGGGTCCGCTTACCGATGTCTAAAATGCACGGTTTATGCTCATTCTCGGTGAGTGTGGGGATTGGGGTGACCATGAGGGGGACAAGTGACCATGACAATGACCGTACCGACCACATCGCGTGTGACATTGCAGCGAGGTAGCGACATGTTGCCGGTGCCGTGGCCGGCCGATAGGTACGAGGTTCGGTGTGAGCGTGCCGAGTCCTTCGGTCGAACCCAGGATCGGTATCACTTCGCCAAGAACGCGGTGGAGTCGGCCAAGGCGCTGGAGAGGGCGGGGCTGGCCCGGCGGGTTTCCGTCGTCAGGCTCGCGGACGAGAAGCTGATCTACGACAGGGTCGCGGGTGTGGAGTTTCCGGTAGAGGAGTG
>DATCWR010000382.1:0-10057 GCA_036566245.1 Mycobacteriales bacterium | reverse complement strand
GCCGCTCCGGCCGCTGGTGGGGGCGCCCCCGCCGAAGAGGCCGCGGAGCAGGACGAGTTCGACGTCATCCTCGAGGCCGCCGGCGACAAGAAGATCCAGGTCATCAAGGAGGTGCGTGCGCTGACCAGCCTGGGCCTCAAGGAGGCCAAGGACCTGGTTGACGGCGCGCCCAAGACCGTGCTGGAGAAGGTCAACAAGGAGGCCGCGGAGAAGGCCAAGGCCGCCCTGCAGGGCGCCGGCGCCACGGTCACCGTCAAGTAGCACCACGCTCCGCGGGCAGCCGCGGGGTGTGTGAACGCATCAGGGGCAGTCACCCGCAGGGGTGGCTGCCCCTGACACGTTCGGGTCGGAACCGCCAACAGAATCATGGGTAACTTGCGGCGGATTCGCTCGTTGGGCCCGGTAATGGGCTGATCGACGCCTGGCATCTCGTGGTGACCACGGTGTCGAGCCCACCGGCCGGACTCGTGGAGGGACCCGGACATGGGTGTCGAGGTCAGGGTGGAGGGGCTGACCAAGTCGTTCGGGCGACAGACCGTCTGGCGCGACGTCACGCTCACCCTGCCGCCCGGCGAGATCTCGGTGCTGCTCGGTCCGTCCGGCACCGGCAAGTCGGTCTTCCTCAAGTCGCTGGTCGGTCTGATCCGGCCGGAGCGCGGCTCGATCTTCGTGCAGGACACCGACATCTGCCGGTGCCGGGAGCGGCGGCTCTACCAGGTTCGACGGTTGTTCGGCGTGCTGTTCCAGGACGGCGCGCTGTTCGGCTCGATGAACCTCTACGACAACGTCGCCTTCCCGTTACGGGAGCACACCCGCCGCAGTGAGCGGGAGATCCGCGACATCGTCTTCGAGAAGATGGACACCGTTGGCCTGCTCGGGTCGGAGCGGAAGCTTCCCGGTGAGGTGTCCGGTGGGATGCGCAAGCGGGCCGGGCTGGCCCGGGCACTGGTCCTGGACCCGCAGATCATCCTGTTCGACGAACCAGACTCCGGCCTGGACCCGGTACGGGTCGCCTACCTGAACCAGCTCATCGTCGACCTGAACGCCCGCACCGACGCGACCTTCCTCATCGTCACGCACGACATCAACACCGCCCGGACGGTACCGGACAACCTCGGCCTGCTGTTCCGGCGCGAGTTGGTCATGTTCGGCCCGCGGGAACGGCTGCTGACCTCCGACGAGCCGGTGGTCCGTCAGTTCCTCGACGGTCGCAGGGAGGGCCCGATCGGCATGGCCGAGGAGAAGGACGCCGCCTCGGTCCAGGCCGAACTGGCCAGCCTCGCCCACCAGGCCGAACTGGCCGGCGGGTCCGGTCAGGCCACCGGTGCGGGACCGGTGCTCCCCGACCAACTGCGGCCCTCGCCCGGGTTACCGGAGCGCCGGGCCGTCGCCCGCCGGTTGGCGCGGGTCAGGGCGATGTCGGGTGGGCCGTCGTGAGCGCACGACCGACCAGCGTGCTGCGGGAGAGCGGCCGGCTGTTCGCGCTGGCCCTGGACGTCGGCCGCGGCATGTTCCGGCGGCCCTTCCAGTTCCGTGAGTTCGTCCAACAGGCCTGGCTGATCGCCAGTGTGACGATCCTGCCCACCGCGTTGGTGTCCATCCCGTTCGGCGCGGTGATCGCGCTGCAACTCGGATCGTTGACCCGACAGTTGGGCGCCCAGTCCTTCACCGGCGCGGCCTCGGTACTGGCGGTCATCCGCGAGGCGTCCCCGATCGTGACCGCGCTGCTGGTCGCCGGTGCGGGCGGGTCGGCAATCTGTGCCGACCTGGGTTCGCGCCGGATCCGGGACGAGATCGACGCGCTCGAGGTGCTGGGTATCTCGCCGGTACAGCGGCTGGTGGTTCCTCGGGTGTTGGCCACCATGACCGTGGCGGTCCTGCTCAACGGCCTGGTCTCGGTGGTCGGGGTGTGCGGCGGCTACTTCTTCAACGTGGTGCTCCAGGGCGGCACACCCGGGGCCTACCTGGCCTCCTTCGGTGCGCTGGCCCAACTGCCCGACCTGTACGCCGGTGAGATCAAGGCGCTGGTGTTCGGTGCGATCGCGGCGGTGGTCGCCGCGCACCGGGGGCTGTCGGCCGGGGGTGGCCCCAAGGGTGTGGGTGATGCGGTGAACCAGTCCGTGGTGGTCACCTTCATGTTGCTGTTCTTCGCGAACTTCGTGATGACCGCCCTCTACTTCCAGCTCGTCCCGGCGAAGGGAGCCTGAGTTGGCCGGCATGGTGGGCAGGGCGGGCACGGTGGTCCGTCGGCCCCTGGGCGCGCTGGATGACCTGGGTGAACAGCTCGGCTTCTACCTGCGCGCGTTGGCCTGGACGCCACGCACGCTGCGCCGCCACCGAGCCGAACTGCTGCGGCTGCTCGCCGAGGTCAGCTTCGGGTCCGGGGCGCTCGCCGTGATCGGCGGAACCGTCGGCGTGATCACCTTTCTGTCCTTCTTCACCGGCACCGAGGTGGGGCTGCAGGGCTACGCGGCACTGGACCAACTCGGCACCTCGGCGTTCACCGGGTTCGTCTCGGCCTACTTCAACACCCGGGAGATCGCACCGCTGGTCGCCGGTCTGGCGTTGTCGGCCACGGTCGGGTGTGGGTTCACCGCTCAGTTGGGCGCGATGCGGATCAGCGAGGAGATCGACGCCCTGGAGGTGATGGGTGTCCCGTCGATGCCGTTCCTGGTCACCACCCGGGTGATCGCCGGCTTCGTCGCCGTCGTGCCGCTGTACGTGGTCGGCCTGCTTGCCTCGTACCTGTCCACCAGGTTGGTCACCACCGCCTACTACGGGCAGTCGGCGGGCACCTACGACCACTACTTCCGGCTGTTCCTGCCGCCCACCGACGTGCTCTGGTCGTTCGGCAAGGTGCTCGTGTTCGCGGTGGTGATCATTCTCACGCACTGCTACCACGGATACCGGGCCACCGGAGGCCCGGCCGGTGTGGGTGTCGCGGTCGGTCGGGCGGTGCGCACCTCGATCGTGGCCATCAACGTCGTCGACTTCTTCCTCAGCCTGGCCATCTGGGGTGCCACCACCACCGTGCGACTGGCCGGGTAGGGGGTGCCGACGATGCCCAACACGATCGCGCGACGCGCCCTGGGGGTGGCGTTCCTGCTCGTGCTGAGCATGTTGCTCGGGCTGTCCGTTGCGGTGTACCGCGGCGCCTTCACTCCGACCGTGCCGGTCACCCTGCTCAGCGACCATGTCGGAAACCAGTTGCGCCCCGACTCCGACGTCAAGATCCGTGGGGTCCTGGTGGGTACCGTGCGGCGGATCTCCTCGGCCGGGTCCGGTGCCCGGGTCGACCTCGCCCTGGACCCGGACCGGGTGGCGTTGGTCCCGCGTGACGTGCGAGCCCGGCTGTTGCCCAAGACCCTGTTCGGCGAACGGTACGTCGACCTGGTCATCCCGGCGGGATCCACCGCCGGACACCTACGCGCACACGACGTCATCGACCAGGACCATTCCAGCGCCGCCATCGAGTTGGAGCGGGTGCTCTCCGACGTGCTGCCACTGCTGCGCGCGATCCGTCCGGACCGGCTGGAGGCCACACTCAGCGCGTTGTCCGACGCGCTGTCCGGCCGGGGCGCCCGACTCGGCCAGACCCTGGTCACCCTGGACTCGTACCTGCGCGAGATCAACCCGTCGTTGCCCGACCTGGTCGCCGACGTGCGCGGGCTGGCCGACACCGCACAGGTGTACAACGCTGCCGCACCGGACCTGCTCGCCGTCCTGGACAACCTGCGCACCACCGCCGGCACGGTGGTGGCACACCAGGGGCAGTTGCAGGCGCTGCTGGAGTCCACCACCGGGCTTGCCGACACCGCCCGGGGCGTCCTCGCCGAGAACTCACGCCGGATCATCGAGGTGGCGGGAAACAGCCGGCCGGTGTTGGAGTTGTTGGCCCGGTACGCACCGGAGTACCCGTGTCTGCTCGCCGGTCTCACCGAACAGGAACCGATCCTGGAGCAGGTGTTCGGGGGTGCCCAACCCGGCCTGCACCTGACCCTGGAGGTGGTCCGGGACCGCGGCGGGTACCTGCCCGGTGAACAGCCGCGCTATCTCGCGCACTCCGGCCCGGACTGCCGTGGCCTACCAGCCCGACCGGCCGGCAACTTCGACCCGGGCGGGCACATTCCCGACGGTTCGGCGGCGACCGGGCGGGGCACCCTCGGCCGGGTGACCTCGGCCGCCCTGCTGGGCGGGGCAGACCTGGGCGTGCAGGGTTCGCCGGCCGAACGCCGACTGATCGACGCCCTGGTCGCGCCCAGCCTCAGTGTCACCCCACAGGAGGTGTCCGACACGACCGAACTGTTGTTCGCGCCGATGGCCCGTGGCACGGAGGTGCGACTGTGGTGAGATCGACACGTTCGACCGCCGCGCCGTTGGTCAAACTGGTCGCGTTCGCCACGGTGACCGTGTTGGCCACCTACCTGCTCGCCGCGACCATCGCCAACGCCAACGGGTCGGGGGCCACCAGTTACCGGGCCCGGTTCACCGACGCCACCGGTCTGGTCAACGGTGATGACGTGCGCATCGCCGGGGTGCGGGTGGGACAGGTCACCGGTATCCGGGTGGTTCGACACACCCTGGCCGAGGTGACCTTCACCGTGCGCGCCGACCGTGGACTGCCCACCGGCACGCTGGCTCGGATCAGGTACCGCAACCTGGTCGGGCAGCGTTACCTGGCGCTGGCCACCGGCCCCGGCGACCTGAACCGCATGCTGGCTCCCCATGGCCTGATTCCGGTCGAACAGACCGAACCCGCCCTGGACCTGACCGCGTTGTTCGGCGGGTTCGCACCGTTGTTCCGCGCCCTGGACCCCGGTCAGGTCAACCGGTTGGCGTTCGAGATCGTGCAGGTGTTGCAGGGTGAGGGCGGCACCGTCGAGGACCTGCTGACCCACCTCGGTTCGCTGACCAACACCCTGGCCGACCGGGACGCGGTCATCGGCCAGGTGATCGACAACCTGAACTCGGTGCTGGGCACCGTCAGCCAGCGGGACGCCGAACTGGCCAACCTGGTCGGGCAACTGCGCCGGGTGGTCTCCGGGTTGGCCGCCGACCGCACCGCGATCGGTGACTCGCTCGGCGAGATCGATCGGTTGGCCGCGGCCACCGCGGACCTGTTGGACCGGGCCCGGCCGCCGCTACGGGAGGACATCGCCCAACTCGGTGCCACCGCCGGAAACCTCGCCGACAGCAGGGAGGTACTCGACGACCTGCTGCGTCGGCTGCCGGACAAGCTGAACGCGGTCACCCGTACCGCCTCCTACGGCTCGTGGTTCAACTTCTACCTGTGCTCGCTGGACGGGCGGGTGGCCCTGCCCGGACTGCCGTTGACCGACGACCTGCCGGCCAGCCTGCGGGTGGTCGTCGACCAGGCGAGGTGTGGCTGATGGCCAGGTCGTTCCGGGAACGAAACCCGGTACTGGTCGGCGTCGGCGGGCTGGTCGCCATCGCGGTGCTGCTGTGGGTCGCGTTCAACGCGGAGAACCTGCCGATGCTCGGTTCGGGTACCGGTTACGCGGCAGCGTTCTCCGAGGCGGCAGGGCTGCGACCCGGTGACGAGGTGCGCGTGGCCGGGGTTCGGGTCGGCAGGGTCACCTCCGTGGATCTGGACAATGACCACGTCCGGGTGGAGTTCCGGGTGAAGGACACCTGGCTCGGTGACGAGTCCCGCGCCGACATCAGGATCAGGACACTGCTGGGCCGCAAGTTCCTCGCGCTCGAACCACGTGGCCAACACGAACTGCGTCCGGGCGGTGAGATCCCGTTGTCACGCACCACCGCCCCCTACGACGTGGAACTGGCCCTGGGCACCCTGTCCCAGACCGTGGACGCCATCGACACCGACCAGCTCGCCCGTGCCTTCGACGCGCTGTCGTCGACCCTGCACGACACACCGGCCGCGGTGCGTGACTCGGTGACCGGGCTGTCGCGGCTGTCCGCGACCATCGCCGACCGGGACGCCCAACTGCGCACCCTGCTGGCCCGGACCGAGTCGGTCAGTGCGGTACTCGCCGACCGTTCCGACGACGTCGGCGCGCTGCTCGCTGACGGCAACCTGCTGCTCCGGGAGGTCCAACAGCGCCGCCAGGCGATCAGTGACCTGCTCCGTGACACCTCGTTGCTCGCGCTCCAGGTGCAGGGCCTGGTGCGTGACAACCAGCACCAACTCGACCCGACTCTGCGTCAGCTTCAGGCGGTGGTGGACGTGCTCGAGCACAACCAGCAGAACCTGGAACGCAGCATCGAACTGCTCGGCCCGTTCGTGCGGGTGTTCGCGGACACCCTGGGCAACGGCCGCTGGTTCGACACCTACGTACAGAACCTGCTCACCCCGCTGCCCGCCTCCCCGCGGCTGGACCCGGTCGGAGGACGGTGATGGCGACCATGACCCTGTCTCGGACCGCGACCCGGGTGGTGTCACTGCTGGCCGTGCTGGCCGTGGCGCTGGGCGGCGTCTGGCTGGTCTCCCGGCGCGGGCACGTCACCCGGGTCACCGCGCACCTCACCGGTGCGGTGGGCGTCTACCCGGGCTCGGACGTACGGGTACTGGGAGTGAAGGTCGGTACCGTCACCGCGGTCACCCCACAGGGTCGGACGGTCCGGGTGGAGTTGAGTTACGACGCGGACCGGAAGGTCCCGGCCGGTGCCAGGGCGGTGGTCGTGGCACCGTCCCTGGTCAGTGACCGGTATGTGCAGCTCACCCCGGTGTACCGGGGTGGACCGGTGCTGGCCGACGGCGCCGACATCCCGGTGGAGCGCACCGCCAGCCCGGTGGAGCTCGACGCGATCTACCGGAGCCTCGACAACCTGGCCGTCGCGCTGGGACCGCAGGGTGCGAACCGTGACGGGGCCCTGTCCCGGCTGCTCGACGTCGGCGCGGAGAACCTGGACGGTAACGGCGCCCGGATCAACCAGGGCATCGGCGACCTGGACCGTGCGGTGTCCACCCTGTCGGCCAACCGCGACACCGCGTTCGACACGGTACGTGACCTACAGAGGTTCGTCTCCACGCTGGCCAACAGTGACCAACAGGTCCGGCAGTTCACCGCGAACCTGGCCAGCGTGTCCGAACAACTCGCCGACGAGCGGGCCGCACTGGCCGCTGCGCTGAAGAACCTCGCCGTCGCGCTCGGCCAGGTGCGCACGTTCGTCCACGACAACCAGGCACTGGTCAGGTCGAACCTGTCCGGCCTGGCCCAGGTGGCCGACACCCTGGTCCGGCAGCGCGATGCCCTGGCCGAGTTCCTTGACGTCGCCCCGACCGCGCTGTCGAACCTGAGCAACGCCTACAACCCGCGCTCGGGCACCCTGGACACCCGCAACAACTTCAACCAACTCGGTGACCCGGCCTACCTGTGCGCGCTGCTGATGTCGCTGCCCGGCTCACCGGCGGTCAGCCCGGTGGTGGCCAGGTGCCGGCAGGCCGCCGCGCTCAGCGGCACCTTCGCCCGGTCGCTGGACGCGATGCTGCGCGGTCTCGGGTTGCCCGCGTTGCCCGGGGGCACCCCTCCGGCGGCAGAACCAGGCAGGGACGGTGGTCCGGGCTCCGCGGTCGGGTCTGCCGCGCCGGTCGGACCGGGCCAGCCCGCCACGTCGGACCTGCCCACCATTCCCGGTGTGACCGGCACCCCGGGTCTGGGTGGGTTGCCCGGCCTTCCTGATCTGGACGACTCCGACGGGGTGGTGCCGCAGGAGCTCACCGATGCTCTGGCGGACCTGCTCGGGGGTGGTGGCCGATGAGGTTGGCGGGCCGGTCGGTGGCGATCGCGCTGGCCGGGGTGACGGCGCTGACCGGCTGCGGGTTCCACGGGTTCTACGACGTGCCGCTGCCCGGCGGGGCCGACCTGGGTGATCACCCGTACCACGTCGAGGTGCGGTTCGCCGACGTGCTGGATCTGGTGCCGCAGTCGGCCGTGCGGGTCAACGACGTGCCCGTGGGCAGGGTGGAGTCGGTGGACCTGGCCGGTGACCCGGCGCACTGGCACGCCACGGTGCGGCTGCTGGTCAACGGCGACGTCGTGTTGCCGGCGAACGCGCGGGCCGAACTGCGTCAGACCAGCCTGTTGGGGGAGAAGTACGTCGCGTTGTCCGCGCCCACCGGACAGACACCACAGGGCCGGTTGCGTGACGGCGCGGTCATCCCGTTGTCCCGGTCGGGCCGCAATCCGCAGGTGGAGGAGGTGCTGTCCGCGCTGTCGTTGCTGTTGAACGGCGGGGGGCTGGCCCAGATCGAGACGATCAACCGTGAACTGGGTGACGCGCTGGCCGGCAACGAGGACGGGTTGCGTGACCTGCTCAGCCAACTGGACGCCCTGGTCGGCGGCCTGGACGCGCAGAAAGGTCAGATCGTCCGGGCGTTGGACCGCGTCAACCGGTTGGCCGCGACCCTGGCCGCGCAACGCCCCACCATCGCCGGGGCGTTGGACACCCTGCCCGGAGCACTGAAGGTGCTGGCTGACCAGCGCGAGCAGCTCACCTCGATGCTCACCGGGTTGCGACACCTGGGCCAGGTCGGCACCCGGGTGATCAACGACAGTCGGGACGACCTGGTGGCCGACCTGCGAGCCCTGGCCCCGACGCTGTCCCAACTGGCCAGGGCCGGCTCCGACCTGCCGGGCGCGTTGGAACTACTGCTGACCTACCCCTTCCCGCGAACGGCGGTGGACGGTATCAGGGGTGACTACACCAACCTGTTCGTCACCGCCGACCTTGACGTGTCCGATGTGTTGGACAACCTGGTCACCGACGGGCACGGCCGACTGGATCTGCCCACCCTGCCGGGTGTCGGTCCGGGTCCCGGGGGATCGCCCGGATCGCCTGGATCACCCGGACTGCCAGATCTGCCTGGCCTGCCCGACATCCCGAACATCCCCGGACTGCCGAACCCGGGGTCGCCGCCCGGCCTGCCCGGCACACCTGCCGTCGATCCGGTGGTTGGCCTGCCCGATCTGTTGGGCGGCCTACTGGGAGGTGCCAGATGACGCTGCGCGCCCCGGTCCGGATCAGGTTGGCAGCCTTCGCCGTTGTCTCGGCGCTGGGCGTGGCCTACGTCGGGTTGGACTACGTTGGCCTGTCCCGGGAACTGCTCGGCGGCGACTACACGATCAGCGCCGACCTCCCCGACTCCGGTGGGATCTTCACCAACGCCGAGGTCACCTACCGAGGGGTCCAGGTCGGTCGGGTCGGGGAGTTGCACCTGTTGCCGAACGGGGTCCGGGTCGACCTACGCATCGACCGCCACGCCCCGCCGATCCCGGCGGACGCCGGCGCGGTGGTGTCCGACCGCTCGGCGGTGGGTGAACAGTACGTCGACCTACGGCCGAACCGTGTCGGTGGCCCGTACCTGCGTCCCGGTCAGGTCATCCCGATGGACCGCGGCCAGGTCCCGGTGGCCACCCAGACCCTGCTGCTCAATCTGGACCGACTGGTCAACTCGGTGGACCGGCAGAGTCTGGGCACGGTGGTCGACGAACTGGGCACCGCGTTCGCCGGTACCGGGCCGGAGTTGGCTGACCTGCTCGACCAGGGAAACGCCCTGCTCGACTCGGCCCGGGACGCCCTGCCCGAGACGCTCGCGCTGATCCGGGACGCACGTGTCGTGCTGGACACCCAGGTCGACAGCGGATCGGCGGTGCGGGACTTCGCCCACGGCCTGGCCCTGCTCACCGCCCAACTGCGTGCCAGCGATCCCGACCTGCGGACGGTGCTGGCGCAGGGCCCGCCCGCGGTCACCGAACTGACCACCCTGCTGTCGGGCAACCGCACCGACCTGGGGGTGCTCCTGGCCAACCTGGACACGCTCAGTCAGATCACGGTGCGCCGCACCGCGGGCCTCGAACAGGTACTGGTGACCTACCCGAACGTGGTGGCCGGCGGGTTCACGGTGGCGCCCGGCGACGGCACCGCGCACTTCGGCCTGGTTCTCAACGTCGGCGATCCGCCGCCGTGCACCGCCGGGTACGGCGGCACCTCCCGCCGGGTACCGCAGGACACCACCGACGTCCCGGCCAACACCGCCGCTGGCTGTACCGAACCAGCGGGCAGCCCAACCGAC
>DATCWR010000049.1:0-7887 GCA_036566245.1 Mycobacteriales bacterium | reverse complement strand
ACAACCGGGAGCTGTGGGATCTGGTGTACAACGGGATACTGCACTCGGTGTACCTGGGGCACGCCGAGGTCGATTCCGGTGCTCGCCACCACCTCAAGCTCCCCTGTTCCCCCTCCTGACCCTCGCCGCCGCGGACGGCTCAGCCGTGCGCGGGCACGGGTTGTCGCGCCGGCACGGACCGCCGGGCCGCCCTGGTCCTGGGCAGCAGGGCGCCCATCACGACCAGCCACGCCATGGCGGTGAACCGACCGACCTCCACCAGCGGTGCCACCTCGGGCGCCAGCAGGGTGAGGCTCGACAGCACGGCGACGGCGGCGACCACGAAACCAACCACGGACAACCATCGAGGCAACCGACGCAGGAACCACGACGTGATGGCCATCCCGAACACGAGCACGCCGAGCGCGGCGGTGTGCGCGGGTCCCCCGCACAGGAACATCAGGTAGGCCAGCACACGTACCAACGCCGGTTCGTCGGTGATGTCGGGCCGGGAGAGCATCCACCGGACCATCGCGCTGACCGCCAACAACACCGACGCGACGATGCCGCCGACCGCGCCGATGGTCGGACCGGGCGCGTTCGGTGCCAGGTAGTCCAGCCTCGACAGGGCCACGGCGCTGAACAGGGCGAGCCAGATCGCGGACAGGAACAGCAGGAACCCGTTGATCTGCGAGGCGAGGTGACTGGTCGCGTAGTGATGCTCGACGATCTCTGGGCTGGAGAACGGCGAGGGCACGCTTCCCGAACCGAGAACCGGCTCGATGACCAGGGTCGCGACGAACAGGACCGCGAATGCCACCGCCGGGGCGGCGAGCGGTGGTCCGGGATGCCTGGGTCCCGTGGTGTTGGCCCGCGGTGGAGTGTCCATGGTCGGCAGCCCTCCCAATGACTTAGAAGACGAAGTCTTCGATATCTAAGTATGCTCCCTTCTAAGCTAGCGGCCATGGGTCCTCCTGACAAGGCGCCTGACAGGGCGCCTGACGAGGTGTCTGGCCGGGTGCCGCACAGTGCGCCGAGCAGTGCGCCGAACAGTGCGCCGATCGGGTTGGTGGTCGCCCGCGCGGCCAAGACGCTCACCCGCGCGTTCGAACAGGCACTGGCCGACGCGGGCGGTTCACAGGCGGTGTGGTTGACCCTGCTCGGGCTGAAGGTCCGACCGGCCAGCACCCAGCGTCAGCTCGCCGAGGACCTGGGCATCCGGGAGGCGACCATGACGCACCATCTCAACGGGATGGAACGGGCTGGTCTGGTGACCCGGCGCCGCGACCCGGACAACCGACGGGTGCACCAGATCGTCGTGACCGACCAGGGCGAGGCCCTCTTTCACCGTCTTCGTGAGGCCGCCGTCGCGTTCGACCAGCGGTTGCGGTCGGGCATCCCCGAAGAACGGATCGACGACCTCACCGAAAGCCTGCGTTGGCTCACCGACAACGCGGGCCCACCGCCAGGAACGCCCGACGCCTAGGATCGACCCCGGTACCGACCGTGGACAGCGACCGCTGCCACCTGACGTTGTTCGACCCCGATCGCGGCCAGGCCGCTGGTCGCCCTAGCCCGCGGCCAGGCCCACGCCGCCCTGTACCCGTACCGGCCGGATGCCGCATCCACATGACCTCAGAGCCCAGCCCGAACCCCGACACGCACCCGTCCGACCCGGTGCGGGTCGCCACCCACACCTTCCAGGTGGACCTGCGTGGCCTGGTGGACCTGCTCTCCCACCACCTGTACTCCAGTCCCCGGGTCTACCTGCGCGAACTGTTACAGAACGCGGTGGACGCGGTGACCGCGCGGCAGGCACACCACCCGGACGCACCGGCCGAGATCAGGGTGCACGTGACTGACGGCGGCGCGCTGCGGGTTGACGACACCGGCGTGGGGCTGACCGTCGCCGACGTGCACAACCTGTTGGCGACCATCGGCGGAAGCTCCAAACGGGACGGTCTGGAGTCGGCCCGGCGGGAGTTCCTCGGCCAGTTCGGGATCGGGTTGCTCGCCTGCTTCGTGGTCACCGACGAGGTGCTGGTGGTGTCCCGGTCGGCGCTGCACCCTACCGAGCCGCCGGTCGAGTGGCGGGCCCACGCGGATGGTTCCTACACCGTCCGCACCCTGGCCGGGCACGAACGCGTCGAGCCGGGCACCAGCGTCACGCTGACCGCCCGGCACGGGTCGGAACAGTGGTTGGAACACGGGCGGGTGGTGGACCTGGCCCGCGACTTCGGCACCCTGTTGCCCTACCAGATCACGGTGACCGCACCGAACCGGGAACCGGTGCTGGTCACCGACACCCCGCCGGTGTGGGCCAGGCCGTACCGCAGTCCGGCCGAACGCCGGGCCGCCCTGGTCGAGCGGTGCGTGGCCTGGTTCGGGTTCACCCCGCTCGACGTGATCGACCTGGACGTGCCGCTGGCCGGCGTGCGCGGCGTCGGTTACGTGCTGCCGGTGGCCACCAGCCCGGCCCACAAGGCCCGGCACCGCGTGCACCTCAAGGGGATGCTGCTCACCGACCGTGCCGACGGCCTGCTGCCGGACTGGGCGTTCTTCGTCCGGTGCGTGATCGACACCGACAGCCTGCGGCCCACCGCGTCCCGGGAGAACCTGTACGACGACGAGATGCTCGCCACCGTCCGGGAGGCGCTGGGCGGGCAGGTTCGCGAGTGGCTGGTGCGGATGGCCACCGGTGAACCCGACCGGCTCAACCGCTTCCTGGCCGTGCACCACCTTGCGGTCAAGGCGCTGGCCCTGCACGACAACGACCTGCTGCGGATCATGTTGCCGTGGCTGCCGTTCGAGACAACGGACGGGCGGGTCAGCCTGGACGGGTTCGCCCGCGGCCGTCAGGTCGTGCACCTGGCCCGCACGGTGGAGGAGTACCGCCAGGTCGCGCCGATCGCCGCGGCCGCCGGGCTCGGCGTGGTCAACGGCGGCTACACCTACGACGCCGAACTGGTCGAGCGGCTGCCGACCGTCCTACCGGGCATCGCGGTGTCCGAACTGGACGCCGAGGCGATCACCGCGTACCTGGGGGTGGTCGACTCGGCCGAGGAGTTGGCGCTGGCAGACTTCCTGGCCATCGCCCGGGCCCGGTTGGACCCCCTGGGTTGTGACGTGGTGCTGCGCGCGTTCCATCCGATCTCACTGCCGGCGCTGCACCTGGACGACCGGGAGGCCCGACACGAACGGGATCGGGACGAGGTCGCCGCCGAGGCCGACCAGTTGTGGGCCGGGATCCTCGGCGCGTTGCGTGGGTCCGGACCGCGCGCCCGACTGGTACTCAACCACCTCAACCCGCTGATCCGTCGGGTCGCGGCCATGCCCGACGCCGACCTGGTCGGCCTGGCGGTGGAGTCCATCTACGGGCAGGCGCTGCTGATGAGTAACCGGCCGCTGCGCCCGAACGACACCGCGCTGCTGAACCGCTCGTTCCTGGGCCTGCTGGAGTGGGCGACCCGTTCGATCCCCACGGAGGAGACCTGATGGCGACCGACCCGACGACCGGCACGGGCCAGGACAACCTCGGTCCGGACGAGGTGTACCAGCTACTGCGGCAGAACAACACCATGCCGCACGGTCGGGCTCGCATCGTCCGCGCCGAGGAACTGACCGAACTGGCCGGTCGGACCGGCGACGGTCAGATCCTCGTCATCGCCCTACAGGAACTGGTCCGCGCCTACAACAACGGCGGCGAGCAACACAAGATCCTGGTGCCGTTCGCCCGCCTGCTGCACATGTGGGACACCGATCCGTCGGACTTCGGTGACGGGAACATCCACCGGCTGCACTGGCACTTCAAGTGGGCCACCAGCGGCATGATCGTCGACCCGCGGGTACCGCTGGCCACCATCGAGGAGTGGCTCGGTGTGATGGAAACCCGTTACCAGCTCGCCGGGTACGGCACGCGGGCGGTGCGCCAGGCCGAGTTCGAGATCGCCCGCCACATCGGAGACCAGGATCGGGCCGGGGTCGCGTTCGACCGGTGGCTGGCCAGCGACCGGGACGAGATGAGCGACTGCCAGGCGTGTGAACGCCGGGCCCAGGGCCGGTGGCGGGTCGAGCAGGGTGATGATTCGGCGGCGTTGGACTTCTGGGCGCCGGTACTCGACGGGGAACTGACCTGCGAGGCCGAACCGCACGACACCCTGTCGTCGTCGCTACTGCCGCTGTTACGGCTGGGTCACCCCGAACAGGCCCGGGCGAACCACCTGCGTGGTTATCGGATGGCCCGCGGTGTTCCGGATCTGCGCGGGGCGGTCGGCCGACACGTGGAGTTCTGCGCACTGTCGGGTAACGAGGCCCGGGGCCTGGAGATCATGGCCGACCATGCCTCCTGGTTCGACGTGGAGGCGATGGTCGCCGACCAGCTTGAGTTCCTCCGTGGCTGCGCGGTGTTGCTGCGCCGGTTGGACATGCTCGGGCACGGCGACCGGTCGGTGCCCATGGCGTCCGGACCGGACGGTCGGGTGTGGACGGTGCGAACCCTGCGGCAACGGGTCGAGCGTGACCTGTTCGGCCTGGCTGACCGGTTCGACCAGCGCAACGGCACCGACGCGGTGGGGCAGCGGGTGCGGGCCGGTCTCGACCGAGTGCCGTTGGTGGACCGGCTGCCGCTGGGTCTGCGGGTCTCCCCCGCCGTCGGGACCGCCCCTGCCGCCGACAACCCCGTCAGCGGCCCGACCAGCGTTGGCACCGGTACCGAGGCCACACAGACAGACCTGTCCGCCCTGGTGGAGCGGGCGCGCGAGTTGTCCGGGGTCGGCCGGCCGGCCGCCAACGCGGCGTGGCGACGGGTCGCGGCAGTCTCTGTCGGCCGCGACCTCGACCCGGTGGCGCGGGCGGAACTGGCCGACCGACAGGGCCGGTGGGCCAGCGCACACGGCGCCGACGAGGCACGGCGGCTGTTCCTCGACGCCGCCGAACGGTTCGACCAGGTCGGCCTGCCGGGTAGGGCAGCGTGTTCCCGGGCCCGGGCGGCGATCGCTGCCGCTGTCGGCGAGGCCGGTGGCACCCCGTGGGGTGAGTCCTCGGCGCTGACCGATGCCGACGCGGCGGTGGCCGCGGTGACCGGGTTGGCAGACTCTGGTGCGGCCGACCCGGACGACGTGATGACGGTGCGGATGTGCCGGGCCACCGTTCTGCTGGTCGGTGTCCAACATCTCGCCGCGGCCGACGACGGGCAGCAGGACCCGGACGCGACCACTGCTCTGGTTGCCGAACTGAACACGGAACTGGACCGGGTGACCGCGCTCGCCGAAGAACACGACGACACCACGCTGATGGCCTCGGCCCGGCGGATCCACGCCCAGTACCTGATGTTCACCGGCGAACTCGACCAGGCCCAGGCGGTACTGCGGGAGGCGATCGACTCGGCCGGTGCGGCGGACATGCCGTGGCTGGCCGGCGACCTGAACCTCCTGCTGGCCCAGATCCATCTCGCGCGGGGCGAACTCGACCAGGCCGAACAGGTCGCCCGGGCCGCGCTGGCCACCGAACTCGACACCACGGAGCAGGGTCAGGTCCGGCTCCTGCTCGCCGAGACGCTGGCCCGGCAGGACCGTTACGAGGAGGCCGCGGCCAGTGCGTTGGACGCCGCACACTGGTTCGACACCGCGGCCGAACCCGAGCCGGCGTCGCACGCCCGGGTCCTGCTGGCCCAGGCGTACCGGGCGTTGGGCCGGTCCGGGGAGGCCGCCGCGATCCTGGAGGAGACGCTGCCCGACGTGGTGGCGTACCACGACGAGTTCGACACCGCCCGGGTGCGCCAGACCCTGGCGCACTGCCTGACCGACCTGAACGAACATCGGGCCGCTGCCGAACAGCTCCTGCTCGCCGCCGACACCGCGCAGACCTGGCCGGACCAGACCCCGCACGCCATGCTGGCCTCGGACGCGGCCCGGGAACTGGCCGCCGCCGGCATGGTCGCCGAGGCGACCCGGGCGTTCGAGCGGGCCACCGGACTGTGGCACGACCTTGGTCAGATCGGCCCGTACATCCGCACGCTGCGCGCCACCGCCTGGCACGTCCACCAACAGGATGCCAACCTGGACCGCGCGCTGGAGCTGATGGCACAGGCCAGCCAAACCCTGTCTGATGTGGACGACGAGGTGGACTCCGAAGGGTTCGACCGGGACTTCGAGGTCGCGGAGACGTTCGACCAGACCGCCCGGTTGCTCGCCGGCGCGGCGTCGGACGCCGATCAGACGGTTGACGGCGACCTGGCCGAACGGGCGCTGCGTCACGCCCTGCGCGCGGTGGAGGGATTCCACCGGTGCGGTGACGAACGATGGGACGACCTGGTCTCGGCGCAGTACCTGGCCGCGCAGATCGAGGCGCACCTGCTGGGCAGGGGCACCGACGCCGAACGCCGGCTGCGCGACCTGATCGCCGCGTGCGAACACCACGGCGGCGAGTCCGCCGACCAGTGGGAGGCCCGGTGCCGTTCAACCCTGGAAGAGATCTCGGACAGGTAAGGGTTCGGTGGCAGCGTCCCGGACTCTCCGTCGCGCCGGTCCAGCCCCGGAAGGGTCAGGCCGGTGTCACGGACGGTTCCCACGGGCGCATCCACGGGGTCGCCGGCCAGCCTTCCGCGGCGGCCATCAGCGGGTACGCCGTGGCGCCGTCCACCGACTCGCGGACGATGTCGGCGTGCCCGGCGTGCCGGGCCGTTTCGGTGATCAGGTGCAGCAGCACCCAGCGCACCGACCACGCCTCGACGTCCTGCGGGAACCACGGCACGCCCTTGGGCACCGGGACCGCCTGGCCGAGGTCGGGTACGCCGGCGACCACCGCCTCTGTCTCGGCGGCCGCCTGGCCGTAGCGTTCGAGCACACCGGCCAACGTCTCGTCCGGCCCGAGTCGGAACGCCGCCTCGTGGTCGGCATCGGACCGCTGGTACCTCCCCAGCACCGTGTCCATCCACTTCCGTTCCCCGGCCGCCATATGGTTGATCAGACCGCCGACACTCAACGTGCTCGCCGACGCGGTGGCCCTGGCTTGTTCGTCGGTCAGGCCATGGGCGGCAAGGCACAGCACGTGCCGTTGTTGGGCCAGGAACATCAACAGCCCGTTCCGCTCGTCGGCAACCGGGGCAACCAGTCCAGGCATCGGTGCACCTTCCGTCGGGATCTCGCTTTGTGTGGACAGACGGAGCCTCGCATCCGGCACCGACGGTTTCTGGCCACAGTCACGCACAGCCAACCGAGAGGTTGGACGGTTCGCACGCCGACCAGACCAGGCGCAGGCACGGCGCCTCACCGCCGACCAGTGGGAGGCCCGGGGTCGTTCGGCCCCGGTGGAGATGACGGGGTAACTGGATCTGGACGCTCCGGGTGGCCTCCGCGCAGCCGGCCCTCACCTCTCTCCCGGTCCTCGGCCAGTGCCTCGCTGGCGGCGGATCCGGCGCCGATGGTGACGGCAAGTGCCTCGGCCCGGGTCGGGGTTGGCGAGGTCTGTTCGGGTACCACGAGCATGCCGGCGACTCGGGCGCGAGCCCGGATCGCGGCACGGTGGCTGACGGCGTCCTCCGTACCGTGCGTCATGGCAGGATGCCGCGCCAGCGTTCGCGGGCGGCGCGGTGCAGGGCTGCCACCAGCATGCAGATCCCACACATCCGTAGCGGTTGCCCGCACTGGCCGGCGTCGGGTCGGGCCGGCACCGGGCCGTGGTAGACCGACACCTGGGCGGCGAACCAGCGCAGCAACGGAACCGGTGCGGCGCACATGCACGGCCCGTTGCAGTCGCACCGGTACGGCATCGGCGGGCGCGGTTGGCTGGGTTGGCCCGGTCGGCCGGGTTGGTTGGGCTGACCGGCGTGGTCGGGGCGGTTCGGGGGGCGTGGGCAGGGTCTGGTCACGGAACCTCCGGGGCTGGGTGCGGGCTGAAGAGCAGGCCCTC
>DATCWR010000047.1:0-2553 GCA_036566245.1 Mycobacteriales bacterium | reverse complement strand
CGCCCCGGACCCGCCGGTCCGGGGCGGTGGTGCGCGGTGGGGTACCCTGGCCCGGTTGCCGGTCCCCCGTAACCTGGCGGGCGCGCGTTCACGTCCCAGCGGACCGGCACATCCTCCTGCCACGGAAGGTCCGTGGCCATTCTTAGTCCACAGGAGGGCTGTGACCTGTGCGTCACTACGAACTGATGGTGATCCTCGATCCCGATCTTGAGGAGCGCACCGTCGCACCATCCCTCGACCAGTTCCTCGGCGTCGTCCGGCAGGGCGGCGGCAACGTGGAGAAGGTCGACGTGTGGGGTCGGCGGCGTCTCGCCTACGAGATCGACAAGAAGGTCGAGGGCATCTACGCGATCGTCGACCTGCACGCCGAGCCGGGAACCGTCCAGGAACTCGACCGGCAACTCAACCTGAACGAGTCGGTGCTGCGTACCAAGGTGATCCGGCCGGAGATCCGGTAGGGAACCGGCAGCAGCCCAGCCACGGGTTCGTGTCGTACCCGGCACGTACGGTCCGCACGACCCCGCGGCACCAGGAGGAGAACCAACAATGGCAGGCGACACGATAATCACGGTCGTCGGCAATCTGACCGCCGACCCAGAACTGCGTTTCACCACCAGCGGCGCCGCGGTGGCCAACTTCACGGTGGCCTCCACCCCGCGCACGTTCGACCGCCAGACCAACGAGTGGAAGGACGGCGAGGCGCTGTTCCTTCGTTGCAGCATCTGGCGGCAGGCGGCCGAGAACGTCGCCGAGACGTTGCAGCGCGGCATGCGGGTGATCGTGACCGGGCGTCTCAAGCAGCGCTCGTTCGAGACCAAGGAAGGAGAGAAGCGGACCGTCATCGAGTTGGAGGTGGACGAGATCGGCCCATCACTGCGTTACGCAACCGCCAAGGTGAACAAGACCACCCGCGGCAGTGGAGGTGGAGGCTTCGGTTCATCCGGGTCCGGCGGCGGGTACGCCCCCGTCGACGACCCCTGGGCCGCTGCTCCTCCGGCCGGTAGTGCTGCCGCCCTCACAGACGAGCCCCCCTTCTGATGCGACCTCGACGGAGCAGTTCCATGGCCAAGGCACCTGCGCGCAAGCCGAAGAAGAAGGTGTGCGCGTTCTGCAAGGACAAGGTTGCCTACATCGACTACAAGGACACCGCGCTGCTGCGCAAGTACATCTCCGACCGGGGCAAGATCCGGGCCCGGCGGGTGACCGGCAACTGTAGCCAGCACCAGCGCGATGTCGCGGTCGCGGTGAAGAACAGCCGCGAGATGGCGCTGCTGCCCTACACCAGCACCGCCCGCTAGGAGGACAGCATGAAGCTCATCCTGACCCAGGAGGTCAGTGGCCTCGGCGCTCCTGGTGACATCGTCGAGGTGAAGGACGGCTACGGCCGGAACTACCTCGTGCCACGCGGTCTGGCGATCAGGTGGACCAGGGGCGGGGAGAAGCAGGTCGCCACCATCCGGCGAGCCCGTGAGGTCCGTGAGGTCCGCGACCTCGGTCACGCCCAGGAGATCAGGAACCAGTTGCAGTCGCTGCGGGTCCGGCTCACCGCCCGGGCTGGCAGCGGTGGTCGACTGTTCGGTTCGATCACCGCGGCGGACGTGACCGACGCGGTGAAGGCGGCCGGCGGTCCGGACGTGGACCGGCGTCGGGTGGAGTTGGTCAACCCGATCAAGGCCGTTGGCACGCACAAGGTGACCGTGCGGATCCACCCCGAGGTGGTCGCGCACGTGGACGTGGAGGTTGTCGCGTCCTGACGCCACCGGGTCGACCAGACCCGATCGCAACGTCACCCGGAGGCCCGGCGGGAGTCAACTCCCACCGGGCCTCCGGTGTGTTCAGCCCGTCCCCTACCCGACCCCGGGGGCGTGTCGGAGGGCGAACCTGACCCGGGCTGGCACGCCCGTACGCGGCAGGGACACCAGCTCGTATCCGAGTCGGGTGTAGGCCGCGACCATCGCGTCGTAGGTGCGCACGGCCTCGTCATGGTCCTGCCGGCGTTCCTGGTCGTTCCGGTAGATCTCCGGCCACGGCGGGGCGATCAACACCCGCTGGTGGTACCGGAACGTCTCGGCTGCCCGCATGACATGCCCGGGAACGGGCCGGCCGAGCAGCAGATAGGAGCCGACCACGTCGGGCACCCCGCGGTCGAAGAACACCACGCCCGGTTCCCGCGCCGCCTGGTGGTACGAACGGATCTCCCACGACAGGATCATCTCGGCGTACAGGTCCGGGTTCAGCCAGGGCAGGGCACGCCCACCGATCGTGGACTGGTGCTGGATGATCGTCCGCCCGGCCTCCCGGACGACCGGGTGGCCGGCGTCGCGCAGCGCGTCGATCAGTGTGCTCTTGCCGGATCCCGGCCCGCCGGTGATGACGACGAACCGCTCGGCCGGGGTTGTGCCTCTTTGCGTGTTCGTGGGGTGCGTGGCGGTCCCCTCAGGTGAGTACCCGGCTGTTCGGCTGGCTGCCGGGCGGAGTGGGTGGGTTGAACCGGTGCAGTACGTCTCGCCACTCGCGGACCGGGGCGGAGGTGTCGGCGCCGAGCATCCGGTC
>DATCWR010000327.1:0-6740 GCA_036566245.1 Mycobacteriales bacterium | reverse complement strand
TTCGTTCCGGGACGGCACCCGGGTGGCCGGCACCCGACCGGACCTGGCCGCCGCCCTGTGTGACGGTAACCGGGACGCGGTGGCCGACGCACTGGACGAGGCGCTGGACCGGCTGACCGCCGCCCGGGACACGCTGCGGTCCGGCGGCAGCGTGCTGCCGTTGTGCTCGGAGGGCTTCTCGGCCCGACACCGCTGGCAGTCGGGTGGGGCGCACGGTTCGCGGTTCGAGTTGGACGCCGCCGACCCGGACCTGTTGGAGCGGCTGCACGGTCTGGGCAGGGACGGCGGTCACGTGCTGTCGGTGTCCGCCCGGACGTTGCGGTGCTGGCGGCCGGCCGAACGATGAACCGGCCCGCGTGCGCGCCGAACCCTGGATCAGAGGTGACTCGGGCCCTGTACCGGACCTGAACCGAACCTGAGCGGGGCCTGACCCGGGTCGGTCACCTTGACAGTGGTCAGGTGGGACCGGTGGCCGTGGTGGCCTTCCCGTGCTCCCATGCCCAGGAAGGAATGGGGTCTTGCGCGGACTTTCGGGCGGGCTGTCACGGGTCCTGGGGGTGGTCACGCTCTGTGCGGCGCTGGCCGGATGCGGGTCAACCGGTTCTGTCGGCGGCCCGCCGGGGGACCCCACGTCGGGGGCGTCCGTGTCGGCCACGGCCGCCGGTCCGGACTTGGTGCAACGGGTGGCACTGGAGGCTTCTGACTCGCTGTTCCATCCGGCCAGCATCAACGCACACACCGGGACGATCGAGATCACCGTCAAGAACAGCGACACGGTCCTGCACAACCTGACCGTGGCGGTCGGATCGGGTGTCGGCCTGGACACCATCCGGGGCGGCACGAGCGGCACCATGCGCTTCACCGTGGACAGACCCGGCCAGTACCGCTTTTTCTGCACCTACCACCAGGGTCTTGGCATGACGGGCGAACTCAACGTCCGGTGACGCGTGGTCGGGTCCACCAGGACGGCCGAACCAGCTGATTTCCTGACCGTCTCATGACCGTCTCATGACCGGAGCGTGAGCCGACGATGCCAACGTGGCGGCGACCAGCCGCGACCGCCACGGTTCCGGCCGTTCGCCCTGCCCCGCGCCATGGAAGGGGATACGTCGTGCGTGTGATGCCATACGGTGCGTCCAGGATGGTCTCGGCCGTGCTGGGTCTGCTGGTCTGCCTGTCGGTGGCCGGCTGTGGGGGCGGGCAGTCCGAGGCGGCACCGTTCCCCGACTTCACTCCACGGGCCACCGTCGCGGTGGCGACCCCGGACGCGGGCGGCGTGCAGCAGGTCACGCTGCGGGCGGTGAACAGCCGGTTCGTCCCACAAACCATCCAGGCGCATCCCGGCAAACTGGACATCACTCTCCAGAACGATGACGACGACGACATCCACGAACTCACCGTGTTCACCACCGCGACGGGATCGGACGCCGGCGGAACCGACGCGGTGAGCAGTGACACCATCAAGCCAGACGCGACCGGTCACGTGTTGGTAACCCTGGACAAGCCAGGCGTGTACAAGTTCTTCTGCAAGTTCCATCGCGATGAAGGCATGTTCGGGGAAATCACAATCAAGTAGCTGAATCACCACGGACGTCGGTACCGGACAACCCATGGGCCGAGGTGTGGCCCGACCCCGAACCGGGTACCCCGGGCGGCACACGGCCGCGCGACCGGAGGGGTTACAGGATGCATCCGACCATCGGCATCCTCGGCTCCTACGGTGGCCTCAACATCGGTGACGAGGCGATCCTCACCTGCATCGTCGAGCGTCTGCGTTCAGCCCGTCCGAACGCGGAACTGGTGGTGTTCTCCCGGCGTCCCGAACACACCGTCGAGCGCCACCTGGCAGACCGGGTGGTGCCCTGGCGCGGGGTCAGCCGGGAGAACGTGCTGCCCGACATCGAACGGTTGGACCTGCTGGTGCTCGGTGGGGGCGGCATCCTCTACGACGGCGAGGCCCGGCACTACATGCGGGCGGTCATCTCGGCCCAGCAACGCGGTATCCACACCTACGGCTACGCGATCGGGGCCGGGCCCCTGGCCGGGATGGAGGATGCCGCGCTGGTGCGCGAGGGGCTGGAGAGCATGACCGCCTTCACCGTGCGCGACCAGGAGACCAAGCTGGTGCTGGAGGACATCGGTCTGTCCCGGAGGATCGAGGTCACCGCCGACCCGGCGATGTTGCTCACGGCCGAGGAGTTCACCCCCACCATGCTGATGCAGGAGGGCGTGCCCGAGCACAACCACCTGGTCGGCATGTCGGTGCGTGAACCGGGTCGGGCGGCCACCAACCTGGACGTGGCCGGCTACCACGCGCTGCTCGCCGAGGCCGCGGACTTTGTGGTGCACCGGTTGGACGCGCACATCCTGTTCGTTCCGATGGAACGCGACGACATCCGCCGCTCACACGCGGTGCTGTCACACATGGTCGCGCCGGACCGGGCCCGGGTACTCAACGGCGACTACGGACCCGGTCAGATCCTCGGCCTCATGCGGCATCTGGACTTCGTGGTGGGCATGCGGCTGCACGTGCTGATCTTCGCGGCGGTCACCGGGGTACCGTTCCTGCCGCTGCCCTATGCCGGCAAGGTGTTTGACTTCGCCAGGACGGTGGGCGCCCCGGCGCTGACCGGGGTCACCCGGGAGGCGGCCGGACCGCTGTTGGCCACCGTGGACCGGATCTGGGACCTGCGCCGCCAACAGGCCGCGCACATCCGGCAACGGGTGGCCGAACAGAAGCACCGAGCCGCCCGCGCCGGCGACGCCGCCGAGGAACTGCTGGACCAACTGGACCGTTCCTAGTCAGTGAGTAGGAGTGGGTCTTGGACCCATGCCTGGTCACTGCGGACATCCCCAACGGTGTTGGGTGTCCTGGTTGCCCACGTTCACGCCGCATCCGGTCCCAACCGATCGTGTCGGTGGTCCGGTGATACGGGGGCGGGATTCCTCACGTCTTCGGGTGCCGGGTGCGGCCTGGGCGGTCCGATGCCCAGCATCATCACTCTGGTCATGTAGGGGCGGTGTCGTCCGTCGCCGGATGCGGTGCCCGAGGGCGCGTCGTCCGATCGCGATACTGGCCGCGTCGTGTCGGGTGGTCTTCCTGGTTTTGCTGGTGAGGGGTTTCTGCCAATGCTGCGCTCCCCACCTGGAGGTGTAGGCGGGGTCGACCGCGACGATGGTGACGCCCTGTTCGGCGGCCATGGACACGATGCGGGCCTTGAGCTTGCCGGTTGGCATGCCGGAGATGAGCTGGCGGAACCGCTTACGGCGCCCGTGTTTCTCCCGGGTCTTCTCCGCGTCGAAGTCCAGGTCCTCGATACCGATGGCCTTCGCCCCGGTCTGCTCGGTCCAGTGCAGGAGCCGGGTCAGGGCGTGGCGTACCTGGGCGTCGCGGTGTGCGGCGTTGCCGGACAGGTCGTAGGAGAACCGGCGCGGCGCGCCGCAGGGGTTACCGTGGGCGTCCAGGCGCCATGCGGCGAGGTGATCGGCGTTGGTGTCCACACCGATCACACCGCCGGCGCGAGCGTGGGCGAGGGGAACGGTCCTGTGTGGCGGGATCGTCCACGACGCGGTGAGGTACCAGCGGCCCCGTTCCACATCATGGTGAATGCGGTATGCGACGGCACGGTTCGCGCCGATACGGTCGGCCCACTCCTCTCCCCTGTGCAGGAAGCTCACGGGGGCGGCGACGACGTATCGGCCGTGCCTGGCGTTGGCCAGGTGAGCCAGCGGCGCGGGTAGCTTGATGGAGACTTCCCCGTCGGGGGTGACACGGATCGTCTCATTCCCGAACCGCTTCCCCGACTCCCCATCCGCGGCCAGAAAGCACCGCTGGGCCTCCCACCGTTCCCGCCACTCGGCCTTGGACAGCCCAGCCGCGTCGAGGTGGTGGCGGGTGCGGGCGAGTTTCTTCCCACCCCGCACGACACGGACCCGCCCAGCCTGCCAATCGGCCCTCTGCCTGACGGGCCGGTCCTCCAACAGGCGCAGACGACGGGACTTGGCGAACCACTCCTGCCGGTTGCGGTAACCGCCCGGCACACGCTTGGAGCCCTTCTGCCGATCGGTAGGGACAGCCGGTGCGTGATCGTGCGAACACCAGCCTCAAGATTGCGGATGTGCGCGAGTTGCGCACGCCGGGACAACGCCCACTGGTCATGCGTTGCCCTGGTGATCGACCCAGCCCAACGGGCCGAGGACTCTCCGGTCAGGTGCCGCTTCCGCTCCGCCCACGTGCCGGCCGAGTGGTCCAACCCCTGGGCGCAGCGCCGCTTCAGATCGCGAGAGGCCAGCGAGCCGAGATGGCTACCGACCAGGCGTAACACCTCATCGTCGGCGGAGGTGAGGCCCTTCAACCGGTCCGGATCGCCACACCCGACGGGCCCAAGGCCACGAACGGCACCTCGATCCGACGCAGCACGACCTCAGCCATACCCGACAGCCCCCAACGCCCTGCGGGCACGATTCCTCACCGAACAGCGGCCATCCGCGCATCCGCGACCTGGACCCACTCGACGTTCACACCACCCGGCCGGTCCTCGTGCTCGACCACCACACTGGTCACAACCGGATCAGCCAACAGGCGCTTCACTATCGAACGGGCGCCATGTGCCCATTCAGTCAGATTCACATGAACACTTTAGCAAGCTGAATCAGGCTTACGCATACGCAGTCCACGATCGCTCACCACCCCCAAGCGGCCACCTGTTCCTGACCGCCACACCCGGTCAGCGCGAGGAATCCGACCCACCGGCCGGCCCGCGGCATGACCCGATCAGCCCGACCGGTTGGTGAGCACCGACTGGGTCTGGGTCACCTGGGCCACCCGCCGATCACCGTCGTCGGTCAGGTCCGTCTGCACCACGATGATGCTGCCCCCGACGTGCAGCGGTCGGGCCACCGCGCGCACCAGTCCACCGCGTACGGCCCGAAAGAAGTTCGTCTTCGACTCGATGGTCGCGGTCCCGGCCCCGGTCGGCAGGTTGAGGAACGCACACACCGCGCCGACGCTGTCAGCGAGGGTCATCACCGCGCCCCCGTGTAACACCCCACCGGCGGTGCAGCGGTCCGGCGCCCAGGCGAGCACGCCCACGACCTCGGTCGGTTCGGCGGAGACCAGTTCGATCCCCGAGGTGAGGGCGAACGGCATCATGCCCAGCAGTGCGGCCGGATCCGAGGTCACATCCATCCCCACACTCTGACACGGCAGCGCACCGCGGGAGCCGTTTGTACAGACCGGGAACCGGGCGGACGCGTCGGATCCAGGGTGCCGTTGCCCGACGGTCGGTGCGGCCGGTGCCCCGCACCTGCCGGCGGCCACCTGTACCTCCTCGTACGGCACCGACCGTGGTCAGCCGGTCACGATAGGACATTCTTATTAGGGCCGAATAGTGTCATACTTCGCACTCCCCCCACTTCGCTGCGATCCAGAGGAGTGCCGATGACACCCCCGCCCGCGCACACCCTCATGCGCCTCCGTCCGGTCAGCGCCGTCGGCGCCACCCTGGCCGCCGCGCTCACCGCCGTGCTCACCGTCGCCCTGCTCGTCGCCCTGCCAGCAACCCCGTCGGCGCACGCTGCCACCGGCACCTGGGTGGTCTCGGTGGGCGACTCCTACATCTCCGGCGAGGCCGGTCGATGGGCCGGCAACACCAACGACGACTCGTCGATGACCGACGCGCTCGGATCCACCGCCTACTGGGACACCCCGTCCGGCGAGGCGATCGAACGCTGCCACCGGTCCAGGTCGGCTGAGGTGTTCATCGGAGCCGGAACGTCAGGAGTGAACCTGGCCTGCTCCGGCGCCCGCACCGGCACGTTCTTCGACTCCGACGGCAACTTCAAGCCCGGCCTGGACTTCTACGCCGACTCCGCGGGTAACCGGGGCCAGGCCCGTATGCTCCAGGACTTCGCCACCACCCACCAGGTACGCATGGTGGCACTGTCCATCGGTGGCAACGACTTCAACTTCGGTTCCATCGTGCAGTCCTGCGTCACCGACTGGCTCTCCTCACCGTCGTGGTGGCCGAACTACTGCTCGGACGACTCCTCGGTGACCTCCAACTTCACCTCCACCAACATCGCCGCGGTCACCGCCCGCATCGCCAGCGCCATCCGCAACATCCGTACCGCGCTGGCCAACGACGGTTACGCCGACTCGTCCTACACCATCATGGTGCAGACCTATCCGTCGCCGCTGCCGTCAGCCTCTGGATTCCGCTACTCCGAGACCGGCTTCACCCGGCAGTACACCGGCGGCTGCGGATTCTGGAACACCGACGCGAACTGGGCCAACGCCACCGCCCTGCCCACGATCAACAACACGGTGCGCAACGCGGTCGCCCAGACCGGTCTGAGCAACGTGCGGATCATGGACGTGAGCGCGGCCTTGACCGGCCGACGGCTCTGCGAGAACACCGTCGGGCTGCTGGAGGAGGAGGGCCTGTCCTCCTGGCAGAACGCCGGCGCGGTGAACCGGACCGAGTGGGTGGAGCAGATCCGTACCCTGTCCACCGTGTTCGGACCGTATTTCGTGCAGGAGTCGCTGCACCCGAACTACTGGGGCCAACTCGCCCTGCGTAACTGCCTGCGTCAGGCCTGGAACGGCGGACTGCCGCGCGGCGGCACCTGCACCATCGGCGGCACCGGACTGAACGGCGCCGGTGAACCGGTGATGACGCTGCACTGACCAGCGCGGCGGCGCGGGAGACCGGCGACCGCCGACGACGGTGTCCGGCCGG
>DATCWR010000320.1:0-2814 GCA_036566245.1 Mycobacteriales bacterium | reverse complement strand
CCCGCTGCCGCACGGTCACCCTGTCGTTCTCACCCGATCGGCGCCTCGCCGCGCTCGGCCCGCAGCGCGGCGATCCGGGCCCGGTCGACCTGGGAACCCTGGCCGGACAGTGTGCGCGACGCCCGTTGCGTGGCGTGGTAGAGCGCGTCCGCCTCGGGGGTGCCGGCGTGGTACTTCAGCCAGGCGTCGTCGTGGTACCGGGATCCGGCGGCCAGCACGGCCGGTTCGAACCCGCGTGCGGCCGCGTTGCACTCGGCCATGGTGAGCTTTCCACGCGTGGTCGTGTACAGACCGGTCTTGGCCGGCAACGACGTGCTGCCGCCGCGGATGGGACCCGTCGAGGCGGTCCACCGGTCGTCGTCCAGAATCGAGTACGGGATGGCCGACCACAGGTCCGCCGGCGCGTTCGCCCACTTGCTCATGGTGTACGGGTTCTGCTGCTGGGAACTCAGCGACACGTAACCCACCAACTCGGCGATGGCATCGCGCCCGTACTCGTCGTTCATCAGCGGCTTGAACCGCTGTACCCGGTCCTCCACCTGGAACCAGTCGTCCTGTTCGTACACGCCGGCGAAGTGGGCGAGGTCCTTGATGACGGCGAAGTAGACCAACAGACCTGCGTCGATCATCTGGTCACGGCTCCACGTGGAGATGACCTTCCACAGTTCTGAGGTGGCCGTCGCCATGGCGTCGCGCAGATGGTCGAGGTAGTCGGCCAACTCGCCGGCGTTGTCCATGTGCAGGGGGATGTACCCGTCGGACAGGTAGTCGGAGGTGTACAGCCCGACCGCCACCATGTTGTTGTGGTCGTAGGCGGGAGTGGCCTCGAAGCTGCCCCAGTCGTCGACGATGTTGAAGTGGGTGTCCTTCATGATCACCGGCAGGGTGAGGTTGTTGTGCTCGATGCCGGCGGCCACCCCGTCCAGCCACGGGTAGTCGCCCTCGGCCAGGTCGACGAAGTCACGAACCAGCATCTCGTGGTTCCCGAGCCGGTACGGGCCGCTGTTGTGGATGCCCAGCCGACACTCGCAGTTCTTCAGGAACGCGTACTGCGAGGCGGTGGCCAGGAACCGGACGACGGCGGTGTGCAGCCGGTCGCCGGGGGTGCAACCCAGGGCGTCGGCCTCGAAGGTCTGCACCGTGCGCTCGGGCAGGATCTGCCCCTTGTTGTTGTCGTCGCTGTTGAGGATGTACCCGTTCTGCCGGTGGTAGCTGAGGTTCACCCGCCGACCGAAGTCCAGCACGTCGTGGACGTCGTCGACCGCGTCGGTCGGGTTCAGGATCCCCATGTCGATCAGGAGCTGCCGGCCACCCAGGTAGAACTGCGGGATCAGTCCCAGCGCGATCGAGTTCGCGTACGACGACACCTCCCGGGCGCGGTCGCCGAGTTCCTCGGCCGGCACGGCGGCGTCGATCTTGCGGAGCAGTTCCGGCCAGCGGTACCAGGCGTTGAGGTAGGACAGGGCGATGTACGGGTTGACCGGGAAGAGTTTGGACTCCTGGACGGTCCGGGTGGTGCACTGCCAGTAGAAGACGTCGCTGGACTTACGGACCCACGCGTTGGTCTCCAGGAGCTGCGCGTAGGACAGGTTGGCGGCCATGCCGAGTCTCCTCCTCAGGCGTTCTTGACGATGCGGGCACGGGTGGACTCCTGCCGGTCCGCGTAGGCGTCGGCGGCGGGCTTGGAGTACTCGACCGTCACCGTGTCCCCGTCGACCAGGCCGTCCAACTCGGCGGCCATCAGGCAGGGAATGCCGTACTCGCGGGTCAGGATGCCCAGGTGGGACCGGATGGTGCCGCCGAGGCAGACCACGCCGGCGAACCCTTCCAGGACCGGCGCGGTGAGGGTGCCCCCGGAGTCGTCGATGACCGCGATGGTGTGCTCGGGAACCCCGTTGACCAGCATGTCCATGACCGTGTCCACCGTGCTGACGAACCGGGCCGTGCCGGTGACATCCCCGGCCTGGAAGACGTTGTCGCCGCTGCCCACGATGAGGCGGCCCTGTTCGTCCCGCTGCTGTTGGCCGGAGTCGCCGACCCCCGCCGGCGGCCGGTACTTGTCGGGTTCCTCGTCGAGGGAGACCTGGGCGGACATCTCGAAGCGGTAGCCGGTGGCGAGCAGTTCCTGCTCGATCCGCTCGAAGTCCTCCCGGGTCAGCTCCAGGGCGGGGTCGGTGACCGCCTCCTCCCAGGACTTACCCGAGGCGGCCAACCGCTCGGCGACCAGGCGCCGGATCGCGGAGTGGTAGAACTCCACGGTTGGCGTCATCGCCTGCTTGCCCCACTTGTCGCCCAGGATGTTGGGCTGGCTCATGGCACCTCCTGTTGATGTGTGTTCGGGTGCGGGGCAGCACCCACGCCGGGCCCGAGGGTGACCTCTGACCTTCCGACAGGGCGCGGGGTAGACATCGGAGTAATGAGACCCCACGTTCCCGTACGCGTTGTCGCACGATAGTGCGATGCGCGTCACATCGGGAGCAGTTTCCGAGTAAACATGGGAACTTCTGAGCATCTGAACCGGCCAACGACGCGGGACCTCCATCGGGATCGTCTGATGTTTACTCCGCACGGTCGATGCTGGGCCGGAGGGTGTTCACCCGCCGCACCGTCTGGGCGATCCGGCGGGCGGCCGGCGACGAGGAGGGACCGGGATGACGGTGGTCGTGGCGGGCGGAACCCGCGGGATCGGACTGGAACTGGCCAGCGCTCTGACGCCGGTGGGCGGCACCGCCGTGCTCGGGTACGCCCACGACGAGTCGGCGGCGCGTGCTGCCGTCGCCCGGATGGCGGACGAGTGTCGCACCGCCGTGCCGG
>DATCWR010000308.1:0-5030 GCA_036566245.1 Mycobacteriales bacterium | reverse complement strand
TCGTCCTGGCTCACCGCGTCGATCACCAGCGACACGGTGTCGCCCGGGTCCGGGTCCTGCGCGCCGGCCACGGTGACCGGGACCAGCCGATGGTCCGGCGGCCACAGCACCGTGTGGTCGACAGTCACCCCGGTGCAGTCGGGTGCCTGGTCGACCAGCGCCAGTACGGCCTGTTCGAGCGTGGCCGCGTCCTGGTCGGTCACGAGGTCGAGGTCCACGACGCTGTCGACCAGTCTGCCGGTCAGGTCGGTGACCGAGCCGGCCAGTCCCGCGGCGATGCGGAACTGGACGATCCGCGCCAACCGGTCGGCCAGGCTCGGTTCGTCGTCGATGCCCACGCCGGTGGCCTCCACGGCGGTCCGCCCGTCCAGTTGCGCGTGCACGAACGCGGCGGTGGCGTGCTGCCGCCCGGGCGGTTCGCAGGCGTCGCCGATGCCGTCCAGGTTCGCGTCGTGCTGGTCGGCGTTGGCCGTGGCCGGGCAGTTGTCCACCTCGTCGCGGACCCCGTCCTGGTCGCGGTCGGCGGTCTGCGGGGCACCGTTGCGCACCGCGAACACGTAGCGCCCCGGCACGGTGCTACCACGGCTGTGGTGGATCAGCCCGGTGTCCGGGTTGGAGTCGAGGAACGCGCCCGGATTCCCCGAGCCCGGCAGCTCGAAGAACGTCCCCGGTTCGCCGGTGCCCTTGGCGAATCCGGCTCTGGCCGCCGAACCACCCTGGCAGCGGCTGTCACCGCCGCTGGCTGTGCCGGCCTCCCACTGGATCTGGTTGTAGTTCAGTTCGATGTCGAAGTCACCCGGGCCGATGTCGGACCGGTCGACCAGGATCACCTGGAAGTCGTTGTGCACCGAGGTGATGGTGCTGAAACAGCCCACCCCGGGCCAGGTGGCACCGAATGCGGGCCGGCCGTCGACGGTTCCGGTCCCGTACCGGGCCACCGGGCCGGCACGGGTGTCCACGTCGGCGAAGAACGGGGCGATGATGGACCGCTGCGTGGTGGACAGGTCGAACGGGGTGAACGCGCTGAGCGGTTCACCGAAGGTGATGTTGCCGTTGTTGTTGACGAACACCGACCCGAACGAACTGCCGAAGAAGTTCGCGGTGAACCCGAGTGGGACCGGCCCGGTCGATCCGTCGTCGTTGGGGGGTAGTTCGGTGGTGTCGAAACCCGGGCGGGTGGCGAACCGCGGCTGTGGTGCGCGGTGTTCGGCGGGCACCTCGAAGGTGAAGGTGGTGCCGGCCGGATCGACTGTTCCCGACTCCTGTTGTTCGGTGACCTGCGGGTTGAGCACGTCACCGAACATGTCCACCACGGCCATGGACAGCGAGAACGGGTCGCCCGCGTCGCCCTGCACCGTGACCTGGTAGGTGCCGGCGGCCGGTTCGGGGATCAGCGCGACGCTGCGCCCGCCGGACGTGTAGAACGAGCCGGGTATCTCGTTCACCACGTCGCCGGCGCCGGTGCGTCCGGTCTGCCGGCCGGCCGGGTCGGTCACCAGGATCTCGGCCGGTGGGTCCTGAACGATCGCCCATCTGTCCACGCTGGACAGATGGTTGACCAGGGTGGTATGGAAGAAGACCTCCGCCGCGTTCACCTTGGTCGCCAGCGGGGCGTCCGGCGAGGCCAGCCCGTCCAGGCCGGCCCAGAAGGTCAACGGGCCGGTGTTGCGGATCGGAACCAGGCCGAGCGCCCGGATGTCGAATCCGCTGGTGTGCCAGCGCACGAATATCGACGAGCCGGCCGACGGGTTGAGCAGGCAGTTGTTCCGCACCTGGTCGAAGTCACACGGCGCGGGTGGGGTGACCTTGTCGGCCTGGAAGAAGTCCAGGGAGGCCACCGCGGTGCTGGTCGCCACCTGGACCGGAACGCCGACCGGGAAGCCCAACGGACACGGCGAGGCGACGTTGCGCAGACAGGTGAGCAGCACGCCCAGCACACCGACGTTCGAGTCGAGCGAGCAGTACGCCGGGGATCGCGGCGCGCCGGTGGTGAACGTGAGGGGAAGAGGGGTGTAGGAAATCTGGTACCCCTTGAACGCCGACGGGATCGGCTGGGTTCCGGTGGTCGGCGGTAACAACACCGGGACCGCGTGGTCAGGTGCGCAGGTGCCCGCGATGGTCACCCTGGCGGTGTTCGACCTGGCACCGTCGTTGTCCGCGACGGTGTAGCTGAACGAGTCGGTGTCCTCGAAGTCCTGGCCCTTCTCATAGGTGACCACGCCGGAGGCTCCGATGTGGACGGTGCCGTGCCTGGGCTGGTCACCGATCGTCACCGTGGCGGGGTCCACCGATCCGTCCGGGTCGGAGTCGTTGGCCAGTACCGGCACCGTGGCGCTGGTCTGGTCGGCGATGTCAGCCTGGTCGTCCACGGCGGTCGGCGGCTGGTTGGGTGGGGTGCTGCCCCAGAACAGCGGGTCGGGTGAGTACCCGTCCCCACCGGCCACGTCCAGCCGGATCTGGTACTCGACCACCAGGTGGTCGAACGGGCAGGTCGGTGAGGTGCCGAAGCCGGCGCGGCCACGCTGCCCGTCGATCTGGGTGACCCGTCTGTGTCCGTCCACATCGGTCTGCGGCTGCCCGTTGAGCAGGAAGATGATCGTGCCGTCGGAGAAGATGTGGATGGCGTAACGCCCCAGGTGTTCCGGCTCACTGTCCGGGCCCAGACCGCCGTCCACGCTGTCGAAACTGACCAGGAAGTAGTCGTCGGGTCCCAGCGGCGTGGTCGTACCGCACTCGTCGTACATGAGCATGAGGGTGTCCACCGGCGAGCCGGGGATACCGCTGTTCGGGTCCAGGTCGGCCTGGTCGGAGTACAGGAAGGCGTGCCGTGCGGGGAACCCCGCCGGTGTCACGTCCGACCACTCCTGGTGTCCGTCGGAACAGGTGTCGAACGACCCGTTCGTGATGTGGCAGAACGCGCTGGGCGCGTTCACACCGACCGGTGCGGCGGGTTCGGTCGCCGCGTTCGCGACGCCGGACACACCACCGCCCAGTAATGCCATGATCGTGCCCGCCACGACCAACCTGCGGCCTGCGATCACGTCTCACCCCCCTCAACCGGGAACGGCGGGACTTTCTGGCATCGCGCGACACAACAAATGCCAGAACCGCCCCGACGTTCCAATGCCGTTGCATTACCCTGCGACCGCGCACGCCTTCTGGCGCGGGCCAACACAGAACCCCCCAGTCCCGTTACGTCGGCTGATAATCGCATCCGACCCGAGGCCGTGGGCACTTTTCCGGTCGGTAACAACAGTTCTTCACGAGGAAAGTCGATCGTGACTGACTACTGGCCTGATCGGCGGTGAAGATAACGCTGTTGGAACTCGCCCGTTCAGCCGCCGGCACGAAGGAAAGCCCTCTGGGTACCTTTGTTGCTCCCTCGGGGCGGGCGGCATCCGTCCCGGGTTCGGTGGCCTACGACTGGTAGGCGGCGAGGGTGGTGACGAGGGTGAGGAGGTGGCTGACCTCGGTGGTGGTGGGGGTGAGTTCGTAGGCGTGCTGGTGGCAGGCTCGGCTCAGTCCGGCCCAGGCGACCTCGGCGGTGTCGGCGGCTCCCTGGTCAACCAACACGCGCAGGGCGATCAGCCGGGACCGCATGGTGGCCTTGTCCAGGTCGAACCCGGCCGACCGGCACAGCTCACGCGCCGCATCCTCCAACGCCTGCCGGGCCAGCACGGCCGCGGCCCGGGTGCTCCGACCCCTGGGCATGGGCACCGCGCCGTCGAGTATGTCTTTGGCGTACCCCAGGGCCGCCTGGACGGACAGGTCAGGATTAGCCTCGGCCACCGCCGGGATCGCCACGGGGTTCATGATCGCCCCTCGCGGAGGTCCTCCACGGTCTTCTTGACGTCCTCGATGGCCGCGATGGGGTCGCCGGCGAGCCCCTCATGGGTCGCGCTGCCGCAGATCCACAGTGCCCGGCTGCGTGACCCGGCTCTGGTCACCCAACGGTCCAGCGACTCCGGTCCACCGGGCACGGCCAGCCCCACCCGTTGCCGGGTCCTCGGGTTGGCGTCCCACTCCTGCTCCACCGCGGAAAGGTCGACCCCCTCGGTGAACCGGCGGGCCATGAACACGTCCTGGGCGATCGTTTCCAGCGCCATCCGACACAACTCCGGCACTATCCGTCGCCGGGCTTTCTCGGGAACCTGCTCGTCGTGGGCGAGGGCCAGTGCGTCGTCCAGGTACCGGTCCGCGGGGTCACGTCCGCTGGTGATCTCCACGGTCGAGTTCGCCGCCCGGTGCACCTCCAGGACGCGAGCCGGCACCCCCATGCGGCGAACCGTCTGGGACAGCCGGTCGTCGTGGGACAGCACGATGACCTGACGGTCAACGGCCAACCTGCCCAGGACCCGCACGAACCCGTCGATCTTGGCCGGGTCCATCGCCTGGATCGGGTCGTCCAGCACGACGAACCGCAGCGGGCTGGCCGGCGCGGTGGCCCGGGGCAGGAACAGCGCCAGGGCCAGTGCGTGCAGTTCACCCTGACTCAGCACGGCCAGCCCACTGTCGGCCTGCGTCCCGTCGACCTGCGCCCGCAGGGTGACCCGTCGTCTGTTCTTCTGACCGTCCAGGGTGATCGCACCCAGGTCGACGTTGCTCTCCTGGCGCAACTCTGCCCAGATCTGCCGCGCCTGGTCGGCCAGCGGGGCCAGCCGTTCGTTGCGCAGCCGCTCCGCGTTGCGTTTCACCCAGTCACGGGCATGCGTCGTCATCGTCAGCATGTGGTCCTTGGCCTGCGCGTCCCGGGCGCGGGCCACCCACTCGGCCAGTCGGGTCGCCACCGGCGTCCAGGCGTCGTCGTGCCGGGTGAGCACCTCGGCCGCCTCCTCCCGGAGTGTGCCCACGGCGGCGGCCAGTTCGGCGCGGAGGATCTCCATCCGGCCCGGATCCCCGGCCGCGTCCATCGGCGCCCTGGACCACGCCGTCCACGCCGCCTCGGCAGCGGCGCGGCTGGCCAGTTCGAAGCGTCCGGACGAGGGCAGCGCGGACACCGAACCGACGAGTTCGGCAACGGCCCGGCGACG
>DATCWR010000305.1:0-4194 GCA_036566245.1 Mycobacteriales bacterium | reverse complement strand
GCGCCCAGTTTCCTGGCCGGCCTGGTCCTAGGCATTGTGAATTTCGATGTCGCCGGTGCCCTGCACGGCTTGGGTGAGCACTGGGTGGATGTCATTCTCGGCCTGCTGGCCCTGGCCGCGCTGCCCGCGAAGGTCGTCGGTAAAATCGGTGAGATCCTCGCGAAGATCCCACTCGTCGGCACCCTGCTGCGATGGATCGTTGAAAGTCTGTCGAAAGTCTCGAAGAAGGCCGTGGGCGCTGTAGGTGACGCCCTCGGTTTCCTCGGCCGGGCGTTCCGGGACGGTCTGGCTAAGACGATGCCTGGGGTGGCAGGTGAGTTTGCTGCGTGGCTCGAATTGCTGCCGACTCGTATCGGTGTCGCGGCATTGAACGTTGCGGGCAAGGCCAAGGCCCTGGTCATCGGCCTGGGGAGTGCGATCAAATCCGGGGCCGGGTGGGTGGCCGGGAAGATCGGCGAGATCGTGGGCACGATCCTCCGGCCATTCGCGAAGGCCGGCGGGTGGCTGTTGGGTAAGGGCAAGGACGTTGTCAAGGGCCTGGCCGACGGAATCGGCAGCCGGCTGTCTTCTGTCGCGAGCAAACTCGGGTCGGTCGGCGGGAAAGTCGTCGGCTGGGTCGGTGACATGTCCCGGAAACTGTTCAACGCGGGCGTGGATCTGATCATGGGATTCGTGCACGGCATCTCCGCCACATTCACGAAGGTGAAGGACAAGCTCGGCGAGCTGACCGGGAAACTGACCTCATGGAAGGGGCCGCCGGCGGTTGACCGGCGAATCCTCATCGGGTCTGGTCAGATGGTCATCGACGGTTTCCGTGTCGGCCTGGAGTCGCGTTATGGCGCGGTCCGCGCGTCCCTCGCCGGGTTGACCGGGTCACTGTCCGCACCTGGCGTGGCCGCCCCCGGGGTGTCTGGTGTGCCTGGTGCGCGGGCCGTGGGGACACCTGTGGCAGCGGGCGGGCAGTCTGTTGAGGACGCCGTGTACCGGGGCATCCTCCGTGCGCTCACCGACGCCCAGGTTCGTATCGACCCGGCCGGTGTGGCACGCCTGGTGCAGACCGGCGGGCTGCGATTGGCAGGACGGTAGACGTGGCCGACTACACACTGTCCGAGCAGGGCGGTTCCCCGGTTGACCTGCCGCAGCCCACGAGTGTCACCCGCCCGCTGGTCAAGGCCGGTGGCACGCAGCAGACGCTGGGTGGGTCGTCGGTGATGTGGACTGTGGCCCGCCGCCGCCAGTGGAGCCTGCGGTACGCACAGATCACCGACGCCGAGTACGACCAGTTGGAGGCGTGGGTCAGGACCGACCACGGCCTCGGCCCGTTCGAGTTCACCGAGCTCGGATCTGACCCGGTGCTGGTCAACGTGGTCTCACTCGACCAGCCGACGATCACCTGGCAGGGGCTTGTGGAGTCCACCACTCTCGTTCTGGAGCAGGTGTTGACATCGTGATACCTACCTCGGCGGCCTACAAGGCCGCGCTCGCCGCTGCGGAGATGACCCCGGCCGTCCTGGTGTTGGTGGACTGGGCGCGGGACGGGTGGGCCGAGGGTGACCCGCTGGATGACATCACCCGACTGGTCGATGAGGTCGAGGTCGATTCGGCTCTGACGACTGATCTGCCCGCGTCGACGCGGATGGTCGCCGGGTATGCCTCCACCCAGGCGACGGTCCACCTGGTGTCCGATCCGGTGGACAACACGAAGACCGGATCGGTGTTGTGGTCCCCGTATTCGGCGGGGTCGCCGTACTACGGGCGGACTCGTATGGGCGCGCCGTGCCTGGTCGAGTTAGGGTTGCAGACCGCTGACGGGCCGTCGCGCCTACCGCAGATCAACGGCTTGGTCACCGGGCTGGACGTGCACGCCGGGGATCGTACGGCCTCACTGTCCGTGCTGGATGGTGCGGAAGCGCTGCGTGGGCCTGTGCACCTGCCGCAGATGGTCAGCGTTGACCCGCTGGATGACACGATGCGCCCGGGCCTGAACTCCCAGGCGGTCATCGAGCGGATTTTGGCGTTGGGCGGGTTCTACGCGTCCCCGCCGCCACGGTCCGACGCGGTGTTGGCCGCGTCCCTGCACGGGTCGGCGTGGCCGCAGGTGGGGGTGCTGCGTAGCGCGGAGGCGATCGACGCTCTGCCCGGGCAGCCGGTGCCCTACACGCCGGGCGTGTGGGGTCTGGCCCTGTCCGCCTCCCTGGGTGTCTCGCCTGACGTCTTCTGGGACATCAACCCGTCACCGGTGGACACCGGGGACGCGGTGCTGGTTGAGGCGTGGATCGAACGGCCCGGCGAGTTTCTCACGGTGCTGCGCGGCGCGAACGCCGAGTCGGGCACCCTGTCGAACGCCGGCCGAAGCTGGCAGATCTCCATCGACCCGGACGGCTCCGTGTCCTGGGGGGTGTCCCGGGTGATCGGGTCAACCGCCACGGTGGACACGCCGGCCGGGGCGATCCCCGCCGACGGCGGAATGCACTACGTGGCCGTCTACGCGGAGTTCACGGCCACCCAGATGACCGCCACGATCCGCGTGGACTCCACCGACACGACAGCCACCGTGCTCTACGACGCCGCGGTGCAGGCGGCCGGCACCGAATGGGCGGTGGAGCTGTTCTGCACCCAGCGGGTCGAGTCCGTCCAGGTCGCCACCGGCGTCCGGTCGCCGGTGGACTGGAACAACGGCTGGCAGCCGACCGCGGTGCTGGAGCCCGGGCTCAGTGAGCTGACGGCTGTGCCGTCCACCGAATCCTCTGACGGCTGGGCTCTGTTGCAGGAGATCGTCGGCGCGGAGTTCGGCACGCTCCGGTTCGACGGGTCCGGCCGGGCGGTGTTCTGGAATCGCCTGCACTGGCAGGGCGCGACGGCCAGCACGGTGCAGCGGACCCTCACCGCCACCGAGTCCATCCTGGACCTGACCACGGTGGAACTGTCCGCACAGGCGGTGAACACGGTGCGCGTGCCCGTGACGCCGCTGGCGATCCTCCCAACAGGCCTGGTGTGGCAGGAGCAGTCCCCGCAGGTCGTGCCGCCGCACTCCACCCTGACGCTGTGGGCCCAGCCGTCCTCGGGCCAGTTCTACGGGATCGACACGACCGGGTGGGTGATTCCGGCCGGTGGGGCTACCGGGGCGGCCGGGCAGAACAAGTCCGGGTACCGGGCGTCTCGCAACCGGAACGGGTCGGGCGGACAGATCACCAACCTGACCATGGGCATCACACCGTTCGCCGACACAGTCAAGATCGACATCACCAACCCGAACCCGTTCGAGGCGTGGCTGGTCTCCCCTCACGGCGCGGCCAGCCCGAATGGGGGCGGAACCTACCCGGCCTCATCGGATGGGACACCCACCGTCCAACTCGTCGGCCGCCTCATCACCTCGCAGACCACACCGGTCGACACCACCACGGTGGACCCAATACTTGGTGACACGGCCACCGTGGCCGAGGCGGCGCTGTCGGGAATCCCCGATAGCGCCCGACGCCTGTACACCGCCCCGGATTCCCCGTGGCGGCAGTCCCTCGCCGGTGCGCAGGCGACCGCCCATGACCTGCTCGCCGCCCTGTACAGGCCCACGCCGCAGATCCAGGGCCTGTCCATCGTCGCGGATCCGTCGCTGGAACTCGGGGACCGGGTGCAGGTCGAGGACCCGGACGGGGACGGCACCAAGCTGGCCGACCCGTTCCTGGTCGTCGGCATTCACACCACCTACACCAGTAGTGGGATGACCCAGTCGCTGACGTTGCGGCCGATCGCCCCACCTGGCGCGTTCCTGTTCGGCGTCACCGGCCGGAACATTGTCGGGGTGACCCCCCTGTGAGGAGTTGACTCGTGGCACTGGACCAAGTCGTCGACGGTCAGCCGCTGCCTGCCCTGGTGTACAACAATCTGTCGGCGGCGGTCGACGGGCACGAGACCAGGATTCTGGCATTGGAGACGGCCCGGCAGGCTGGTACCTCGACGGGGACGATCGTGACCGGCCAGAACAGTGTGTCCGTGGCCGTCACTTTCCCTACGGCTTTCGTCGCTGCGCCGTCCGCCTTCACTGCGACCTACGACAGCAGCCTGGGCGGCACGGTGGGCAACTTCGGTTGCCGGCTGAGCGCGCTGAGCGCGACAGGGGCGACGGTTGTGGTGTACCGGACGGACGGGACAACCTCGCCTGGCAACCAGACGGTCACGTTTCGATGGGTTGCTTTC
>DATCWR010000050.1:0-10543 GCA_036566245.1 Mycobacteriales bacterium | reverse complement strand
CGTGGTGGCCACCGCCGCCCCGGCGACGGCCGGAGCCGCCACCGCACCCGAGAAGGCGGTGCTCGTCCCCCACGGCGCCACGCCGGTGACCGGCAGCTACATCGTCGTCCTGAAGGACGGCACCGCAGCCAGCTCGGCGGTCGGGTCGGCCTCGGCCACCCTGGCCAGGCGGTACGGCGGCACGGTGACCACCAACTACGGCTCGGCCCTGCACGGCTTCGCCGCGCACCTGTCGGCCACCCAGGCACGTCGCCTGGCCGCCGACCCCGCGGTCGCCTACGTCGAACAGGACGCCGTGGTCAGCCTGGACGCAACCCAGACCAACGCCACCTGGGGCCTGGACCGGGTCGACCAGCGCAGCCTGCCGCTGAACGGCACCTACGTGTTCAACACCACGGCCAGCAACGTCGACGCCTACATCATCGACACCGGTATCCGGACCACCCACGTGGACTTCGGTGGGCGTGCCCACAAGGTGTTCGATTCGGTCGGAGACGGGCAGAACGGCAACGACTGCAACGGACACGGCACGCACGTGGCCGGCACCGTCGGCGGTAACACCTTCGGCATCGCCAAGGGCGTGCAACTGTTCGCGGTGCGGGTGCTCAACTGCTCGGGCAGCGGCACGACCTCCGGTGTCATCGCCGGGATCAACTTCGTGACCAGCAACCACAGCGGTCCGTCCGTGGCCAACATGAGCCTCGGCGGCGGCATCTCCACCTCGCTGGACAACGCGGTGGCCAACTCGATCGCCTCGGGTGTCACCTACGCCATCGCCGCTGGTAACAGCAACACCAGCGCGTGCAACAGCTCGCCAGCCCGCGTCGCCGCCGCGATCACCGTCGCCGCCACCGACATCAACGACAACCGGGCATCCTTCTCCAACTTCGGTAGCTGTGTCGACATCTTCGCCCCCGGCGTGAGCATCACCTCGGACTGGCGCACCAGCGACACCGCGACCAACACCATCAGCGGTACCTCGATGGCCACCCCGCACGTGACCGGAGCGGCCGCACTGTACCTGGCCACCCACACCAGCGCCTCGCCGGCGACGGTCCGCAACGCGCTGGTCAACGGCGCCACCGTCGGCGTCGTGCGCAACCCCGGTTCGGGTTCGCCCAACCGGTTGCTGTTCACCCTGGTCTAGTCGGTTCACCGCGTACCAGGCGGCCCCGGTTCCCGCTCGTGCGGGCGCCGGGGCCGTCGTTCTCGGCCCGGTTCGTCAGACCGGTGAGGTTGTGGTGCTGGGTGGCGGCAGGATGCGGATAACCCGGTCGTCGTCGGGACCGGGCCGCCCGTGTCCGTCCTTGTTGGACGTGGTCAGCCACAACGCCCCGTCGGGCGCCGGCACGACGGTGCGCAACCGGCCGTACTGGTCCCGCAGCAGTGCCTGTGGGGTTCCGGTGGGGTGACCGGCGCCGTCCAGCGGAACCGCCCACAGCCTGGTCCCGTCCAGGGCTGCCACGAACAGCCCGAAGCTGATCACCCCGCAGCCGCCCACCACCGACTCGGCCGACCTGAGGGTGACCACGGCGTCGGCCAGGCCGGATCTGCCGGTCCGGCCGACCGCTGTCGGCCACCCGTAGTTCAGGCCGGGCCGGACCAGGTTCACCTCGTCGTGCTGGCCGTCGCCCCGGTCGGTGGCGAACAGTTGTCGGCGAGAGTCGAAGCACAGGCCGGCCACGTCGTGGAACCCGGTCGCGTAGACCGGCGACCCGCCGAACGGGTTGCCCGGTGCGGGCGTGCCGAACGGTGTCACCCGTAGCACCTTGCCGGCCAGGCTGGTCGGATCGGCCGCCAGGGCCGGCCGACCGGTGTCACCGGTGCCGACATAGAGACTGCCGTCCGGTCCGAACGCCAACCGCCCCCCGTTGTCGCTCGGCCCACTCGGTATGCCGGTCAGGATGGGTTGCGGGGTGCCACCCAGTTCGAACCGCAGCACCCGGTTGTCGGTGGGTGTGGTCACGTAGGCGAAGACCAGTCGATCCTCCTGGTAGGCCGGGGACAGTGCCAGGCCGAGCAGGCCCCCGCCGCCGGAGGTGTCCAGCCCACCGATGGTCATGATCGGTTCGACCGGCTTGCCGGCCTCGGGGCGTACCCGGACGATCCGTCCGGTGGTGCGTTCGCCCACGATCGCGGTGCCGTCGGGCAGCAGGGCGAGCCCCCACGGCAGGGCCAACCGGGTCGCCACCACGCTGGGGTCGCCCTCGCCAGACTGCCCGGGTCGGTCCGGGCGGCCCGGCGCGCCGGGTACGGGTGGGCCCTGGTCCTGCGGGGTTGGCAGGTCCGGTCGAGCCTCGGCCGGCGGTAGGTCCGGCTTGTCGACCCAGGTCGGCCCGGCCCGAGACGCGCCGGTCAGGCCACACCCGGTGGTCAACGCCAGGGTGGCCAGCACCGCAGCCAAAGCCTGGACGCGGCGACGGGAACGGGCCGCGTGGCGGGGTTGACAGCGGGTCCGGGGATGGGACCGACCGTGGACGGTCATGCTCAGCCTCACCTCATCGCGTTCGCGGTGCCGGGTTCGCCGACACCGCCGCCGCCGCACCTGTCGCCTCCACGGCCGCATCCGTCGCCTCCGGCCGCAGTCGGTCCCCACCGCCCGTCGGTCCCAGCATGCCGTTCCGCCAGGAGGTGTCCCACCGACGGTAACGAGAGTGTGACTGGCTCATGCCCACAAGCGCGGCGGAGAATCACCTGGCCAAACCCGGACGCCCTGAATGCCCCCGAAGAGGTTGAAGCATCATCGACACCGGCAAGGTCACCCGGGTGGCCCGTGGTGCCCCAGATCCGCAGCGCAGGAGCGGTCGGCGGGTACGGGGCGGCCGAGGTACCGGGCATGACCCCAGCCAACCACGCACAGTGTGTTGTGCGGGTAAGGCGCGGTAACCCGTCCGGCGTTACGCACGGCGGCTGGGGGCCGTTGACCGGCGGCTCGTAGGCTGCCGGTATGCGACCGGTACACGCGCTGGTGCCCGATCCGGTGATCCTGGACGCCCTGGGCGAACTTCCCGAGGGGGTGACCGCGTCCTGCTGGGACGGCACCGGCCAGCCGCCCGAGCAGGTGGCCGACACCACATTCTGGGTGCCGCCGTTCCTGTCCGCCCGCCCGGGCCCAGGCGCGGTCGGCGCGATGCCCCGGCTGCGGGTGGTGCAGTTGATGACCGCCGGCGCCGACGCGTTCGCCGGCAGGTTGCCGGACGGGGTGACGCTGTGCGACGCCCGTGGGGTACACAGCAGCGCCACCGCGGAGTGGGTGGTGGCCGCGGTACTCGCCTCACTGCGGTGCTTCCCCCGGTTCGTCCTGGCCCAGGCCGAACGGCGCTGGGACCGGGTGGTCACCGACGAGTTGGCTGGTAGCCGGGTGCTGATCGTGGGTGCCGGTGACATCGGCGAGCACATCGCCCGCAGACTGGAACCGTTCGAGGTCACCCTCACCCGGGTGGCCCGACGAGCCAGGCCGGGGGTGTACGCCGTGGACCGACTACCCGACCTGCTGGGCGAGGCCGACGTGGTGGTCCTGATCGTGCCGTTGACCGAGGCCACCACCGGAATGGTCGACGCCCGGTTCCTGGCCCGGATGCACGACGGTGCGCTGCTGGTGAACGCCGCCCGTGGCCCGGTGGTGGACACCGACGCTCTGCTCGCCGAACTGTCGGCCGGGCGGCTGCGGGCCGCCCTGGACGTGACGGACCCCGAACCGCTGCCCGCCGACCACCCACTGTGGACGGCGCCCGGACTACTGCTGACCCCGCACACCGGCGGTGCCGTGCCCGGGTTTCCCCGTCGGGCCCAGGAACTGGTGCGGGCCCAGTTCGCCCGGCACGTCGCCGACCTACCCCTACAGAACGTGGTGGTCAACGGGTACTAGACGGTTGGTTCCAGGCCCTCGCCGGGGCGGAGCCACGGCTCCGGGATCACGCCGTTCTCACGGCACGACCGGATCAGGGTGCCTCGAACCGGCCGCCACTGGCCACGGACAGGGCGGCCAGGTGCCGGGTCCGCACCACCGGTAGCCGCACCGTCCGACCGTTGCGCAGCGCCAGCCGTACCTCTCCGCGCCGGGTCAACGCCAGCCCGGCCACGTCGTCCCAGCCGACCCGTCGGACCCCCAGCACCGCCCGTACGGTCACCCCGTCGGCGTCCACGTCCACGCCGGCCCGCAGCACCCAGGCCGCCAGGGTGGCCGGCACCAGGAACACCACCGCCAGCCATGGTCGGGCCAGTGCCACCGGCGACATGCACAGCGCGAGAAACGCGACGACGAGCAGCGCGGAACGGGTCATCCGTACCCGGGTCACCTCCGGTCCCATGTCTCCATGGTGGCAGAACCGTGGGCCGGGCTCGGGAACCCCCCAACCGGACCATGGCGTGTGGCATGGTCCGGTCCGGCGTGGCCGGGTGCGGCCGGTCCTCTACGCTGGGTGCACCGCGCTGACCCCGTTGCCGTTGACGCCCCGCCCGTGATCCGGGTGTCGGGTCCGGCAGTATCGGACGCGAGATCGTGAGGAACACGGACGTGACAGCACAGCATCGCAAGCCCCGTAGCCACGAGGTCACCGAGGGTATGGAACGTGCCGGGGCGCGCGCGATGTTGCGTGCCGTCGGCATGACCGACGACGACTGGGACTCGCCGCAGATCGGGGTGGCCTCCTCGTGGAACGAGATCACCCCGTGCAACCTGTCCCTGGACCGGTTGGCCAAGCGGGTCAAGGTGGGCGTGCGCGGCGCCGGTGGGTTCCCGATGGAGTTCGGGACCATCTCGGTGTCCGACGGGATCTCCATGGGACACGAGGGGATGCGCGCCTCACTGGTCAGCCGCGAGGTGATCGCCGACTCGGTGGAGACCGTCATGTTCGCCGAGCGCCTGGACGGTTCGGTGTTGCTGGCCGGCTGTGACAAGTCACTGCCGGGCATGCTGATGGCCGCCGCCCGGCTCGACCTGGCCGCTGTGTTCCTGTACGCCGGCAGTACCCTGCCGGGCCGGCTGGACGGCCGTGACCTGACCATCATCGACGCGTTCGAGGGCGTGGGCGCCTGCGCGCTGGGACGGATCAGTCGGGACGAGTTGGCCGAGATCGAACGGCACGCCTGCCCGGGTGAGGGCGCCTGCGGCGGGATGTACACGGCCAACACCATGGCCAGCGCGGCTGAGGCACTGGGCATGTCGCTGCCGGGCAGCGCGGCGCCACCGGCCCCGGACTCCCGCCGGGACGTCTACGCCGAGCGCAGCGGTGAGGCGGTGGTCGCGCTGGTCGACCAGGGCATCACCGCCCGCCAGATCCTCACCAGGGAGGCGTTCGAGAACGCCATCGCGGTGGTCATGGCACTGGGTGGTTCCACCAACGCGGTGCTGCACCTGCTGGCGATCGCGCACGAGGCTCGGGTGGACCTGACCCTGGAGGACTTCAACCGGATCGGGGACCGGACCCCGCACCTGGCCGACGTCAAGCCGTTCGGCCGGTACGTGATGAGCGACGTCGACTCGATCGGCGGTGTGCCGGTGGTGATGAAGGCGTTGTTGGACGCCGGGTTGCTGCACGGCGACTGCCTGACCGTGACCGGCCGTACCGTGGCGGAGAACCTCGCCGAGGTGGCCCCGCCCGACCCGGACGGAAAGATCATCCACGCGCTGTCGGAGCCGATCCACCGGACCGGCGGACTCACCATCCTGTCCGGGTCACTGTGCCCCGAGGGGGCCGTGGTCAAGAGCGCCGGGTTCGATCGGGACCTGGTCGAGGGGACGGCTCGGGTGTTCGACGGTGAGCAGGGTGCCATGGACGCGCTGCTGGCCGACCAGTTGCGGCCCGGCGACGTGGTGGTCATCCGCTACGAGGGTCCCAGGGGCGGCCCGGGCATGCGGGAGATGCTGGCCATCACCGGGGCGATCAAGGGTGCTGGGCTGGGCAAGGACGTGCTGCTGCTCACCGACGGGCGGTTCTCCGGTGGCACCACCGGGCTGTGCATCGGGCACGTGGCGCCGGAGGCGGCGGTCGGTGGCCCGATCGCACTGGTCCGGGACGGCGACCCGATCCGGCTGGACATGACCACCCGACGGCTGGACCTGTTGGTCGATCCCGCCGAGCTGGTCCGGCGTCGGGCCGACTGGAAGCCGCTCGCGCCGCGTTACGAGACCGGTGTGCTCGGTAAGTACGCCCGGCTGGTCGGTTCCGCGGCCGGCGGTGCGGTCTGCGGCTAGACGGTTGGCCCACGATGCCTGCCGACAGTCTCGTGGGCCTGTGGTCTGAGGGGATGTGTCCGGTGTGCGTCGGGTGCTCCGAGGGGTGCATCCGACGCACGTCGGTGGATGGGTCACAGGTGCCACGCGCCCGGTCACGGGCCGTTCGTGCGTCTCACCAAGTGGGATGCTCGTCCCGTTCCAGTTGACTACCCAGACCAGACGGCATACCGTCGTGGTATGCGATTTGTTCTCGTACTCACCTAGCGCGTCGACCTCGTCGACGCGCTCACCCCTCCGTGCGAAGGCACGAGGGGTTTTTTGTTGCCACCACCACGTTCGTCACTCCGGCCCGCCCATCTCGTCCCACACCCGAAGGTTCTCCCATGGCCCAGCCAGCTCCACCCCACGCAGAGGACTCCTGTACCGGCGCCCAGGCACTGGTTCGTTCGCTGGAGGCCGTCGGCGTCGACGTGGTCTTCGGCATTCCCGGCGGTGCGATCCTGCCCGCGTACGACCCACTGATGGACTCGACCAGCGTCCGGCACGTGTTGGTCCGGCACGAGCAGGGTGCCGGTCACGCGGCGACCGGTTACGCCCAGGCCACCGGCCGGGTGGGGGTCTGTATGGCCACCTCCGGTCCGGGAGCCACCAACCTGGTCACCCCGATCGCCGACGCCTACATGGACTCGGTGCCCCTGGTCGCGATCACCGGTCAGGTGCCGCGCAGCCTGATCGGTACCGACGGCTTCCAGGAAGCGGACATCTGCGGCATCACGCTGCCCGTGACCAAGCACAACTTCCTGGTCCAGGACCCCGCCGACATCGCCCGGACCATCGCCGAGGCATTCCACATCGCCTCCACCGGGCGTCCCGGCCCGGTCCTGGTGGACCTGCCCAAGGACGTGATGCAGGCGCGTACCAGCTTCACCTGGCCGCCCACCCTGGAACTGCCCGGTTACCGACCGGTGTTGCGTCCGCACGGCAAGCAGGTGCGGGAGGCGGCCCGGCTGATCGCCTCGGCCCACCGGCCGGTCTTCTACGTCGGAGGTGGCGTGCTCAAGGCCCGCGCCTCGGCCGAACTGCGTCGGCTCGCCGACCTGACCGGTATTCCGGTGGTGACCACCCTGATGGCCCGGGGCGCGTTCCCGGACAGCCACCGTCAGCACCTGGGCATGCCCGGCATGCACGGCACCGTGGCCGCGGTCACCGCACTCCAGAAGGCCGACCTGATCGTCGCCCTGGGTTCCCGATTCGACGACCGGGTGACCGGCAAGCTGTCGACCTTCGCGCCGGACGCCGCGATCGTGCACGCGGACATCGATCCCGCCGAGATCTCCAAGAACCGGGTTGCCGACGTGCCGATCGTGGGCGACTGCCGGGAGGTCATCGCCCAGCTCGCCACGGCCGTGCGGGTGGAGTACGAGGCCGGTCACCGGGCCGACCTGACCGGGTGGTGGAAGATGCTGGACGGCTGGCGGTCCACCTACCCGGTGGGCTACGAGTGGCCCGCCGACGGTTCACTCGCACCGCAGTACGTGATCGAGCGGCTGGGGGCGATCGCCGGCCCCGAGGCCATCTACGTCGCGGGTGTCGGCCAGCACCAGATGTGGGCGGCCCACTTCATCTCCTTCGAGAACCCCTACACCTGGCTGAACTCCGGTGGCCTGGGCACCATGGGTTACGCGGTGCCCGCGGCCATGGGCGCCAAGCTGGGCCGGCCGGACGCGACGGTGTGGGCGGTCGACGGTGACGGCTGCTTCCAGATGACCAACCAGGAACTGGCGACCTGCGCCCTGGAGGGAGTGCCGATCAAGGTCGCCGTGATCAACAACGGCAGCCTGGGCATGGTGCGGCAGTGGCAGACCCTCTTCTACGGCGAGCGGTACTCCAACACCGACCTGGGAACCCACAAGCACCGGGTGCCCGACTTCGTGCGGCTGGCCGAGGCGCTCGGCTGCGTCGGGTTGCGCTGTGAGAGCCGGGAGGACGTCGACCTGGTCATCAACAAGGCGATGGAGGTGCAGGACGTCCCGGTCGTGGTGGACTTCGTGGTGGGCCAGGACGCGCAGGTGTGGCCGATGGTGCCGGCCGGTACCAGCAACGACGAGATCCTGGCCGCACGCGACGTCCGTCCCGCCTTCGACGACGAGAGCGGCGTGTAGTCCGTTGGCTCCGCGACGCCTCCGACCGACAGCCTCCCGGCGAGAGCCCGGCGTCACCCACCTGGTGCGTTCGTCCACCGGCGAGCACCGCAACCCATCGAGGACCGAACAATGAACAAGCACACGCTCTCCGTGCTGGTGGAGAACCGACCGGGGGTGCTGGCCCGGGTCGCCGGGCTGTTCAGCCGGCGCGGGTTCAACATCGACTCGCTCGCGGTCGGACCGACCGAGTACCCGGGGGTCTCCCGGATGACCATCGTGGTGAACGTCGAGGAACTGCCGCTCGAACAGGTCACCAAGCAACTCAACAAACTGATCAACGTGATCAAGATCGTGGAACTGGACCCGGACCAGTCCGTGCAGCGGGAACTGCTGCTGATCAAGGTCCGCGCGGATGCTCAGTCCCGTGGCAACGTCATGGAGACCGCGCAGCTCTTCCGGGCCAAGATCGTCGACGTGGGCACCGAGGCGGTGACCATCGAGGCGACCGGTACCACCGACAAGCTCGAGGCCCTGGTCAGGGTGCTCGAACCGTTCGGCATCAAGGAGATGGTTCAGTCCGGGATGGTGGCGATCGGCCGCGGAGCCCGTTCCATCTCCGGGTCGACCCTGCGCCCGGTCGAGCGCCACAGTGCGTGACCACCGCCCCACCCCGAATCTGGACCCACAGAGAGGACACTCACCCCGATGACCGCGCAGATCTTCTACGACGACGACGCCGACCTGTCACTCGTACAGAGTCGAAAGGTGGCGGTGCTCGGATACGGAAGCCAGGGCCACGCGCACGCACTGTCGCTGCGCGACTCCGGGGTGGATGTCCGCGTCGGTCTGCCCGAGGGCTCCCGGAGCCGGGAGAAGGCCGAGGCCGAGGGGCTGCGTGTGCTCACCCCGGCCGAGGCCTGCGCCGAGGCGGACCTGATCATGGTGCTGGCCCCGGACACCGTGCAGCGTGGCCTGTACGCCGAGTCGATCGCGCCACACCTGGCCGAAGGTGACGCGCTGTTCTTCGGCCACGGCTTCAACATCCGCTTCGACCTGATCACCCCGCCGCCCGGGGTGACCGTGGCCATGGTCGCGCCCAAGGGCCCCGGACACCTGGTTCGTCGTCAGTTCAACGACGGCAAGGGTGTCCCGGTGCTGGTCGCGGTCGAGCAGGACCCCACCGGCGACGGACTGGCCCTGGCGCTGTCCTATGCCAAGGGCATCGGAGGTACCCGGGCCGGGGCGATCCAGACCACCTTCACCGAGGAGACCGAGACCGACCTGTTCGGTGAGCAGGCGGTGCTCTGCGGCGGCGCGTCGGCCCTGGTGATGGCCGGCTTCGAGACCCTGGTCGACGCCGGATACCAGCCTGAGGTGGCCTACTTCGAGTGCCTGCACGAACTCAAGCTGATCGTCGACCTGATGTACGAGGGTGGCATCGCCCGGATGCGGTACTCGGTGTCGGACACCGCCGAGTTCGGGGACCTCACCCGCGGCCCGCGGGTCATCTCCCCGGCGGTGCGCGAGGAGATGCGCCGGATCCTGACCGAGATCACCGACGGCACCTTCGCCCGCGAGTGGGTTGCCGAGGACGACGCCGGTCGGCCCAACTACGCCAAGCTGCGTGAGGAGGGGCAGCAGCACCCGATCGAGCAGGTCGGCAGCCGGCTGCGCGACCTGATGTCCTGGGTAGACCGCCCCATCACCGAAACCGCCTGACCGCCGGGCCCAGGTGAGCGCTGGCGGCGTTGTCGGGAGGCTTGTGTGCGTTGCACACGGCGCCTCCCTCCGCCTTGCCAGCCCTCACCTGGTTCTCCGGCGTCCAACCTGGCATCCCGGCGTTCACCGTGGCCGGTACCTGACCGGTACCGGTGTCGGTGCCCGCTTGTGAAAGTCTTCGCAAGCTCTCGTTAGACTGGGGTTGTCGAGCGGGCACAGCGCAGTGACCAGCACGATCCTGTCAGCCAGCCGATTCTGGAAGGGTCTTACCGGTGAGCTCAGCCGCCCGCTCCACCCGCCCGGTGGTTCTCGTCGCCGAAAAACTCGCACCCACCGCGCTCGACGTGCTGTCGCAGGACTTCGAGGTTCGACACGTGGACGGAGCCGACCGGAAGGCACTGCTGCCCGCGTTGTCCGACGTGGACGCGGTTCTCGTCCGCAGCGCGACAAGAATCGACGCCGAGGCACTGCTCGCGGCCCCGAAACTGAAGATCGTCGCCCG
>DATCWR010000292.1:0-5075 GCA_036566245.1 Mycobacteriales bacterium | reverse complement strand
CCGCCCCACCGCCGGAACCCGCGCCCGACCCGGTGCCACCCGAACCCAGGCCTGACCCGATACCGCCCAGGCCCGCACCGGACCCGGTGCCACCCGAACCGGCACCCGATCCGCGACCGCCGACGCCCCGGCCCGACCCGATACCGCCGGAACCGGCACCGGACCCGATACCGCCCACCCCGGTCGGCCCGGAGGATCAGGCCACGGCGGCTCTCACCGGTCGGATCCCGGGCGGGCCCGCACGGCTGATGCCAGGATCTGTTGGTTGTTCTGGTAGGCCGTGGGGGTTCGACGGGGGCGTGGGGTGGAGCGGAGCTCCCTCCACAGAGGGCAACACAGCGCCACGCCCCGTTCGGTGTGACTCCCAGGCCGGGGCTTCGCCCCGGCGAGGGCCTGGAAAACCGTCTACTGACCGACCGGCTGACCGGCCTCGTGCTGGACCGTGGCGAGCCGCTCCCGGGACCTCTCGATCTCCCGTTCCGCCTCGGCGCGGCCGACCCAGGTCGCGCCCTCGACGGACTTGCCGGGTTCCAGGTCCTTGTAGACGGTGAAGAAGTGCTGGATCTCCAGTCGGTCGAACTCTGACACGTGGTGGATGTCGCGCAGGTGTTCCATCCGGGGATCGGTGGCCGGCACGCACAGCACCTTGTCGTCGCCACCCTTCTCGTCGGTCATTCGGAACATGCCGATGGCCCGACACCGGATGAGGCAACCGGGGAACGTTGGCTCCTCCAGCAACACCAGGGCGTCGAGTGGGTCACCGTCCGCTCCGAGGGTGTCCTCCAGGAAGCCGTAGTCTGCCGGGTACCGGGTGGAGGTGAACAACATGCGGTCCAACCGGATACGCCCGGTGGTGTGGTCCATCTCGTACTTGTTCCGCTGTCCCTTGGGAATCTCGATGGTGACGTCAAACTCCACGTGTACGGCTCCTAGCGATGTCAACGGCAACGGTCTGTCTCCGACAGACGTCCACCCGGGTGCTCGGACCGTGTGCTCGGGCGAGGCGTCTGGCGTGAGATATGGCGGAAGGTTAATTGACGTATTTTGTTAGGGTTGCGACAGGTTGATGGGATCTGAGAAACCAAGTTCCGAACCCGGTGTGGCACGGCAGGCCCCGGGACCCGCCCGGCGGGACCCTGCGGCCGGCCGCGCCCCGGCGACCGGAACTCGTTCATCCAGTGTGGCGGACCGGCGTTTACCGGCGCGGAGGGGGATCGGGGTGCTTCGCGGTGTGCCACGGCGGTCCTGTGGGTCCGACTGGAATCACAGGTGGCGTCTCGTCAGACGCTGGTGGTACCTCGTCGCAGGGATCCTGCGCCTGTTGGCGCGCCGGGCCCGCGGCCACGTGCAGAGCCTGCCGGCGAGGTTTCGTGCGCTACCCGCCCGCGATCGACGTCGCACCGTGGCCGGCGCCGCGGTGGTACTCACCGTGGCCGCGTTGGTGGGTGGTGGTTCGGCAGCGCAGGATGGACAGCACGCCGCTGGTTCGGCGCATGCCCGGGGTGGATCGGCGACCACCAGCCTTGCGCTGCCCCCGCCTCCGCCACCGGTCCTGGTCGCTGACCAGGCCGGAGGTACCCAACCGGTCGCGGATCGCGTGGCCGCCGCGTTGGCCGGGCCGATGGGCGCCGACACGTTGGGTGAGCGGGTCTCTGCCCGGGTGGTGGACCTGGCCACCGGTGACGTGCTGTTCGACCACGGCGGTGACCGGATGGCCACTCCCGCCTCCACCACGAAGATCACCACGGCGGTCGCGTTGCTCGGGGTGATGTCACCCGACCAACGGATCACCACCACGGTGGTGGCCGGGGACAGGCCAGGTCAGGTGGTCCTGGTCGGTGCCGGTGATCCCACGCTCAGCGCGGCACCGCCAGGCCGACCGACCGCCTACCAGGGCGCCGCCAGGCTGTCCGACCTGGCCCACCAGGTCGCCGCCCAGGCGGCCCAGGCCAGCGGTGTGGGCACCTCGGGCACCTCCGGTGCCGCGGTCACCCAGGTGGTGGTCGACCAGTCCCTGTTCACCGGCCCCACGGTGCACCCGACCTGGGATCCGACCGACGTGGACGGCGGGTACGTCGCGCCGATCGAGGCACTGATGGCCGACGGCGGGCGCGAACACCCGGACAGCGGGACGCGTTCCCACCAGCCGGCCCTGGATGCCGGCCGGGCCTTCGCGTCGTTCCTGGGACTGCCCGCCTCGGCCGTGGTCACCGGCTCGGCCCCGACCGACGCCCAGGTACTCGCCCAGGTGCGGTCCGCCCCGATCATCCGGATCGTCGAACAGATGCTCACGGTCAGTGACAACGTGCTGGCCGAGTGTCTGGCCCGACAGGTGGCCATCGCCAGGGGCGCGGCCGCCAGTTTCGACGGCGCCACACAGGCGATCCGCGACGAGTTGGCCGACCTTGGCGTGGACGTCTCGGGCGAGGGACTGGTGGACGGCAGTGGCCTGTCTCCGCAGGACCGACTGTCGCCGGCACTGTTGGTGAACGTGCTGCGGATGGCCGCCTCTCCGGCGCATCCGGTCCTGCACGCACTGTTCCCGGGGCTGCCGGTGGCCGGCTACGAGGGCACCCTGGCGGATCGCTACCGCACCGGGCCGCCGGCGGAGTTCGCTGGCATGGTGCGGGCGAAGACCGGCACGCTCAGCGGGGTCAGCACACTGTCCGGGGTGGTGCAGGACGCCGACGGACGGACGTTGGCGTTCGCCTTCATGGCCGACCAGGTCCCGCCCGGTGGCACCCTGGCGGCCGAGGCGGCGTTGGACCGCCTGGCCGGATCACTGGCCCGATGTGGGTGCTCCTGAGGCGAACCCTGTCGGCCGTTCGGTCGGGCGCCCCTGGCTGGCCCAGCGGGCGGGCCGGGGCGCCCGGACCGGCGTACGGTGGCGGGAGGAGCACGGCGATCCTCGGCGGAACCGCACAGGTCACCACTCGGGCCCGCCGGAACCGTCCCGTCGCGACGACGGGCGGACACACTGACCGGACCAGGGCGACGAGGAGCCCGTGAGGGCGACACCAGGAGCCCGTCACCGGCGACGGCGGGGTCCGCCGGAGGGGCAGGCGCGGGCATGAGCAACGGAATGGTCGACTGGGAGTTGGCCGCGGCCACGGCTCGCCGGTTGATGCGGCCGGGACCGGAGGTCACCCGTAGCGAGGCCGAGGCGGCGGTCGAGTCGCTGCGCCGGGCCGCGGTGGAGGCCGACGGCCACGTGCGACGGCTGACCGGAATGGTCGCGGCGACCAGTTCGGACGGTACGGATGATCCGAACGGCTCGAACGGCACCGTGTCCGGGATCAGTGTGGTGGACCGACCCGGCTGGGTGGATGCCAACACCGCCGGGCTGTCCACCCTACTGGGCCCGCTCATCGCACGCATGGAGGCGCAACGGCCCCAGCCGGCGGGTCGGCTCGCCATGGCCCTGGGGCCCCGGGTGACCGGCCTACAGGCCGGGGCGGTCCTGGCGTTCCTGTCCGGACGGGTGCTGGGCCAGTTCGAGGTGTTCGCCTCGGCCGAGGGGCGACTGCTGCTGGTCGCGCCGAACGTGGTGGAGGTGGAACGAAGCCTCGGCGTGGATCCCGGTGACTTCCGGTTGTGGGTGTGCCTGCACGAGGTGACCCACCGCACCCAGTTCACTGCGGTGCCGTGGCTGCGTGACCACCTGCACGAGGAGATCGGGGAACTGGTCGAGGCGATCGACCTGGACCCGGTGGCGTTGCGGGAGAACCTGTCGCACGCCGCGCGGGAGGTCGGCAACCTGGTCCGGGGTACCGGGGACCGGAGCAGTCCGGGATTGTTCGCTCTGGTGCAGAGCCCCCGGCAGCGGGCCGTGTTGGACCGGTTGACGGGGGTGATGAGCCTGCTGGAGGGGCACGCCGAGCACGTGATGGACGCGGTGGGTCCGGACGTGGTGCCCTCTGTGGAGCGGATCCGGGAGAGGTTCACCGGGCGCCGGCGGGGCAGTGGTCCGGTGGACCGGTTGCTGCGCAGACTGCTCGGACTCGACCTGAAGATGCGGCAGTACGCCGACGGCCGGACGTTCGTGTCCACCGTGGTGTCCGTGGTTGGTATGGACGGGTTCAATGTGGTCTGGACATCACCGGAGACACTGCCCACCCGGGCCGAGATAGTCGCACCCCTGGACTGGGTGGAGCGGGTGCACGGTATCCGCCCTGCTGTCTCGGCCTGAACACGCGACCGCGGTGCCGACCGCTGCCCGACATCCTGGAACCGACCCGCTGCGGGATCATGGGACCGTGAGTGGCGACCGGTGCAGGACGAGGCGATGACCGGCCCGGCCCCGGAGGTGGCCACGGTGCGGCTGGCGGTACGCGGCGCGCTGGCCGACTCGACCGTGCCCGGTCAGACCGTGCTGGTCGCCTGTAGTGGCGGCCCGGACTCGCTCGCACTGGCCGCCGCGACCGCGTTCGAGGCACCCCGGCTGGGCCTGCTGACCGGCGCGGTTGTCGTCGACCACGGTCTGCAACCGAACTCCGACCAGGTTGCCGCCGCGACGGCCGAGCAGCTACACGCACTGGGTCTGGATCCGGTGCTGCTCCGCCGGGTCGAGGTGACCGGCCCCGGGGGGCCGGAGGCGGCCGCCCGCCGGGCCCGGTACACCGCGCTGCGCCAGGCCGCGGCCGAGACCTCCGCGGACTGGGTGCTGCTGGGACACACCCGCGACGACCAGGCCGAGACGGTGCTGCTCGGACTCGGCCGGGGTTCGGGTCCACGGTCGATCGCGGGTATGCGGTCGGTCGACCCACCGTGGCTGCGGCCGCTGCTGGACGTGGACCGGGCCGCGACCACCCGGGCCTGCGCGGCCGAAGGACTGATCCCGTGGCAGGACCCACACAACGCCGACCGCCGGTTCGTCCGGGTGCGGCTGCGGTTGGAGGTGTTGCCGCTGCTGGAGGCGGTGCTCGGCGGTGGGGTGGCCGCCGCGCTGGCCCGTACCGCGACCCTGCTCCGCCAGGACATCGACGCCCTGGACGACCAGGCCGACCGCCTGGTCGAGGAACTGGCCAGCGCCACCGATGTGTCGGCCGCCGACCTGGCGGCGTTGCCGGCGGCCC
>DATCWR010000266.1:0-11149 GCA_036566245.1 Mycobacteriales bacterium | reverse complement strand
GGATCTGCGCCAGGGTCTCTACGACGCCGGAGCCGTCGTCATGGACAGCGTGCTGGTGAACCTGCACGGTGACGAGCACAGGCGGCGCCGTCGGCAGGAGAACCGGATCTTCCGCCGGGACACCTTCCAGCACTACGAACGCGACCAGTTCCCGGGCATCGTCGAGCGGACGCTGGCACCCCACCTCGCCGCGCGGCACACCGAACTTGTCCACTTCGGTCACGCGCTGATGCTCAACCTGGCCGCGGTGACCGCGGGTGTCGACCGTCCCAGAGGCGACGCCGAGGAAACCGCCCGGCTCCACACCTACGTCGGCTACTTCATCGAGGGCGCCACGCTGGCCCACTCCACCCGGGACCGGGCCGAACGCTCGACCGTGATCGCCGAGCAGGTGCAGGCGTGGCGCGAGGAGTTCCTGAAGCCGTCGATCGACCGACGACGCGGGCTTCTCGACCAGGTCGCCGCCGGTACCGCTGACGAGTCGGTGCTCCCGCGTGACATCCTCACCACGCTGATGCGGCACGGCGACGAACTCGGACTTACCGACGACGTGATGGCCAGGGAGGTCGCCTTCTTCCTGCTCGCCGGGGCGCACACCAGTGCAACCGCGTTCGTACGCACCATCGACCACGCACTGTCCTGGGTGGAGGAGCACCCGGAGGACCTCCGCCGGCTTGCCGAGGACAGACTGTTCGTACAACGGTGTGTGCACGAGACGATCCGACTCAACCCGTCCAGCCCGGTCGGGGTGCGTCGTGCGCTGGCCGACATCACCCTGAGGTCCGGCCTGCACATCCCGGAGGGCAGCAGGGTCGTCATCGACCTGATGCGGGTGAACCGGGACCCGGAGATCTTCGGCGACAGTGCCGACACGTTCGACCCCAACCGAACCACCCCGGACGGCATAGGACCGTTCGGGCTGAGCTTCGCCGCGGGTATGCACGTCTGCATCGGCCAGGACCTCGCCGCTGGCCTGGTGGTCCAGGACGATCCGGGTGACAGTCACCTGTTCGGACTGGTACCGGTGGCGGTGCAGCGCATGTTCCGAGCAGGTGTGCGGCGCGACCCACAGAACCCTCCGGAGCGCGACAGGTCCACCGCGCGGCCCTACTGGTCGTCCTATCCGGTCCTGTTCGGTGGCCCGACGGCGCAGACGGACGAGGAGAGATGAGGTTCCTGTGAGCACACTACGTGCCGACGTCGACAAGGATGTCTGCCTCAGCTCGGGCAGGTGTGTTGCCGACGCGCCGGAGGCGTTCAGATTCGACGAGGACGAGATCGCGTACACGGTGGACGGTGCGCGGATGCTGGACCGGGCCAGGTTGTTCGCCATCGCCCGAGCATGTCCGTCCGGCGCCATCAGGCTCACCGAGAACGGTGAGCCGGTAGACCTGGACTGAGGGACACCGAATGTTTCGTCATGTGGTGATGTTCCGGTGGGATCCGGCGACCAGTGCGCACGACCGCGACGCCGCGGTGGAGGCGCTGCGACGGTTCGGACAGGACATCGCCGACCTGGGCACGCTCAGTGTGGGCAGCGACGCGGGCGTGAGCCCGGGCAACTTCGATGTCGTCGTGATGGTCGACCTGCCGGACCGGGACACCTACCTGCGGTATGCGAGGGACCCGCGACACCTGTCGGTGGTGGACCGGTACATCAAACCCCATGCGCAGGCTCGGGCCGCGGTGCAGACCGAACTCGGCTGAAGCCGCCGGCCGGGCCGGCATGGGCCCGGCCGGCGCCACCGCACCGGAACCGGGAGCCAGCGGTCCGGCGTGATCTCGCCAACGCCACCGGGACCGTTCCCGCGATCGCACGGTCACGGGCCGCCCGATCATCGCGTCAGAACTCCGATCCGGAGGGACCATGGATCTTGGACTGGCCGGCCGGCGTGCCGCGGTGCCGGCGGCGACCGCCGGGTTGGGGTTCGCCTCGGCCACCGCGTTGGCTGCCGAAGGCGTGCGGGTGGCTGTCTGCGGCCGGAACCGCGCCCGGGTGGATGCGGCCGTGCGGCGACTCGGCGAGGACGCCGTGGGTATCGTGGCGGACCTGTCCGATCCCGACGAGTGTGAGCGGTTCGTCGTTGACGCGCGCGCGGCGCTGGGCGGGCTGGACATCCTGGTGACCAACGGTCCGGGTCCCCGGGCCGGAACGTTCGCCGACACGGCGCCACACGAGTACCGGTCCGCGCTCGACCTGAACCTGTTGTCGGTGGTGCGGATGTGTTACGCCGCCGTTCCCGGCATGCGCCAGCAGGGTTGGGGACGGATCGTCGCGATCACCTCCATCGCGGTTCGCCAACCCATCGCGAACCTGATCCTGTCCAACACCGCGCGCGCCGGCACGACTGGTTTCCTCCGAACGCTCGCCCGGGAGGTGGCCCAGGACGGCGTGACGGTGAACTCGGTGCAACCCGGGCTGCACGCCACCGAACGGGTCAGGACGGTCTTCGGTGACGGGTTGGCCGAGGAGATCGCCAGGATCCCGGCGCGGACGCTGGGTCAGCCGGCCGACCTCGGCGCGGTGGTGGCCTTCCTGTGCTCACAACAGGCCCGGTACCTGACCGGTTCGGCGATACCGGTCGACGGCGGGCAGTACCAGGCGCTGCTCTGACACCGTTCGACGTGGCCCCTCGTCGGGGCTTCGCCCCGACGAGGGCATGGAACCAACGGGCTAAACCCGGGAGAGCCGCTCCAGGTCGCTCTCGGTGAGCGCGAGGGAACGGGTCAGTGGGCACGAGGCCAGGAAGCGCACCTGCTCGCCGGGGTTGACCCTGCGCTCGGGGATGGGGGTGGTCAGGTCGACCCTGCGGCCGCGGCTGATCACCTCGGCGATCCTGCTCTTGTCCTGCAGGATGCGGATGTCGGCCAACGGGTCACCGTCAACCACCAGCACGTCAGCGACCCGCCCCGGCTGGAGCGTGCCGACCTGGCCCTCCATACGCATCGCGAACGCACCGTTGGCGGTGGCACAGGTGATCGCCTCGAGCGGACTCATGCCCACGTACTCCACCATCATCTCCAGTTCGCGGGCGTGCCACTCACCGATCGGCGTCACTGCGAAGCCGGTCTCCGAACCCGTGAGAATCCTGACCCCGGCCGCGTGCGCCTGGGCGAGCATCTCGGCCGTCACCTGGATCTCGGCGCGGAACACGTCGAGGAGTTCCGGAGCGGTCCCGATCTTCTCGCCGTAGTCGGCGAGATTGCCGAGCAGGGTGAACGTGGGGCACAGGGAGGCGCCGGACTCGACGACCGCCTCCAGGGCCTCCTCGTTCAGGTAGGAGGCGTGGTAGATGAGGTCCATCCCGGCGCGGGCCGCGTCCCGGGTGCTCTCGGCGTTACGGCAGTGTCCGACGACCCTGGTGTTCAGTTCGTGGGCGGCGTCGCAGACCGCCCGCATCTCGTCGAACGACCAGACCTTGACCTCGGGACCCTTCATGCTGGGGATGAGGCCGGTGACCATCACCTTGATCCAGTCGACGCCGTACTTGATCTGGCGCCTGATCTCCTTGACCATCGCGTCCCTGTTGTGCACCACGGTGGCGTAGCCGGTGGTGCCCTCGTCCCGGATCATGCGTCCGGCCGTGCCGCCCAACGAGGTCATCAGGGCCTGGCCGCCCGCGCGCATGCGCGGTCCCTCCACGATGCCCGCGTCGATGGCGTCGCGCAGTTCGACGGCGATGTTCCACAGACAGTCGGCGTCCAGCACGCTGGTGACCCCGGCGCGCAGTACCTTACGGGCGTTGTAGGCCGACAGCATGGAGCTGTAGCCCTCGGTGCGGTGGTAGAACAGTTCGTCGTTGCCGGTCGGCTCACCGAAGCTCAGGTGGGTGTGGGCGTCGATGAGTCCGGGCATGACCGTTCTGCCGGCCGCGTCGATGCGCTCGTCCACCCCGACCGTGTTCGCGTCGTCGATCGCTGCCTGGCCGAGCGCGACGATGTTTCCGTCGCGGAGTAGCACCGCGTGGTTGGCGACGGGCCCGGCGCCGGTTCCGTCGATCACGGTGCCGCCGCTGATCAGGATACTGTTCGCCACGGTCGTCTCCCTCTCCTCGGTACGGGCGATCCGCTAGAAGGCTAACGACTAATGCAGACACGAACGAGGGGTTCGTGGAGGTAGCTCTCCTCCCGGGAGCCGGCCCGTCAGGGAAACCTCCCGGTTCCCGTGATTGTCGCCACAGTTGGACGTACGATCAATGCCCTGCGTCAGGCAGACAGGACGGGGCCATGGCAGTCGAACCCAGCGTGCTGACCCACGAGGTCGTGCTGGTCGGCGGTAGGAGTGCACAGGAGGCTAACGACTCTTGCCGGGGTGGCGTGGCACCGGGTCGCCTGCCACGACTGTCGCGGGTCGGTCAGGGGTGGCTGCCGGCGGGCAACGTCCGGTTGCTGCTGCTGGAGGGACGGCGACACCGACGCGGTACCTCACCTGACATTGACGATGACCGCGTGCACGTCGGGCCCCCGAAGTCCACCGACTCGGTCAGATAACCCGCCGGGCACCGCGTGGACCTTCTCCACCGCGGCCTGGGATGGCCCGCTCGGGAAAGGACGAACGTGACTTCAGTGATAGGCACCTCGGTACTACGCAAGGAGGATCCACCACTGTTGACCGGCCGGGGTCGGTACGTGGACGACATCCGACTGGCCGGCATGGTGACCATGGTGTTCGTGCGCAGTTCGGTTGCGCACGCGCGCATCGTCTCGATCGACACCACGGCCGCACGCGAGCTACCCGGAGTACTCGGGGTGTGGACCGCCGCGGACCTGCCGGACCTGCCGTTCACCCGCTCGGTGCCGTCGATGGAGCGCCCGTGCCTGGCCACCGACGCGGTGCGGTTCGTCGGTGAGCCGGTGGCCGTGGTCGTGGCCACCGACGGGTACCTGGCCGCCGACGCCGCCGAGTTGGTCACGGTGGACTACGACCCGTTGCCGGTGATGACCACCATCGACGAGGCGATGGCCCCTGGCGCGATGCCGATCGTGCCCGGCCAGGCCAGCAACGTCGTCATGGAGATGTCCCTGACCGAGGACGACGCCCAGGCCGAGATCGACGCCGCCCCGCACCGGTCGTCACTGCGCATCGTCAACCAACGGGTGGCACCTGTACCCATCGAACCAGTCGGATGCGTGGCGAACTGGACGGCCGACGGCCTGACCCTGTGGGCGACGGTGCAGGCACCCCATCCCATCCGGAACGAACTGTGCGCCATGTTCGGGCTCGCCCAGCACGAGGTTCGGGTGATCGCGCCCGACGTCGGCGGTGCCTTCGGCTCGAAGGCCAGTTTCTATCCGCAGTACATCGTCAGCGCCGAGCTGTCGCGCCGGCTCGGCCGTCCGGTCAAATGCATCCAGACCCGCAGCGAGAACCTGGTGGGCATGACGCACGGTCGGGCGCAGGTGCAGGACCTGCAGGCCGGCTACGACGACGAGGGTCGACTGCTGGCGTTGCAGGTACGCATCATCCAGGACTGTGGTGGTTGGCCGGACGTCACCGGAAGCGGCCTGCCCATCCTCACCTCGTTCATGTCTGGTGGCTGCTACAAGATTCCCAAGATCGGTGCGTCCTTCCGCAGTGTGGTCACCAACACCACACCGGTGGCGGCCTACCGCGGTGCCGGTCGGCCCGAGGCCGCGTACCTGATCGAACGGCTGGTCGACGTGGTCGCCCACGACCTGGGGATGGACCCCGCGGAGGTGCGCCGCCGCAACTTCATCCAGGCCGACGAGATGCCCTATGCGACGCAGTTCCCGATCGTGACCTACGACGAGAGCGACTATCCGCGCCTGCACCAGATGCTGCTCGGCAGGCTGGACTACGAGGGGTTGCGCGCCGAACAGCGCAGGCGACGCGACACACCTGGTGCGCGGTTGCTGGGTATCGGCACGTCGGTGTTCGTGGAGATGGCCGGCTTCGGACCGTCGGCGTTCTTCGAGCAGTTCGGCTATGTCGGTGGCTGGGAGTCGGCGAAGATCCGGATGAACCCAGATGGGTCGGTCACCCTGGCCGTGGGCACCAGCCCGCATGGGCAGGGGCACGAGACCGCGTTCTCCCAGATCGCGGCCGACGCGCTGGATGGCCTCGTCCCGATGGAGAAGATCACCGTCCGACACGGCGACACCGCCACGGTGCAGGAGGGCATCGGCACGATGGGCAGTCGCGCCATGCCGGTCGCGGGCCCGGCCGTGCGGGTGGCGGCGACCCAGCTACGGGAGAAACTACGCGCGGTTGCCGCGCACATGCTCGAGGCGTCGGTGGACGACATCGAGATCACCGACGGGCGGTTCGCGGTGAAGGGCTCGTCGGACCCGTCGGTGGGGCTGGGTGATGTGGCACTGACCAGCTACAAACCGCACAAACTGCCCGACGGAATGGATCTGGGTCTGGAGTTCACCCACTTCCACGAGCCGAAGAACCTCTCCTACCCCAGCGGTGCCCACGGCTGTGTCGTCGAGATCGACACCGAGACCGGCGAGGTGCACATCCGGCGTTACGTCGCGATCGACGACTGCGGCGTGGTCATCAACCCGCTGCTCGCCCGTGGACAGATCCACGGTGGGGTGATCCAGGGGATCTCGCAGGCGTTGCTGGAGGAGGTGCGCTACGGCGAGGGCGCCCAGCCGCTCACCTCGACGCTGGCCGACTACCCGGTTCCGGCCGCGCCGGACGTTCCCTCCCTGGAGACCTCACACCTGGAGGTTCGCTCCACGGGCAACGCCCTGGGCGTCAAGGGTCTCGGTGAGGCCGGCGCCACCGCCGCGCCGCAGGCGGTTGTCAACGCGGTGGTGGACGCACTGTCCCATCTGGGGATTCGCACGCTCGACATGCCACTGACGCCGATGAAGGTGTGGCGGGCGCTACACGCGGCGGGGCAGCGGAACGCGGCAGGGGAGCGGAACGCGACGGGGAGCGGAACGCGACAGAGGAGCGGAACGTATGAGGCATGACATCCGGTTGACCGTGAACGGCACCGAGACGAGCGTGAGCGTCGAGTCGCGCACGTTGCTGGTACATCTGCTCCGTGAGCAACTCGGCCTGACCGGCACGCACGTTGGCTGCGACTCGTCCAACTGTGGTGCCTGCACCGTGCTGCTCGACGGGGAGGCGGTCAAGTCCTGCACGGTGTTGGCCGCCTCGGTGGAGGGCGGTTCGGTGGTCACCATCGAGGCTCTTGCCGCGGACGGACAGCTCAGTCCGGTGCAGGAGGGCTTCCGACAGTGCCACGGCCTCCAGTGTGGATACTGCACGCCCGGGATGGTGATGTCCGCGACCAGTCTGCTGCTCGATGACCCGGACCCGGACGAGAACGCGATTCGGGTGGGTCTGGAAGGTAACCTGTGCCGCTGCACCGGTTACCAGATGATCGTCGAGTCGGTGCGGTGGGCGGTCGAACACGGTGGTGCCGGTGCGGTGGCCACGGCGCAGCGCGGTGAGGCGCGGTCATGATCCCGGGGCGGTTCGACTACCTGCGGGCCCGTTCCGTGGACGAGGCGCTGCACCTGCTCGCCAGCCACGACGAGGACGCGAAGTTGCTCGCCGGCGGGCATTCCCTGCTGCCGTTGATGAAACTGCGGCTGGCCCGGCCCTCTGCCCTGATCGACATCCGGGGTCTTCCCGAGCTGACCGGACTTGTCGAGTCCGACGGTGTGCTGCGGATCGGCGCCGGGGTGCGCCATCGCGACCTGGAACGCAGCGAACTGGTGCGGCGCGTCGCTCCACTGCTGGCCACCGCGGCGGCCACCGTCGGCGACCGGCAGGTGCGCAGCCGGGGCACGATCGGTGGATCGATCGTGCACGCCGACCCGGCCGCCGACCTGCCGGCGGTGATGCTCACCCTCGACGCGACCATCATTGCCCGGGGGGCGACCGGTGAGCGGGAGATCGCCAGCGCGGACTTCTTCGTCGACTTCTGGCAGACCGCGCTGCGTCCGGACGAGGTGGTGACCGAGATCTGGGTACCGGTCACCGGTGGGCTCCCGCACAACTACGTCAAGTTCCGGCGGCGCAGCCAGGACTGGGCGGTCGTCGGGGTCGCCGTGGTTGGTGGCGACACCCCGCGGGTGACCCTGGTGAACATGGCCCAGACACCGGTGCGGGCACGGGGGGTGGAGGCGGCGCTGGCCGCCGGGGCCTCACCCGCGGAGGCCGCGTCCCATGCGGACGAGGGGACCGCTCCGACCAGCGACCTGCATGCCGACCCCGAGTACCGACGCCACCTCAGCCGGGTCCTGGTGCGCCGTGCCCTGGAGGCCATGGCCGGCTGAGCGGTATCGGACGCAGCCCGAAGCCCGCGTTGTTCGCCGAGGTCGGCACTGTCCGGGGGGACGGTGCCGACCTCGCTTCTGGCTGTGCCAGACAACGGCCTCCACCGGTAGGGCCTTGTGTATCCAGCCAAGCGTCGTTAGCTTCAACACTACGCTTTGCGACCTCGGTCGCCGGACAAGGTATTCCAGGAGATTCGGTGGATCCGCACGAGTCCTTCGTTCAACTGCTCGCTCCCGACGGCAGCCGCCGCACCGACCCGAGCTACCGCAGCGACCTTGATCCGGCCGGCCTGCTCGACCTGTACCGGGACATGGTTCTGGTCCGGGAGTTGGACGCACAGGCGACCGCGCTGCAACGACAGGGGGAACTCGCGCTCTGGGCGCCGCTTCTGGGTCAGGAGGCCGCGCAGGTTGGCTCGGGACGGGCCCTGCGGGAGCAGGACTTCGCGTTCTCGTCCTATCGGGAGCACGGGGTCGCCTGGTGTCGCGGCATCGACCCGGTGGACATGCTGCGCTTCTGGCGTGGAACCGCCCACCAGGCATGGGACGCGGGTCGGTACCGGATGTACGGCTACCAGGTGATCATCGGTGCGCACGCCCTGCACGCCACCGGCTACGCGATGGGTGCCCGGTACGCCGGTCGGGTCGGCACCGGTGAACCGGGTCGCGACCAGGCCGTGGTTGCCTACTTCGGCGACGGCGCCATGAGTCAGGGCGACGTCAACGAGGCGTTCGTGTTCGCCGCCGCGTACCAGGCGCCGGTGGTCTTCTTCTGCCAGAACAACCACTGGGCCATCTCCGAGCCGTTGGAGCGGCAGAGTCGGGTTCCGCTGGTGTGTCGGGCGGACGGCTTCGGTATACCCGGCGTGCGGGTGGATGGTAACGACGTGCTGGCCTGCCACGCGGTCACCACCGCGGCCCTGGACCGGGCCCGGTCGGGAGGAGGGCCGACACTGGTCGAGGCGGTGACCTACCGGATGGGTGCGCACACCACGTCCGACGACCCGACCAGGTACCGCGACGCCGCCCAGGTGGACCTGTGGCGAACCCGGGATCCGATCGACCGGGTGCGGATCCACCTGCGGGAACAGGGAGTTCTCGACGAGGCCGGACAGGCCCGGATCGACGACCAGAAGGAGGAACTCGTCGCCCGGATGCGCCAGGGCTGCCACGACCTGCCAGACCCGCGACCGGGGTCGATGTTCGACCACCTCTACCAGCGTCCCGATGCTCGTCTGGTCGGGCAGCGTCGTGAACTCGACGCGATCATCGCCGCCACCGAGGTGGGCTGACATGGCAGGGACGAGCATCGTCGCGGCGATCAACGCCGGGATGCGGCGGGCGATGGAGGCCGATCCACGGGTGCTGCTGATGGGTGAGGACATCGGTCGACTGGGTGGGGTGTTCCGGGTCACCGACGGACTTCAGAAGGATTTCGGTACCGACCGGGTGATCGACACGCCGCTGGCCGAGTCAGGCATCGTGGGCACCGCCATCGGCCTGGCCCTGTACGGGTTCCGGCCGGTGGTCGAGATCCAGTTCGACGGATTCGTCTATCCGGCCTTCGACCAGATCGTGGCGCAACTGGCCCGCATGCGTTACCGGTCGGCCGGCGCGCTCCCGGTCCCGGTCACCATCCGGTTGCCGTTCGGTGGTGGCATCGGGTCGGTCGAACACCACAGCGAGTCTCCCGAGGCGTACTTCGCGGCCACGCCCGGGCTGCGGGTGGTCACCTGCTCCACCCCGCAGGACGCCTACTGGATGATCCAGCAGGCCATCGCCAGCGACGATCCGGTGATCTTCCTCGAGCCCAAGCGACGCTACTGGGTGAGGGGGGAACTGGACCCGTCCGGCGACCACGTCGACCAGCCCCCGATGACCCGGGCCAGAGTCGTCCGCCCGGGCGACGACTGCACACTGGTCTGCTACGGCCCCACGGTCGCCACCTGCCTGGAAGCCGCCAGCCTCGCCGCCGCCGAGGGCGTGGCGCTGGAGGTCATCGACCTTCGCTCGCTCAGTCCCCTGGACATGCCCACCCTTGAGGAGTCGCTGCGCCGGACCGGCCGGGCGATCGTGGTGCACGAGGCGGCAGGCGGTGGCGGTGTCGGAGGTGAGATCGGGCAACGGCTCACCGAGTCGTGCTTCTACCACCTACAGGCGCCCGTGCTGCGGGTGACCGGATACGACACCCCCTACCCGCCGAGCCGGATCGAGGACGACTACCTGCCCGACGCCGACCGGATCCTTGACGCCGTCGAACGGTCGATGGGGTTCTGACATGGCCGAGACCGTGTACGAGTTCCGGTTGCCCGACGTCGGCGAGGGCCTGGAAGAGGCCGAGATCGTCGACTGGAAGGTCGTCGTCGGCCAACGGGTCGAGATCAACCAACCTCTCGTCGAGATCGAAACCGCCAAGTCGCTGGTCGAACTGCCCAGCCCACGCGCCGGTGTCGTGGTCGAACTGGTCGTTCCGGCCGGACGTAACGTCCGGGTCGGCACGCCGATCGTCCGGATCGGTACGGCCGTCGACACGGCGAATGACGCCACGGCCGATGACGAGCAGGCCGGGCAGCCCACCGGAATCCTGGTCGGGTCGGGTCCGCGGGCAGACGGCGGTGGGCGGCGTGGCCACCGGGCGCATCGCCTCGGACGGCAGTCGGTACCCACCTCGGTGTCGGTATCGACCCCCGGGCCGGCACAGGGTGGTTCGCCGAGCCTCGAACCGACGCCAGCCGTGTCCGTGTTGGCCACCCCACCGGTCCGCAAACTGGCCAGGACCCTGGGGGTGGATCTGGCCACCGTCACCGGGACCGGCCCGGGCGGGCGGGTGTCCCGCGCCGACGTGGAGACCGCCGCGCGCTCCGGTGCCCGGGCGGCCCGGCCA
>DATCWR010000036.1:0-22747 GCA_036566245.1 Mycobacteriales bacterium | reverse complement strand
AGACGGTCCAGCGCATCAGCGTCCAGATCGCCGGCCGCGTCAGTCTGGCGGCGGGAACGCACGGTGAAGCGCACCGCCACATTCTCGACTGGGCGTACCGTCTGGCGTACCGAGTTTTTTTCGGCGTCAGCCCTTGTCGGCGCCCTCGTTGGCTCCCCGGACGAAGTGTCGCTGGAAGACGAGGTACACCAACGCCACCGGGATCGTCATCAGCAGCGCCGCGGCCAGCTTGAGCGGGAACCGGTTCCCGGAGCCGAGTTGCCCCGACACCAGCGAGGCGACACCGGTGGTCAGGGTGGACAGCGACGCGCTCTGCCTGGACACGATGAAGTGGGGTAACTCGTTCCAGGATGCCTGGAATGACAGGATGGTCAGCGCGACGATCGCCGGGCGGGCCATCGGCAGCACCACCGACCAGAAGGTCCGCAACGGGCCGGCGCCGTCGATCCGAGCCGACTCCTCCACGCTGGGTGGAATCGACTCCAGAAACTGCTTCATGATGAACACGCCGGTAGCGTCGGCCATCAGCGGCACGATCATGCCGGCATAGGAGTCGTACATCCCGAACTGGTTGATCACCAAGAACTTCGGGATCAGCTCCACCACGCTGGGCACCGCCATCACCGCGATGATCGCCGCGAACAACCCGGCACGGCCACGAAACCGCATCCGGGCCAGTGCGTAGCCGGCCAGCGAGTCGAAGAAGACCCGCCCGACCGTCACACAGACCGCCACCACCGTGGAGTTCAGCGCCCACAGCGGGAAGTCGACCCGGGCGAGTTGGTGGAACGCCGCGGTGGTCCACGTGTGCGGAACCGGGTTCAGCGGGTGGGCGGTGGCGTCCTGGTCGGTCTTGAACGAGGTACCGATCTGGACCAGGAACGGGTACAGGTACACCACCGCGACCAGGACCAGCACGGTCAGACCGCCAAGCTGGGCGGCGCGGTGCCGAAGCGTCCGACGCGGTGACCTCGGCCCGGTCACGCCGCCCGCCTTGCCGACCCCGGTCGCCCGCCGCGTTCCCGCAGCACCCATCGTTGCAGCACGGTGAACGCCACGATCACCACGAAGAGAATGAACGCGATCGCCGTTCCCCGGCCCCACTGCTGCGCGCTGAACGACGTGGTGTAGGACAGGTACGCCGGGGTCAGCGTGGTCTTGCCCGGGTTCCCCTGGCTCATCACATAGATCTGGTCGAACACCTGCCAGGTGCCGATCAGCCCGATGGTGAGCACCAGGAAGACGGTCGGGCGGATCATCGGCAGGGTGACCCGCCACAGCCGCTGTGACGAGGTCGCGCCGTCCACCACGGCCGCCTCCTGCACGCTGACCGGCAGGTTCTGGAGCGCGGCCAGAAACATCAGCATGTACCCGCCGGCCGAGGTCCACACCACCAGGAAGACGATCGAACACATCGCCACACTCGGCCCGGACAACCAGTCCCACACCGACAGCCCGAACACGTGGTGGCCCGCCAGCGCCGGCGGCGGGTGCGCCAGGTCGACCAGACCGAGCCGACCCAGCGCCAGGTGCAGGATGCCGCGTGGGTCGGCGAACCAGCTCGGCCCGTGTATACCGACCAGCCGGAGCAGCGCGTTGACCGTTCCCGAACTGCTGAACAGGAACAGGAACACCACCGAGATCGCCACCGAACTGGTCACGCTGGGGAAGTAGTAGGCGGTGCGGAAGAAGCTCCGGCCGGCCAGATGCTGGCGGTGCAGCGCCAGGGCCAGGCCGAGCGCGAGCAGTGTCTGGAGTGGGACGACCAGAAGCACGTAGTAGAAGTTGTTCCGCAGGCTGACCATGAAGTCGTCGCGGGCCAGCCCGTCCCGGGTGAGCAGGGCGGCGTAGTTCCGGCCACCGACGAAGTGCACACCGTGGGCCAGCGGACTGCCGTTGCCGGTCCAGTCACTCAGGCTGACCCACAGTGCCAACAGGATGGGCGCCAGCAGGAACAGGCCCAGGATCACCACCACCGGCGCGACGAACAGCCAGCCCGCGACGCCCTCCCGACCCCGGATCCCCGGACCGGTCCGCCGCCTGGCCGGCTGCCTGGTGAGCCGTCTGGTGAGCCGTCTGGTCGGTCCGGTCCGGGGCGGGTCACCCGGGGTCGCGGGGTGCTCGTCGACCAGGTCAGTGCTGGAGCGCATCCGCCGTGTTCTTCTGTAGGCGTCGCAGGATCTGCTCGGGGTCGGCCTGCGGCAGGCCCTGCAGGCCGGTGTCGAAGTCGGCCAGTACGGCGTTCATCGCCGGCACGGTGACCGGCCCCCGGGCGTGGTCGGCGCCGTCGAGGAAGGCAGCGTCCTGCGGGAACTTCTGCTGGTACTCCGCCCGCACCGACATCCGGGAGGGCATGACCCCGAAGGCGTCGGCGAAGATCATCTGCTGCTCGGGTGTCATGAAGGAGTTCACCAGGTCGATGGCCTGTTGCTTGAACCGGCTCTTGGCCGCGACACCCCAGCACTGGGTGAACGACAGGGTGCCCTCACCCCGGGGTCCGGCTGGCAGCGGCACCACCCGGTAGGAGACGTCGGGGTAGTCGGTCCGCATGGCGCCCCGCAGCCAGTTCCCCTCGATGGCCATCGCGGCCCTGCCCTTGCCGAACGCCTCGCCGCTCCACCCCGAGTCCAGTTGCTTGGGGTACTTCGCCACACCCTCGGCGAGCAGTCTGCGTACGAACCGCAGTGCCTCCAGGTTGGCCGGGGTGTCGGCGGTGGCCGTGTGCTGGTCGTCGCTGGTCACCCAGCCGCCGGCCTCTACCATGAACGCCCCGATCCGGTCCCGGGTGTCGCCCAGCGCCAACCCGACCTGGTTACCGGTGGTGAGTTTTCGGGCGACCGCCTCCAGTTGGTCCCAGGTGGTCGGTACGTCCGCGTCGGTCAGGCTGGCCTTCTGCCACGCCGCGTTGTTGATCTCCAGTGCCAGCGTGGAGAAGTCCTTGGGTGCGCAGTACAACGTGCCGTCAAGGGTGAAGGTCTGCCGCAGCGTCGGGTAGAGGTCGTCCTTGTAGGCCAGGGTCTGGCCGTAGGATTCGAGGTTCCCGGCACGGGCGTAGGCCTCGAACTGGGTGGCGTCGACCATGAAGACGTCCGGCGGTTTGCCGCTGGCGAAGCCCTGGGAGAGTTGCTGGTTCATGTCCTGCGCCGGTGAGACGGTGGCCGTCGACCCGGTCTTGTCCGCCCACCTCGCCGCGGCCTGCCGGACCGCGTCCAGGTCGGCGGTTCCACTGGTGGCGACCAGGACGTTCAGGTGTGCCTCTCCGGTCTTCTGTGGGGTTGCCGAGTTGTCGTCGAAGCCGCTGCCGCAGGCCGCGAGGCTGGTCAGTGCCATGACGGTCGCGAGGACACCGAGTGTTCGGGAGACGGGTATCCGCATCGGAACCTCCTTGTACGTCCGTGCCGCCGGAGGGTGTCCGGTCAGGGCGGTGGCGCGGCAGACGATGCGCGTACGACCAGCCGTGGGCGCAGCAGGATCTGCCGCGTGGGACTTGCCGGGGCACCGTCGAGCAACGGCCGCAACTGCCGAACGCAGGCCTCGGCGGCCTCGGTGGTGGGTTGGCTGACGCTGGACAGTCCGATGGCGGCCGCGGGTGTGTCGTCGAACCCGACCACCGCCACGTCGACACCGGGACGCAGGCCGCGGTGTTGCAGTTCGGTCAGCACGCCCAGGGCCAGCGAGTCGCTGGCACACACCACGCCGGTGGGTGGACCCGGGCGGTCGAGTAGACGGGCGGCCGCGTACCGCCCGGACTCCATCCCGTCAGGCACCTGGACGTCCAGGCCATGGGTGGGAAGACCGTGCGCGACCAGGCCGCCGTGCCACCCGGCCCGCCGGTCGTCGCCCACGCCCGAACCGGGTGGCCAGCCGACGAACCCGATACGACGGTGGCCCTGCCCGGCCAGATGCTCGACCGCCGCCCTGGTGCCGGCCGCGCCGTCCACGTCCACCCAGGCGTGCTCGTCCTCGGCGCCCCACGGCCGACCGAAGGTGACGAACGGGATGCCCCCGTCGCGCAGCCAGGCGGTGCGCACGTCGCCGTGGTGGGTACCGGTCAGTACGAACGCGTCCAGGTCCAGGGTGGAGACAAGTTCGTGGTAGGCCCGGATCTCGGCGGCGTCGTCGTCGGCGGTGAACAGCATGATGCGGTAGCCGGTCTGTTGCGAAGTGGTGGTGAGCGCGTGCAGGAACCGGTGCAGCACGACACCGTTGATGCCGTCGCGGACCGGTTCGATGCGCAGGCCGATGACCCGGGAGCGTCGGGTACGTAACTGGCGGGCGGCCTGGTGTGGTCGGTAGTCCAGTTGGTCGATCGCGGTCAGTACCCGTTCGCGGGTTTCTGGGCGGACCCGCTCGGGCGCGTTCAACACGTTGGAGACGGTCTGGCGGGAGACCCGTGCCTCGCGGGCGACACTGGTCAGGGTGGCGCGTTGAGGATCGGACACCGACACCTCCCACGGCAGCGGCGAGACGTTCCCACGAGACATATTTGATCGATCAAATCTAGACGTAGAGTGACGTTGATCGCGAACAGTGTCAAGACGTACTTTTCCCCGTCCTGTGATCCAGTCGTCTCTCCCGGAGGACGCCCATGCCGGCTCGTCAGCCGCTGCTGCACAATCTTGTCTGCTCTGTGCAGGCCCCGACGGTCGTGCTGACCGGTCGAGACGGCCAACTCCGCCGTGAGGGTGCCCAGGGCGTACTGCACGGGGACATCCGGGTGCTCAGCCGAGCCGAACTCACCGTGGACGGCGCCGAACCCGAGGCGATCGCCGGCGGCCTCGACGCGGGCCAGGTCGGCCGGTTCAGCGCGGTGGTCCGCACCCTGGGCGACCCGGGCGCCGACCCGACCGTGCGCCTGGACCGGGTCCGCCGGGTGCGACCCGGTCTGGTCGAGGAGGAGATCTGGCTGACCTCCACCGCGCAGTCGGCGGTGTCCACCCAGGTCACCCTGGCCATGGCCGCCGACCTGGCGCCGATCGACGAGATCAGGTCCGGTGGCCGGCGCGCGGCGGTACCGGCCCGGGTCCAGCCGGACTCGGACACCGTGCGGTGGGGTGACGACGCGGTGGGCGTGGAACTCACCGCACCCGACGCCACGGTCGAACCTCTGGCCGATGGCGTCCTGCTGCACTGGCCGGTGGAACTCCCCGGACCCGGTCGCCGGGTTCTGCGCTGGCAGTTGCGGGTCAGCGACCCGGCCGGGGTTGTCGCGGGCACGACCGGCCCACCGCCCTGGTCCCGACCCTCGGTCCGAGCCGACGACCGCAGACTGCCGGCGTTGTTGGACCGCGCGCTGGACGACCTGGCCGGGTTGGCCATGGTCAGCCCCGACGCGCCGGATGACGTGTTCCTGGGCGCGGGTGCGCCGTGGTTTCTCACCCTGTTCGGCCGGGACAGTCTGTGGGCGGCCAGGATGCTGCTGCCGTTGGGCACCGCCCTGGCCGGGGGGACACTGCGCGCGCTGGCCGCCCGACAGGGCCGCACAATCGATCCGGACACCGGCGAGGAGCCGGGCAAGATCCCGCACGAACTGCGCCGGGCCGCCACCGTGTACACCGTTGAACACGGCGCGGCCGACGGTGCCGTGCTGGCACTGCCGCCGCTGTACTACGGGACCGTGGACGCCACCCCGCTGTGGGTCTGCCTGCTGCACGACGCCTGGCGGTGGGGACTGCCCGAGCCGGAGGTGTCCGCGCTGCTGCCGCACGCCGAGGCGGCGCTGGCATGGATGGCCGACCACGGCGACGCCGACGGCGACGGCCTGCTGGAGTACGTGGACCGCACCGGCCGGGGGCTGGCCAACCAGGGCTGGAAGGACTCCGGTGACGCGATCCGGTTCGCCGACGGGTCCCGGGCGGCGCCACCGGTGGCTCTGTGTGAGGTGCAGGGGTACGCCCACCAGGCCGCGCTGTGCGGCGCGCGGCTGCTCGACGCGTTCGGCCGGCCCGGTGCCGACCGGTGGCGGCGGTGGGCGGCTGATCTGGCCGGGCGGTTCCGCGAACGGTTCTGGGTGACCGACGCCGACGGGCCGTTTCCCGCGTTGGCGTTGGACGGCGCCAAACGCCCGGTGGACACCCTCACCAGCAACATCGGTCACCTGCTGGGCACCGGTCTGCTCGACAACGCCGAGACCGAACTGGTGGCCCGCCGGGTGACCGGTGCCGATCTGGTCTCCGGCTACGGCCTGCGCACCATGTCGGCGCAGGCGGTGGCGTACTCGCCGTTGAGTTACCACTGCGGTTCGGTGTGGCCGCACGACACCGCGATCGTGCTGCTCGGCCTGGTCCAGGCCGGGTATGCCGACCTGGCCGCGCCCCTGGTCGAGGGGTTGTTGCGGGCCGGGGAGGGGTTCGGTTTCCGGCTGCCCGAACTGTTCGCCGGTGACGGTCGCGACCAGACACCGCGACCGGTGCCCTACCCGGCGGCGTGCCACCCGCAGGCGTGGTCGGCGGCCAGCGCGGTGGCCGTGGTGCAGGCCGTGTTGGGTCTGACCGCCGACGTGCCGAACGGTCGGGTTGGCCTGGCCCCGATGCGGTCGGCACCGATGGGCGCGCTGCGGGTGCGGGGCCTGCGGGTTGGCGACCAACCGCTGCGGGTGTCGGTCGACCGCGACGGCCAGGTGCTCGATGCCTCAGCCGGTCACATGCCCGTGCACGCCGTGTATCGCAGATGATCACGGGATGGTCCAAACGACCGAGATAGATCATTTTTGACAAGTACATATCTGACTCTTGCCACATACGCCGCTAACGTGTCTAATGATATCAACCTGCGACAGCATCGTGATCTTGCCGGTGTCTGGACGCAGTGATCGAGATCTGCTGCACGGTGAGCTCGGCGGGGCGAGCCCGAGGGAGGCCTCATGGACGTGGGCGACGTTCCGCACCCGGACCCGGGAGCAGGTGCTCCCGCGAGGTACCCGGTGACGGGCGAACCCGGTCCCACAGCGCCTGCTGATCCCTGACCGACCCGCCGTCCCGAACAGCGGAACCGGCGTGCTCTGGTGAGGGGTGCCTCGTAGGCCCGGGTGACCTGTTACGTGCCACCGGGCACCGACATGATCGACCGTGAGGTTTCCATGCCCCACGACGCCCTTGCCGGTCACCGGGCACATCCAGCAACGCCACCGCGCCGTGTTGGCGGCTCCCGGCGCAACACCTCGCTGGTCTCACGTCCCATGCACTTCGCGTGTACCACCTGCCATGTCTGGATGGAGGAGTGCAACGATATGCCGTTACCCAGTGGTCAGGTCACGGAAATGTCGAAGGTGGAGCTGCTCGACTGTACGCTCCGCGACGGTTCGTATGCCGTTGATTTCCAGTTCGACGAAGAGTTCGTGACGCATCTACTCTCCCGGCTCGGAGAAACCCCGGTCTCCTGGATCGAGATCGGCCACGGGCTGGGAATCGAGGCGGAGCGTGCCGGGGTCAGAGCCTGCAACATCGACCATTACCGCTGGTGCGAGATCGCGAACTCGACACTCGCGCACACACCGTGGGGCATGTTCGCCCAGCCGGAGTTCACGCGGCTGGACACCGTTGCGGAGTTGACCAACCGGGGGATGTCGTTCGTTCGCGTCGGCATGGAACCGGACCGGGTCGCCCAGAATCTGGACTACCTGCACCGTGTCACCGACATGTGCGGGCAGGTGTACCTGAACCTGATGAAGACGAGCGCGACACCGGTCGACCAACTACCCGGCATGCTCGACGGAGTCGGTTCGACCATCGCGGGCGTCTACGTCGTGGACTCCTACGGTGCGATGCTGCCCACGGACGTCCAACGCTACGTGCGTGCGGTAGGAGAGCATTTCCCGGTTGTCGGGTTTCATGGTCACGACAATCTCGGTATGGCCAGCATCAACAGTATCGCCGCACTCCAGGCCGGGGCCACCGTCGTGGACGGCACACTGAACGGTATCGGCCGGGGCTCGGGCAACGCCGCGATCGAGTCACTGGCCGGAATCATCAAGATCCTGGAGGCCGACCGGTTCGACTACCAGGAACTGGCGAAACTGGCCGAATACTGCCGGGTCAACATGGACGTCATCGCCGAGGACCGCACCATGCAGGTGCTCGGTGGTGTGATCGGCATCCACTCGGGATTCTTCCCGCTGGTGGAGGAACTGGCCGCCAGGTGCCGCACCGATCCGGCGCACCTGATGGAGACCGCGGTCCGGATCGCCGAGCAGAGTCCGCGCCGGGCCGACTTCCACGCGGCGGCGAACAGGATCGCCGGCGACGCGGGCCTGCTCGACCAGGTCCCGGTCTGATCGACCAGGTCCCGGTCTGATCGACCTTCGAACGAGGGAGGCACAGTGCGACTGGCCAGAATCACATCGGACACCGACGGGTGCGACATCGTGGTGAGTCACCACGGCAGGTGGCTCCCGCTCACCAGCCTTCGGGGCTACGAGAACACCACGCGGATCGGCGATCTCGTCGGGGAACAGGAACTGCGCGACCTCGCCGAATCCGTGGAACAGCAGGGCGAGTTTCTCGACGCGGTGAACGTCGACCTGGAGTTCGCCGCCACCGTCGCCGACCGCGACACCGACATCTGGGGTGCGGGACTCAACTACCGGGGCCACTCCGAGGATCTGAACGCCCCGCAGCCGGCCTCGGGTCCCGGTTCCTACCTGAGACCGACCAACTGCCTCGTTGACAACGGCCGCCACATCGAACTTCCCACGCAGACCAGGCGCGTCACCGCGGAGGCGGAACTGGGGCTGATCATCGGAACCGCATGCAAGAACGTGTCGCGCAGCGACTGGCGATCTGTCGTGGCGGGCGTCACCGCGGTCCTCGACATGACGGCGGAGGATGTGATCCGCGAGAATCCCCGCTACATTCCCTGGGCCAAGGGATTCGACACCTTCTGTAGCATCGGCCCGGTCCTGGCGACCATGGACGAGTTCGATGCCGACGCACTGAAGTCCGTCCGCATCACCACCGTGCGGAACGGGGAAACGATCGCGTCGGCGACCCCGTCGGACATGAAGTACGACCTGGGATATCTCGTGGAGTACTTCACCGCGGGTCGGACGCTCGAACCGGGCACGGTCATCTGCACCGGAACTCCTGGGGCTGCCGTGATCAATCCCGGCGACACGGTACAGGCGGTCGTGGAACACGTCGGCACGCTCACCCATCCGGTTCGGTAGCAGGACAGCACCCTGCGACAGGAATTCGCCGCGGTGGCACGGAACATCAGATCCTCTGGTCGACCAGAGGTGATGTGCCCGCGCACCCACCGGGCGCCCTCACCACGCCGTACCGGCAGGCGAGCAGGAAGAGAAGACACAGTGAGAACTCGGCAGATGTCCGTTCTCGACGGTATCGACCGTGCCGTGCGTCAATTCCCGGACAGCGATGCCCTACAGACCGCGGACAGGACAGTCAGCTACCGGGAGTTCGGCAGGCTCACCGACGGCGTCGCGCGCCGGCTCGGCACCCGGACGTCACCCGGGGAGTTTGTGGGCATCCAGGCCAGCCGCGGCGTGGGTGCGATCGTGGCCATGGTCGGCGCACTGAAGGCCAGACGCCCGTTCGTCTTCGTCGACGGCCGCGACAGTCCGTCGTCGAACTCGGAGAAGGTCCGACTACTCGGCGTCAGGCTGCTCGCTCGGCCCTCCTCGGACAGTGGCCAGGTGGACCTCACCGAGGTGCCCGGGGAGTGGCGGGGTGACGGCCGTGACCCGGCCAACGGGGACCGGCCGCCGCACACCCTTCCCTTCGCCGAGGGTGAACTCGCCTATGCGATCCACACCTCGGGTTCCACCGGCGAACCCAAGTGTGTTCTCGTCCGTACGGCCGCACTCGCTCCGGTGATCCACGACCACGTCGAACGCCTGTCCGTGGGTCCGGGGTGCGCGACGCTGCAGTTCGCTCGCCTGACCTTCGACGGGTGCATCACCGAGATCCTGTGGACGTTGGCCGCCGGCGCCCGCCTGGTGGTGCTGGACGAGGCACACCTGGCGCCCGGAGTGGTCCTCCAGAGCACGCTGGAGCGGTTCGGGGTCACCCACCTCAAGACGACACCCTTCGCGCTCACGGTGACCGAACCCACCGGTGCGATGCGCCTTCGGCACGTGATCAACGGAGGCGGTACCTGCCGCCTCTCACTGGTGAGGAAATGGTCCGCGGTGGCGAGTTTCCACAACGCGTACGGACTCACCGAGACCACCGTGTGCAACCTCCTGAGCGGTGCGCTCGATCCGGGGCAGTGCCGGGAGTCGGTGCCGCTCGGTGACCTGGTGGGTGACTGCGGCTACCACATCCGCGACGTGGACGACGTGGACGACGTATCCGGGACCACGACGGCGGGAGAGGCGGTCCGGCGCGGCGAACTCGTCATCACCGGCGCGAGTGTGGCGGCCGGTTACCTCACCGAACACGGCGTGCAGCCGTTCGGCCCGGCGGGTGAGGACAGCGCCTACCGCACCGGCGACATCGTCGAGGTGCGCGACGGTCAACTCCACTTTGTCGAACGGCTGGACCGGCAGGTGAAGGTTCGCGGCTACCGGCTCGACCCCGGTGAGATCGAGAACGCGGTGTGCCGACTCGAATCGGTCCGGGACGCGGTGGTGGTGGCCGAGGCCCATGACGGCACGGACACCTCCGACCCGGACGCTCTGGTCTGCTACTACCAGGGGGAGGCCGAACCCCGGTCCGTGCGCCAGCACCTTGAGGGCATCCTCGACCCCTACAAGATTCCCTCGGTACTCACCCGCGTCGACGCGTTCCCCCACACCGCGAACGGAAAGGTGGACCGCGACGCCCTGCGGACCGGTCGGCGGGTGCTCGGGGCCCAGGGCGAACCAACCCCGCCGGGTGCCCAGGTGCTGCGTCTCGTGCGCGGCCTCACCGGGATCAGCGATGTCGAACTGGAGGACAACTTCTTCGAGGTGGGCGGCGACTCGGCATCGGCGGTCGTGCTGGTCAACAGGCTGCGGGAACTGGGCTGGGTCGACGCCGGGGTTCGCGACGTGCTGCGTGCGGAGAACCTGCGGGTCCTCGCCGACCGACTGCCGGAACGGAACGGGTAGCGCCATGTGCGGACTGTGCGGGACCTTCGCACCGGACGGAACCCTGAACCGCGCGCTCACCGCGGCGATGCACTCCCGGCTGGTCCATCGCGGACCGGACGAGACCTACTCGCTGAGCACGCCCACGCTGTCGATGAAGCTCGGTCGCCTCGGCATGACGGCGTTGCGAGACGGCTGGCAGCCGGCCGAGGACCTCGGTGGCCGGTTCGTGGCCATGACCAACGGGGAGGTGTTCAACCACGAGGACCTGTGGGCCCGCATCGGGCACCACCGGCCCGAGAACCGGGTCGACGTGGCGATCATCCCGGAACTCTTCGCACGTTACGGACCGGCAGGTCTCGAACGTGTCGACGGACAGTTCGCCACCGCGATATATGACCGGGCCGACAACAGCCTGTACCTGGGACGGGACCGCTTCGGTATATGCCCGCTCTACCACACCACCGTCGGTTCACAGGTGCACTTCTGCTCCGAACTCAAACCGCTGGTGACCTGTGTGCCGAACTCCTGGCGGTTGGACATCAGCGCGGTCGACCAGTACCTGGCGCTCGGCAACATCGTCGCGCCGCGAACACTGGTGAAGGACGTGTGGGCCGTTCCACCCGGATGTGTGGTCAGGTTCGGCGGGAATACCCGGGACACCGGGGACACCGGGAATGCCGGGGAGACCATCCGCTACTGGCGGTACGGGGAGTTCGCGGCGGAGGACAAGCCGGTTCCGGCGGAGGATGTCAGGGACGCCCTGCGGTGTTCGGTGCGTGACCGGCTGCGCGCGGACGTGGAGATCGGCGCCTACCTGAGTGGCGGATTCGACTCCACCACCCTGGTGATGGAGGCGGCCGACGTTCTGGAGAAGCCGACCAGGACCTTCTCGGTGATCTTCGACGATGCCGCGTTGGACGAGGGACGGTTCCAGCGCGAGGTGTCGGAGGTGGTGGGCAGCGAACACCACCAGATTCGCTGTGGTCCTGCCCACGTCGCCGCGGAGTTCGAGGAGATGGTGCGGCACTGTTGCTACCCACAGCGTGAGACGTACAACGTGGCGGCGCTGATGCTCTCCCGCGAGGTGCATCTCACCGGACTCAAGGGCGTGATATCCGGCGAGGGGGCTGACGAACTCTTCTTCGGCTACGACTCCTACGCCTTCGATGGTGCGCGCAGGAAACCCTGGGACAGCCGCCCCGAGAACGAACAGGCGTGGGGCAGGGCGGACTTCGGCTGGGAGGTCGACTGGAACAGGTTGGCCCGTCGGCGGGAACTGTGCCTCACCGCCCCGGCACACGCCGCCCTGTCCGGCAACGAGTTCTGGCGGGACCGGCTGATTCCGTTCACAGACCACGAGCTCGCCGGGCTGACCCGGATGCAACTCCGGTCGGTCGCCGACGTGTACGTGCAGTTGGGTGGTCACCTGCTCGGTGACCACGGCGACGCGATGCTCATGGCCAACTCCGTGGAGGGTCGTTACCCGTTCCTGGGGAACTCTGTGGTGGCACTGGGCCTGCGTGTCGCGGACGCCGACAAGGTGGCAGATTTCGAGGGTAAGGCCTGCCTGAAGGCGGCATACGCCGACATCGTTCCGCAACCGGTGGTGCGACGCGCGAAACAGGGATTCACCGCGTATGGACTGTCGACGGTGGCCGACGAGCGGATGCTCTCGTCCTGGCGGGACCTGGTCACGGCCAGCGGAATCTTCCTGCCGAACTCCCTCGACCGGCTGGCCGCCGATCGCACACCGGACAGGTGGGATGTCCGCCTGAGTCTGATCAGTATCAGCATGGTGATCGACGAACTGGGGCTGCGGTTATGACTGACGCCTGGGACGACCTGATCCACGGCCAACGGTGGCGATCCTCAGGAACGCTGTGGGTCGAGGACGACACCGAGTACACCTGGGAACAGGTGGGCGAACTGGCCTCGGCGATCGAGAAGGTGATCCGCGGGCACGACGCGGTCCGCGTGGTGAGAATCCGATCGGCTTCCAAGTTGGGCTGCCTGGCCGGACAACTGGCGTCCTGGCGAGCCGGATGTGTCGCCGTGGCCGACCACGGCACCCTCGGACCAGGCGAACTCGACCACGTCCGGCCCGATCTCACCCTGACGGTCTCCCCGGGTTCGACCTCGACGGTCGAGTTGGTTGCGCGGTCGGACACGAGGCTTTCCACGGACCGGATTCCCGACGAGGTCGTCGCGGTCAACTTCACCTCCGGAAGTACCGGCGACCGGAAGGCGGTGGGGGTGACCCGAGGCAACCTGTTGGCGCTGTTCGCCTGTCGCGACCTGGACGTGCCGGTGACCGGCACGGTGACCTCGGGCAGCTTCGCCACCCCGGCCTACGACGGCTGGTGGTTCGACACCTGGCGGACGGTCTCGGCGGGTGGCACCGTCGTCTGCCTGCCCAGTGTGAACGAGGACGTGTTCGCCTGGCCGGAACTCGCCGAGAAGTACCACATCGACCGTGTGCTGCTGCCCGCCGCCGTCATCGCCACGATCATCGAGGCCGCTCCGGCGTGTGTCGCCGGCATTCGGTGGTTGTTCAGCGGCGGCGAGCAGTTCCAGGTCGCCACCTACCGGCAGGCGCGACGCGCCGGGCTGACCAACCGGTTCGTCAACCTGTACGGACCGACCGAGGCGACGTTCGCCACGCACAGGTACGAACTGCCCGAGAGCCTCATCGCGGCGACCATCCCGATCGGTAGGCCGCTGGACGGGTGTCACCAGACCCTGCGTGACCTGGGTGAGCAGGAGACGGACTCGCACGAGCTCGTGGTCGCCGGCCCGTTCGTCTGCCTGGGCTACCTGGAGAAGGGCACCGTTGCCCACCGGTTCCGCTCGGAGGACGGGCAGCCGTCGTTCCGGACCGGCGACGTGGTGCGCGTGGACGACGACGGAAATCTCGTGTTCGCCGGGCGGTTGGACAGTCGGATCAAGGTGAACGGGATGCGGGTCGACGCCGCGGCTCTGGAACACGAGGTGACCGGCCTGCCAGACGTGTTCGACTGCCGGGTCGTCCAGAACGAACGGCACACGGTCGCCTTCGTGCGAGCCGACGCGGAATCGTCGGTGGACCCGGCCGTTCGGTCGCGGGTGGAATCCATCGTCAGGGGGTTCTCGCCCGCGATCGAGGTCCGGTTCGTGGACCGGTACCCGACGAAACTCGGCGGGAAGGTCGACACCGTGTCCCTGATGAACCAACAACGCGTGACCGACCAGGTGGGGTGAAATGAACGAGATCTCGGCAGCCATGATAATCGAATGCGTGCGGAAGGTGTCGAACCGAGATATCACAGAGGACACGGATATCTTCTCCGCCGGGGTCGACTCGTTGGCGGTGTTGCGCTGCCGGGCGTTACTGAGGGAGCAGACCGGCATCAAGGTCCCCGGACACGTGTTCTTCGGAGGACGGACTCCGGCAGGCATCGCCCAACTGATCGGAGCCGAGAATGCTGGTCGTTGAGGACAGCCCGCTCTACTCGGCGGAGTTCTTCGCCGTCGGCGACCCGTGGGAATACCTGGCTGGTCTCCGGGAGAACAACCCGGTGTCCATCCACCGCAGAGCCGACGGCTACGAGTTCTACGCGTTGACGCGCCACGAGGACGTGTACTCCGCCTACGTCGACCACGTCCGGCTGAGTTCGTCGTACGGAACGATGATCGACGGTTCCTACCGGCCGGAGAAGGACTCGGCCTCCGGTCGCATGCTCATCGTCGCCGACGAGCCGGCGCACGGGGTCATCAAGAAGCCGATCAAGACGAGCGGGTTCAACCGGGAGATGCTCCGGAAGATCGGCCAGACGGTCCGCCGCAACATACGAAACGCCCTGGACGGTCTGTCGGTGGGTGACCGCCTCGACTTCAGCCGGGTTGTCGCACCGGAACTTCCGAGGGGAGTGTTGGAGGTCCTCTTCGGTATCGGCTCCCAGGACGCCACCGCGCTGTTGGAGGCCACCCGCACGATGATCGGTTATCGCGACGAGGTGTATGTCGGTGCCTCTCCGCTCGACTCGCTCGTCGACGCGCAACTCGACGTCCTGGACCTCATCGACGACCTGCTCGAACAGCGCATCAGGTCAGGGTCCGCAGACGACATGATCGGCTTCCTCGCCCAGCTCGTCGCAGCCGGTGAGATGTCACGGGACGTCGCGGTGCTCAACGGGCTGAACGTCGCGGTCGGCGGAAACGAGACGACCCCGCACACGGCGAGCCTGACCGTCCACACGATCCACCACGAGGCCGCCCAGTGGCAGAAGCTCCTTGACGGCGACGTGTCCTGTGAGGTGGCCACCCAGGAGTTCCTGAGATGGACCTCGACCAACAGTTACGTGCAACGACTGGCGGTTGCCGACTTCCCCGTCGGGGGGTGTGTCATTCCGGCCGGTAGTTTCGTCACGCTGTGGAACATGGCGGCGAACCGGGACCCCGCCGTGTTCGAGCAACCCGACTCGTTCCTCATCGATCGACCCAACAATCGGCAGATCGCTTTCGGCGCGGGTGTCCACCGCTGTCTCGGTGCGCCGGTGGCGACACTGGAGATCGAGACGTTCGTCGAGGAGCTGGCGTCCTGGGACAAGGCTTTCGTCGTGGTGGAGCCACCCCAGCGGCTGCGTTCCAACTTCATGCTCGGGTTGACCGAACTCCAGGTCGAGGTGGTCAAGGCCAGGGACCTCGACACGTGAACAGGCCCACCGAGACAACAGACCTGCTCGCCTCGTTTCCTGCCGCTGGTGCCGGCGGTACCACCCTCGAGGAACTGGAGAAACTTGCCGGCCGGCGCGGTATGGCCTACGTGGCCATGTCTAACCCGGCCTCCCTCGACGCCCTCGTGTCGGGGGAGTGGCAGGCCGGGTGCGTCGAGGTGATCCGGCGTGCCGTGGACCAGGTGCCGGTGGGTCGGATCATCCTGGTCGGGCACTGCATGGGTGGGCTGTCCGCAGTCCGGCTGTCCGACGGCCTGGGCGCGGGGCTTGCCCTACCGGTCAGGCTCCTGGTCATCAACACTCCGTGCCCGGACTCCTCCGGACGGATCCCGACGATGTCGCGGTTCTCCGATGCCCAGATCGCACAGGTACTGGCGCACGACGGATTCCCGCAGGACCTGCTCGACGACGAGGACATGCTGGCCGAGATCGCCGACGGCCTGCGGCACGACGCCACGGTCGCCGACCAACTCGCCGAGTGGGTCAACGCGGTCGACCGTCTCGAATCCCTGCACGTGCTGTCCACACGCGGTGACATGTTCATCCCACCGGAGCAGTGCGCCGGCTGGTGGCGCCGGGTGTCGGGAGATTTCCACCTGACCGTCACCGAGGGAGGTCACGCGCTCGACGAGGAGACCAGAGGGGTCCTCGAACGCGCCATCGACACGCTGCTGGCTGCCGCACGGGCGGAACCGGCGTGAGCAGTCTCCACAGGTCGATGGGCGGCACGGTCGGTACGTTCATGGCGTTGTCCACCATCCTGGGCAGCGGCATGATGATCCTGCCGGGCATGAGTTATCACCAACTGGGCCGATCCGCGTGGATACCGTGGGCCGTCGCGGCTCTGTCTGTCATACCGTTGCTGTACTGCTATGCCTGGCTCGGGCTGCACCATCCTTCGGCTTCTGGAATTGCGCACTACTCCGAGACCGCTCTCGGGCCGTCCCTCGGACGTGCCGCCGGGCTGATGGCAACTCTCGCATTGGTCGTCGGGATTCCCGCCACGGCCATCACCGGAGGACGCTATGTCGCGGAGTTCTCCCGCGTCGGGAGCCTGACCTGGGTCTTCCCGCTCGCTGTTCTCGCGTGCGCCACCCTCGTCGCCTGGGCGGGAGCGGATGTCTCGGGCAGATTACAGGTGAGCCTGATCCTCGGCCTGTTCGCTCTGGTGGCGTGCACCACGGTGGTCGCTCTGGGCACACACGGCCTGCCCGCGCCGAGCACCGAACTGCCTCACCTGGGCAGGCTGGGCGGGGTGCTCACCGCCGTCTACGTCGCGTTCACCGGCTGGGAGACGGTGGCTTTCACCTTCGAGGAGCACCGGCGCCCGGATCTCATACCGCGTATCTTCGTGGCCTCCTACCTGATCGTGGTGGCGTTGTACGGGTTTCTGCTGTTGGGCCTGTTCGCCGTGGTGGGTCCCGGTGAGCGGGAGTTGGACTCGGCTCCGTTGTTGCTCCTCGCCGAGCGGTCGCTGGGAGACGTGGGACGTCCCGCCACGGTGTTGTTGGTGACCGCGTCCATCACGGCGAACGTCCTCGCCTCGGTACTGGCACTGTCCCGGTTGGTCTTTGGCATGGCGCGAAGTGGGTACCTGCCCGCCTCGCTGAGCCGGGTTCGGCAGCGGGACCGCAACCCGGTGACCTCCGTGGTCGTGGTCGGATCGACCCTGACACTGATCGCGATCGTGGGATCGAGCGGTCTGGTCCGACTTGAGGCCCTGTTCATCCTGTCGGGTGGGATCTACTTTGTCCTGTACGGGATTGGTGCGGCCTCGTTCACGAGGCTGGCTCGGGGGGATCTGGCGCGGGTCATCAGCGTGATGTGTGCGGTGACGGTCATCTCCGCGACCCTGCTGGCCGGGCCACCCATGTGGTTGTGCTGGATTCTCTTCGCCGCCGTCTGGCTGGCCACCGTCACTCTCGGACGCCGATCGTCGAAGGTCAGGCACCAGCATGCGAACAGATGAGCCGGGAGGTCGTGTGAAGGCAGGGGCGAACAACGTCAACCACAGCGCCGTGTTCTTTCCCGGTGCCGGTTCTTTCGGCCTCGAGTTACGGCCGCTGATGGACGCACTGGGATCCGCGTCATGGATCGTCAGGTATCCGGGCCGTCACGGCAGGGATTTCGGGGTCCCGGCCGAGTCGTTCGACGGGGTCGTGCGGGCCTGTACCGAGCAGATAACCCGTCGGACGCCCGCGGGCCTGGTGCTGTTCGGGCACAGCTTCGGGGCCTTCGTGGCGTATGCGACCGCGTCACGACTGGAGGAGGCCGGCACCGAGGTGACGGCGCTGATCATTGCCGGAGCCTCCGCGCCCGGACGGCTCAGGATGCCGGAGCAGGCCACGCGCACGCCCTCGGATGCGGCGAGGTACCTGGACAGCATCGATCCGGGCGCACTGGCCGACGCACCGTCGGATGACTGGCGCCAGATCGTCGTCGAGACGGCGGTACATGACCTGCGTCTGCTCAGACAGTTCGACGCCGCATCCTCCACCCCCGTGCACTGCCCGATCATCGCGGTATTTGGAGACACCGATCCGCTGACCTCGCAGGTCGGCGTCAGGGAGTGGAGGAACCACACGGACGGCATGTTCTCGATGCGCCGATTTGCGGGTGGCCATTCGGACTTCCTCCGCTCATCTGCCTGCTCGTCCTGGATCCGTGAGATTCGGGACAACCTAGACCAGAGGTTCTCTGCGACGTCTGCGACATCGGCCGCCCGAACGTTCCGATGAGAGGCATGGGCCATGACAGAAGCCGGGAGTCCGGAAACACTCTGGCGTAACACCGACTTCCTGAAGTTCTGGTCGGGTGAGGCGCTGTCGCTGTTCGGTAACCAGGTCACCAACCTGGCCCTGCCGCTGACGGCGGTGCTTGTTTTCGACGCCAGCGCGGAACAGGTCGGACTGTTGCGCTTCCTCCAGTTGGTGCCGTACCTGTTCCTGGCCCTGGTGTTCGGGGTGTGGGTGGATCGGAGCCGGCGCAGGCCCATCATGCTGCTGGCCAACACCGCCCGGATGCTGCTGATCGCGCTGGTGCCGCTGTTGGCGCACCAGCACCACCTGACCATGACCGGCCTGCTGCTGATCGCCTGTCTGGTGGGCGTGTTCTCGGTGTTGTTCGACGTGAGTTGGATGTCGTACGTACCCACCCTGGTCAGGGACGCCAGGCACTACGTCGAGGCGAACCAGAAGATGGGTGTCACCCAGTCGACCACCGACGTGGCCGGGCCCGGCGTGGCCGGGGTGCTGATCGGATGGCTGGGACCGCCCACCGCGCTGGTGGTGGACGCGGCGTCCTACCTCGCGTCGCTCACCAGCCTGCTCTGGATCCGAAACTCCGAGCCGGCTCCACCGCCGACGGTCAACAGACGACATCTGGGCAGGGAACTGGGTGAGGGCGTGCGATGGGTGTTTGGTCACCGGATCCTGCGTCAGCTCGCCGCGTTCGCACCGTTCACCAACTTCTCGTTGACCTGCGTCTCGACCCTGTTCCTGGTCTACGGGGTGCGCGACCGGGGGCTGAGCCCGGCAACCATCGGCCTGATCTACTCGGTGTCCTCGGTCGGCGCGCTGGTGGGTGCCCTGGTCTCCAAGGCACTCATCCGTCGATATCGGGTCGGTGTGGTCTACGGGGTGGCGCTGGCCGGCATCTACGCCAGTCCGGTGCTGATCCCGCTCGCCGGAGGTCCCCGGCCGGTGTTGATCGGCATGTTCATGCTGTCCCTCGTGCTCAGCTACCTCGGCGGGGGACTGTCCAACGTGATCCAACTCTCGCTGCGCCAGACCTGTACCCCGCAGTCGCTGATGGGCCGGATGAACGCCGCGTTCCGCACCCTGCTCTTCGGTGGGGGAGCGTTGGGCGGGCTGTCCGCCGGACTGATCGGCGGCGCCATGGGACTACGTGCCGGCCTGACCCTGGTGGCGCTCTGCTCGGCCGCAATGCTGGTCCCGATCGCGATGTCGCAGGTGGTCCGACTACAGGCGATGCCCGTTCCGGCCACCGATCCGACCCCAACGCTGGCGGCGGACTGACCTCTGCCGCTCGCAGGCTGGTCATTGTGAGGTACGGGCCAGCCGGAAGGCGCATCCAGCCAACCTCATCTCTACCGCAGAAGGTGATGTGACATGACGGTCGAGTCCGGGCGGGACCTGTCCCCCGTCGAGGAGCCGGGCCTGCGGGTTCGGCGGCTGTCCTTCGCCCAGGAACAGCTCTGGTTCCTCGACCAGCTGGCACCCGACACGACCACCTACAACATCCTGATGGTCTGGCGGCTGCACGGCCCGTTGCGGGTGGACCTGCTGCACCGCTGCATCAACCTGGTGGTGGCCCGGCACGAGTCGCTGCGCGTCACCATCCGCAACGACGACGGTACGCCGTACCAGGTGGTGGCTCCGGTCACCGAGGTGCCCCTGCCGGTGACCGACCTGCGTCCGTTGGGCGAGGCTGAGCGCGAGCAGGCGGTACAGGCCCAGATCGACGCGCAGCGCGCCGAACCATACGACCTGGAGACCGGACCGCTGTGCCGGTTCCGACTGTTCCGACTCGGTGCCGAGGAGTACGTCTTCTGCCAGGGTTTCCACCACATCATCACTGACGGCTGGTCCGCCGCGGTGATCAACACGGAACTGTCCACCGCCTACCGCAGCCTCCACTCCGGCACCCGGTTGGTGTTCGAGGACAGGGAGTGCGACTACACCGAGTTTGCCGAGTCCCAGCGCGAGCGGCTGCGGGGCGACGTGGTTGCCGACGAACTGACGTTCTGGCGGCGGATGCTGGCCGACCTGCCGATGCTGGAGTTGCCCGCCGACCGGCCCCGCCCGGCCGGCAGCCACCGCGGCGACACCCTGATCAGGGACTTCCCGGGCGACCTGCGCGGCCTCGTCCAGCGGCTTGCTGACGACCACGGCGCGTCCATGTTCATGGTGTTCGCCGCCGCGTTCAACCTGGTACTCAGCCGCTACAGCGGCCTGGAGGACATTCCGACCGGGGTCCCGATGCTGGGTCGGCCGGAGCCAGGGTTGGAAGCGGTGGTCGGCATGTTCATCAACATGGTGGTACTGCGTTCGGACCTGTCCGGCGATCCCACCTTCGGTGAACTCATCGACCGGATCGCGGACGGCAGTCTGGAACTGTACGAGCACCAGGAGATTCCGTTCAACCAGGTGGTCGACGCGGTGCAACCGGTGCGTGAACCGGGCCGCAACCCGCTGTTCCAGGTCAGCATCCAACTGCTTGGCGAGAGTAACTCCGGTGAGAGTCTCAGCTTCCCCGAGGTGGTCGCCGAGTTCGTGCCGCTGGCCTCGCTGGTGTCCCGGTTCGACATCGCGGTCAACATCATCGACACCGGTTCGTCGCTGCGCGCCGCCGTGGAGTACTCCTCCGACCTGTTCGACGGTTGGCGGATCGAGGCGATGCTCACACACCTGGAGACGGTGCTGCGCGCCGCGGCGACCGACCCGGGCCTGCGGCTGTCGCGGATTCCGATCGTGGCGGGTGCCGAGGCCGAACAACTGCTCGCGGCCGGCCGTGACGGGGTGGCCGGGAACCGGCAGGTCTACGTGGTGGACCCTTCGCTGAACCTGGTGCCGCGCGGGGTTCCGGGCGAGTTGCTGGTCGGCGGTGAGCCGGACGGTCTGGCCGAGTATCTCAACCAGCCGGAGATCACCGCGGACAGGTTCGTGGACGACCCGTTCCACCCGGGCCGGCTGGTCTACCGCAGCGGTCACCTGGTGCGCTGGAACTCCGACCTACAGCTTGAGTCCCTTGACCGGGTGGACGACCAGATCGAACCACCCGACCCGGTCGAAGCCGAGAACGGCACGGACAGTGAACTCCGCACGCCGACCGAGCAGTCCGTCGCCCAGATATTCGGTGAACTGCTTTCCCTGTCCACAGTGGGCGCCGAGGACAGCTTCTTCGATCTGGGCGGCAACTCACTCCAGGCGATGCGCGCGGTCAGCCGGATCAACAAGGGGTTTGGTATCAAGCTGAGTGTCCGCACGCTGTATGGCAATGTCACCGTGCGTGCGGTGTCGGCCGTGGTGGACGAGAAGGTGGACGGCAGGCAGAACTGACGGCGAGCGAGGCCCACGTTCATGGTTGATCTGGACCGGATCGTCCCACTCAGGCCGGCCGGCGGCGCGACACCGCTGTTCTGTGTGCATGCCAGTTCCGGCTCGGCATACTCCTATCTCGCGTTGGCCCGGCTGCTCGGGCCTGACCAGCCGGTGTACGGAATCGAGGCACCAGGGTTCGACGGTGACCGGGAACCGGTCCGGTCGCTGCCCGCGCTGTCCGCCGAGTACGCCGAGACGCTGCGAGAGTTCCAGCCGGACGGAGATTTTCTGCTGCTCGGGTGGTCGCTGGGCGGCATCATCGCCCTCGACATGGCGCGGCAACTCACCGCGGCCGGGGCGTGCGTCCGGCAGGTCATCATGATCGACGTCAGCGTGCCCCACGTCGCCGAACTGCCACCGGAGAAGGAGATCGCGCGCCGGTTCCTCCACGACATGTTGACGACAGTGGGTGCCCCGCTTGCACCGGTGGACCGGATACTGGCGGGATACCCGGACGAGACCACCGGCGAGGCGATCTTCCGGGCTGCTGAGGGTTCGGGCGGGTTGCCGGCTGACCTGGACGCGGACCTGCTGACCGAGCGCTACGCGGTGTTCCGCGCGCACGTCGAGGCGTCGTACGGGTTCGAGGTGACCGAGCCGTACCACGGTCCGGTGGTTCACCTGATCGCCTCGGAGTCGGTGTCGCGGTACACCCGTTGGGGCGGGCTGGCGACCGACCTGACAGAGCACATCGTGCCCGGCGGTCACCACTCGATCTGGGTCGGGGACGGCCTACTGCGACTGGCCGGCCTGGTGCGGGCCGCGCTGACCAGCGCCGACGCACCCTGAACCAGGCTGGACTGCCACAGCCACGGGTCCGACGATGCGTGCATGGCCGGTGAGGCGGTGTGCTCGGGTCGGAGTGTGGCGCCTGGGCGACCGGG
>DATCWR010000218.1:0-3306 GCA_036566245.1 Mycobacteriales bacterium | reverse complement strand
CCGCACCCCCGGCGCGCGTGGAGGCTCTGATCAGCCCGCGCGTCCGGTACCCCGAGCGGCAGGGTCGGACGCTACCGGGCCGCCACCGCCGTCACCGGGTCGGGGTGCGCGCGACCGCCGCGTCTTGCGCCTCCGCCAGAGTCCCGCCGGCACCACCGCGTCTTTTCGCCGGAGAACCCCCGCGCGGTGCCCCGGTCCTGGTGGCCGTTTTCGCGCGAAAACCCCCACTCGAACACCGTTGGAATACAACGTTTTCCCGCGAAAACGTCTGTGCGGGTGCGGGTGCGGGACGGTGCCCTGGGCTGGAACCGGTGTGAGCGGAACCGGTGAGGCGGACCGGTGAAGGGTGGCGCCGGGGTTTGGGTGGCGTCGGGTTGGGGAGTTGTGTGCTTGGCTGCCGGGCCGAACGTGGCGCGGTGGCACGCCCGGGCGCGGCAGGACCGGGCGGTCAGAGTTCGCGGTCGGAGTTCGTGGCCAGGGTCTGTGGTCAGTGTCCGTGGTCAGGGGGAGGCGATGGCAACCGCGTTCGTACGTCACCGGGTGGCCGACCACGCGGAGTGGCGGCAGGTGTACGACGACTTCGCCGCGGTGCGGGCGGCCGGCGGCGTGATCGACCAGGCGGTGTTCCGCAGTCGGGAGGACCCGAACGATCTCCTGGTCATGCACCGGTTCCGCACCCTGTCCGAGGCCGAGGCGTTCATCGAGAGCAGTGAGTTGCGAGACGCGATGGACCGGGCGGGCGTGCAGGGCACGCCGCGGATCGAGCTGTTCGAGGAGACCGACCGGCCACCCCACTGACCGATCCTCAAGGCTCCCGACCGGCCCGACCGGTCAGCCGTGCACCGACGCGGCGAACTCGGCGGACAGTTCGGCGGCGATGTCGGTGATCGCCGGAACCAACCCGGCGATGGCCTTCCGGGTCAGCCTGGCCTGCGGCCCGGACACCGACACCGCGGTGCGGGCCGGTGCCTGCGGCACGGCCGCCGCCAGACAGTGCACCCCGATCTCCTGTTCCCCCTCGTCCACCGCGAAGCCCTGCTCGCGGATGGTGGCCAGGTTGGTCAGCAACGTGTCCAGGTCGGTGATGGTGGTCTCGGTGTGCCGCCGCATGCCGTTGCGGCCCATGATCGAACGCACCTCGTCCTGCGGAAGTTGGGCGAGCAGCACCTTGCCGACGGCGGTGCAGTGCGGGTCCACCCGCCGACCGGGCTCGGTGAACATCCGCATCGAGTGTCGGCTCGGCGCCTGGGCGAGGTAGACCACCGCGTCGCCGTCGAGCATGGCCAGGTTGGCGGTCTCACCGGTCAGTTCCGCCAGCCGAACCAGGTGTGGTTGCGCCCAGGTGCCCAACATCCGGCTGGCGGTGTCGCCGAGCCGGATCAGCCGGGGACCCAGCGAGTACCGGCGGGACGGGTCCTGACGGGCGTAACCGCGACCGACCAGGGTGCGCATCAGTCGGTGCACAGTGGGCAGGGGCAGGTCCGAGGCCGCGCACAGTTGGGACAGGCCCTGTGACCCGCCGGCATCGGCCATCAGTTCGAGCAGGTCGAAGGCGCGCTCCAGGGACTGGACCGCGCCCGGCCTGCCCGGCCTGGCTCGCTCGGCCATCTCACCTCACCGTGGATCACCGCAGGTTTTCCGCATCCCGGAGTCTACTGTCCAGGCTCCGACATGGTGGACGCCCGACGGACTCCCCGGGACCGGGCGACGGCGGCCCGGTGGCACCGGACACAACACCGCGAACCCATGTGAGCCCGGCAGTACGCTGTCCCGGTCCGGCGGTGGGTCGCCGGCGGAGAGGACGACACAGCCATGGCCGACATCCCGGCATCGGTGATCCTGGTCACCTACACCGCACCGCTGAGCCGGATCGACGAGCTGCTGGCTGAGCACCGGGCCTGGCTGGCGCGGCAGTACCAGGCCGGCACGTTCATCGCCGCCGGCCGGCAGGTGCCCCGCACCGGCGGGGTGATCCTGTCCCGGCTCGGAGCTGCCGAGACCACCGAACTGGCCGCGTCCGACCCGTTCGCCCTGGCCGGCGCCGCCACCCACCAGGTGATCGAGTTCGTGCTCAGCCGCGGTCCGCTGTTCGACCTGCTCAACGCCACCCCGCAGCCCTGACCAAGGGCATCCCAGGCTCGGCATCCGTGGCCCCCACAAAACCGTTTCCACCCTTTCGACCCGTACATGCGTTACGCCGGTTGCGACGTTTTCTCGCGAAGACCCCCACCCAACGCTGGTGAAAGTAGGGGGTTTTCGCGCGAAAACCCTCATCGGCTCGGGCGGAAGCGGCTGGGGCCTGGGGGGTTGGCGCTGATCGTCAACCACTGACCGAGCAGATCCGGTCAACCAGGGCGTTCGTCTGTCACTCGACGGTGTTGGTGTGGCAGCGTCGGCCGGATGAGACGAGGAAGCGTGGTCCGGCTGGGCCTGCTCGCCCTGTGCTGGGGTTCCAGCTTCCTGTGGATCAAGCTGGCCCTGCGCGGGTTCTCCCCGGTGCAGATCGTGCTCGGCCGGATCGTGCTGGGCGCGTTGGTACTGCTGGTGCTGGTCCGCGCCAGGGGCTACCGACTGCCCCGTCAGCCCTCGCTGTGGGGGTACCTGTTCGGCGCGGCACTGGTGTCCAACGTGGCACCGTTCCTGTTGTTCGCCATCGGTGAGCAACGGGTCGACTCCGGCCTGGCCGGTGTCCTGAACGGCACAACTCCACTGTGGACGTTCGCGATCGCGCTGGCAGTCCGGCACGAGCGACACGCCGCACCGGCCCGGGTGCTCGGTCTGGTACTGGGTTTCGGTGGGGTACTGCTGATCTTCGCGCCGTGGCAGGGTGGGGCCACCGGATCCACCCTGGGCGCACTGGCCTGTCTGACCGCCGGCGCCTCCTACGGGGTCAGTTACGTGTACATGGACCGGTTCCTGGCCGGCCGGGATCTGGCCCCGATCGTGTTGTCGGCCAGCCAGTTGAGCGCCGCCACGCTGCTGATGCTGTTCCTGGTGCCGGCGGGCGGGCTGGGCCAACCACACCTGCGAATGGACGCGGTGGTCGCGGTGGTGCTGCTGGGGGTGATCTGTACCGGCGCCACGTTCGTACTCAACTACCGGCTGATCGCCGACGAGGGTGCCACCGCCACCTCCACGGTGGCCTACCTGCTGCCGGTGGTCGCGGTGATCCTGGGCGCGCTGGCGCTGGGCGAACCGCTGACCCCGCAAGTGGTGGCCGGCATGGTGGTGGTGCTGGTCGGGGTCGCACTCGCCCGCCGCCAGCGCCGACCGCGCCACCGGCCGACGCCTGCGGACCTGTCCGGG
>DATCWR010000031.1:0-18344 GCA_036566245.1 Mycobacteriales bacterium | reverse complement strand
GCCCGGGCCGGCCCGTGAATCGGGGCTGTCTGTCACCCACCCCGGTGGTTGCTGACCGACCCGGACGGGGAATGCCGGGAAGGTGGACACCGAGGAAGAGGCCGGCCGGCCCGGTCCGGCCGACACGGTGCGCCAGGTGCTGCCCGACCTGCTGCTCGCGGACGACCCGCCGATCGACGTGGTGGCCACCGCCCGGGTGATGTGGGGCCAGGCCGCCGTGGTCATATCGGTGGCTGGCACGGACCGGTCGTTCGGGTTCGAGTTCCCGGTCGAGGTGCCGTGGAGCGAGACCATGGTGGCGGTGGCCGAACGACTCCAGGACGCGCTGGACGACCTGCTCGGCAGCCGACGCCCGGCCTGCCGGGCCGCCGGGCACGACCATCCGCTGGCCGCGACCCTCGACCAGGACACCGCCGTGTGGCGCTGCCCCAAGGGCGCCTACCAGGTCGAGGTCACCCGATACCCGGCGTTATGAGCATCGGCAGTAGGGAATGAGCCAGCCTGGTGGTCCGCTGGCACGGTGCTCACCCGCTCGTCTCCGAAAACGCCAGTGGCATCCGTGATAACGGTCAGAGCACTGCCGCGGGCATACCATGCCGCTCATGACCCTGGTTCGCCGCCTCCTGATCATCCTGATCGTAGTACTTGGCATACAGGTGCCGACGAACACCGTATCAGCCGCACCGGCTGAATTGTCGAACCCACCAGTGATAGACGGCTTCGTCCGCTTCAGTCGGCTGGCACCGTCATACGCAGCGAACGACTCGAATGGGCGAATCACCGGCCAGGTCACCTACCAATCACAGATTTCCATAGCGTGGTCGTACAGGCTCACGCCCGCAGTCGCGGGGCTGGCCACCGGATTCATGCACGAATGGGCTGTCTGTTCTGCGGCACCACCCGAGTAGGCGGTTACCACGACGAACATCGAGGAATATCCAGTAGCTACCTGGTTCACTCCAGCTTCCGGGGACTGCACGCGAACTGCCAGTACACCTGGCAGGTCTTCGAACAGTTTCGAGTTGCGCACGGCGGTGTCGCAACCATCGTTGCCCACCTCCGATTCGTCGTCACCTCTGAGTTAGGGTGAAACGCCTGCGAGCCGAGGGGTCTGCCATGTTGGAAGGTCGAGCGGATGCCGGGCCCGAATCCACCGGACCGACGCCCACAGAAATGATCAGTGCCGTGCTGTCGGACGTCCTGCTTCCGCAGGACCCACCGATCACCGTACGAGTCGAGGAGCGCGAACTGCACGACGTGTCTGAGGTGGTCAGCACTCTGTCCGTGGGGGACATGTCGATCGGCTTCGCAGTGCCGTGGTCGGACAACCGTGCGGAACTGCTGGTCGAGATCGCCGATCGGCTCCAGGACGCTCTGGTCGACCTGCTTGCCGAAGGGCGTCCGGCCTGCCGGGCGGCCGGGCACGACCACCCGCTGACCGCGACCCTCGACCAGGACACCGCCGTGTGGCGCTGTCCCAAGGGCGCCTACCAGGTCGAGGTCACCCGATACTCGGCTATATGAAAGATGGTCGAACGGTTCAGGGTGGGTTGTGGTTCTGCGGGTGGGTGGTGTAGCGGCGTCCGGTTGGGCTGGTCCAGCGGAATCGCCCGTTGGTTTGTGTCAACCGCCATGTGGTGTGGTGTTTCAACCGGTGATGGTGGCGGCAGAGCGCGCCCAGATTCCCGACCGTGGTGGGGCCTTTCGGCCACGGAATCGTGTGGTCCAAATCCGCTCGTTGTGCGGAGTGTTGGCAGCCAGGGAACCGGCAGGTGTGGTCGCGGGCGCGAACGAAGTCATCGAGTGCGGCCGGTGGCCGGTACGTGTGCCGGGTGTGCTCGACAAGTGACCCGTCGATGGGGTCGGTGACCAGTCGCTTCCACACCCCTGTGGGATCCGATGCGATGGCCCGGGCGAACGCGGCCGGGATCGGACCGTACCCGTCCAACATTCCCGGCTCGTTGTCCGCACCGGCCAGGGTGGTGGCGGCCACGGTGAGGTGTACCAACGGCCGCAACCCGCTGTCGGGTTGGCTGGCCACACCAGCATCCCGGCGGCCGAGGATGACGTTGACGAACGCATCGGCGCGTCGTTCGTCCGCACTCCGCCGGTCACCAGGAACCCGACTACCTCGGGCGAAATCATCAACCCGCTGGTAGACCGCGACAGCCTGCTCAGCCGGCAGGAACGCGGTCAGCTCAGCCATCCCGTCCTCTGCCGGGGTGAGCACCAGCCTGCGGTCGGCACGGGCCTGCTCATGCCGGCGCTGGGCACCCTCAGGGTCGAGTTGCAGTACGGCGCGACGCACGAGACGGCGTACCTGAGAGGCGTTACACCCCTCCGTCTGGCCTACGACGTGGGCGGCGACCCGCGCCGCAACCTGATCATCCAACCGGTACGTGGCGTCAGTAACGATCCTCGCCCGGTACAGGTCCAACACCCCAGACTCCAGGCCGCGCAGAACAGCCGGGGTTCGGGTGGTCATCTCCACCGCCTGGGCAACCCGGTTCTCCGCGACCCGCCGGGACACCGACAGGACCAGGCCGATCTCGTCAGCCACGAACTCCCCGAACGGGCTCCCCGGAGTAGCCGGGCGGTGTCGGGTGAACTCGGCCATCACCCTGGCCTGCACCGCATGCGCGGCCGCGACGACCCGTTCCATCCCGCCGAGCACGGCCAACAAACCCTCGCCATCCAAACCAGACATGTCAAACTTGGCGAGGCATTCAGCGACCACAGCAGGATTAAAGTTGGTCATTGGAAACATGCCATCCGATTCCCCGTCAACACCAGAATCGGCGTCGCGGGGAATCACATCGGCCGGGGTTTCCATGCCACCAATTCTATCTCGACTATCCCAACACTTGATCACTCGAAAGAGTGAATTCAACAAACCCCCGAGGTCCGGGGAAAATGCGAACCAGGAATTTCCAAAAACGAATGGGTTCACCCTGAACCGGCTGGACGACGCCGTGTTCAGGTCTCCGGCCATCAGACGCGCGGCAGCGGCATCGGCCTGCGACTGTGCCTCGTTGCCGTAGGCAGGGGGTCATCCGGGCCGGCAAGGGACCAGTGAGGGCCCGGGATCAGCCGTCTAGAACCGCGGGGGTTCGGTGTAGCTGCCCCACTGGTCACGCAGGGCGCCGCAGATCTCGCCCAGGGTCGCCTCGGCGCGGGTGGCGTCCAGCATGGCCGGCACGATGTTCTCCCCGGTGTGGGCAACCTCCACCATCCGGGCCAGCGCGTCCCGCACGGCGTCGGCGTCCCGGGACGCCCGGCGCTCGGCCAGCGCCTGCCGCTGTTCAACCTCCACCTGGTGGCTGATCCGCAGGATCTCCAGGTCGTCCTCGCCGTGAGAGGGGTAGACGTTGACGCCGACGACCCGCTTCTCCCGCTTCTCCAGCCGCTGCTGGTACTCGAACGCCGCGTCGGCGATCTCGCCCATGAACCAGCCGTCCTCGATCCCGCGCAGGATGCCGGCGGTCATGGTGCCGTCGGGGCCCATGTCCCGGATGCGGGTGAAGATCTGCTCGGCCTGCCGTTCCAGTTCGTCGGTCAACGCCTCGACGTACCAGGAGCCGCCGAGCGGATCGGCGACGTTGACCACGCCCGTCTCCTCGGCGATCACCTGCTGGGTCCGTATCGCGATCTGCGCGGCCCGCTCGCTGGGCAGTGCCAGTACCTCGTCCAGGGCGTTGGTGTGCAGTGAGTTGGTGCCGCCCAGCACCGCGGCCATCGCCTCGATGGCGGTGCGCACGATGTTGTTGTCCGGCTGTTGCGCGGTCAGCGACACCCCGGCGGTCTGGGTGTGGAAGCGCAGCCACTGGGCCCGCGCGGTCCTCGCGCCGTAGGTGTCGCGCAGCCACCGGGCCCAGATCCGCCGGGCCGCCCGGAACTTGGCGATCTCCTCGAAGAAGTCGATGTGCGCGTCGAAGAAGAACGACAGACCCGGGGCGAACGTGTCGACGTCCAGCCCACGGGACAGCCCCAGTTCGACGTATCCGAACCCGTCGGCCAGGGTGAACGCCAGTTCCTGCGCGGCGGTCGAACCGGCCTCCCGGATGTGGTAGCCGGACACCGACAGTGGCTTGTACGCCGGGATCTCGCTGGCGCAGAACTCCATCAGATCGCCGATCAGCCGCAGGTGCGGTTCGGGCGGGAACAGCCACTCCTTCTGGGCGATGTACTCCTTGAAGATGTCGGTCTGCAGGGTGCCGTCCAGTTCACCGATGCGCACGCCCTGCCGCTCGGCGGCGACCAGGTACATGCAGAAGATCGGGACCGCCGGCCCGCTGATGGTCATCGACGTGGTGACGTCGCCCAGTGGAATGCCCTCGAACAGCACGTCCATGTCGGCGGCCGAGTCGATGGCCACCCCGCAGTGCCCGATCTCGCCGAGGCTGCGCGGGTCGTCGGAGTCACGGCCCATCAGGGTCGGCATGTCGAAGGCCACCGACAGCCCGCCGCCCCCCTCGGCCAGGATCATCTTGTACCGCTCGTTGGTCTGTCGGGCGTTGCCGAACCCGGCGAACTGGCGAATGGTCCACGGCCGTCCCCGGTACCCGGTGGGGTACAGGCCGCGGGTGAACGGGTACTCCCCCGGCCAGCCGATCCGGTCGAACCCCGGATGGGACGAGCCCTCCGGTGGCCCGTAGACCGGGTCGACCTCCAACCCGGACAGGGTGCTGAAGTCGGCGTCCCGGCGCTTCGCGGCGTCGAATCGGGCCTGCCAGCGCTCCCGCCCGGCCCGGATGTCCCTGGCGTCCACAACGACTCCCGCCTGGTCGAGCCTTGCCGGCCGCGCCCGGCGGGTGTGGTCGGCCCAACACCCACCGAATTTACTAGGACGTCCGACTATCTGTCGACCGTGGGGTGAAGTCGCCCGCGTCCACCCGCAGACGGACCAACACGTCGAACAACGCTTTCAGGTCACCGGCCGACAGGGAGCCCATGCCGAACCTGGCCTGGGTCAGGTCCCGGGTGGCCCGTTCGACCAGCTCACGTCCGTCCGGGGTGATCGAGGCGAGAACGCCGCGCCGGTCCCGGGGGTTGGGCCCCCGGACCACCAGTCCGGCCGCCTCCAACCGGTCGATCGTGTTGGTCACGCTGGTCGGGTGCACCATCAGCCGTTCACCGATCTTGGACAACGGCAGCCCACCCTCCCGGGCGAACGACAACAGGACCAGGGCCTCGTACCGGGCGAAGGTGAGTCGGTGCGGACGCAGCACCGCGTCCAGTTCACCGAGCAGGATCTGCTGGGCCCGCATGAGGGAGGTGACCGCGGCCATCGCGTCCACCGCCTCGTCCCCCCAGCGCCGTGCCCACAGCTCGGCGGCCCGGGCGACCGGATCGAAGGGCAGGTTCAGCGACCGTGACATCGCCACACCGTAACAATGCCCGGGCCCGACCCCGATCCCACGACAGCCACCGGTCCGACCGCACCCACCGCCGAGCGTCAAACGTCACACCGCTTTCGGGTAACGGCGCCACGGTGGCCGCCCGGCACTCAATATGGTCGTGGGGTGGCTGGTCCGAACCCTGACCCTGACCCTCGTCCGAACCTTCCCGACCAGGCCCCGGCACCGCTGTCCGGCGTACTGGTGGCCGACTTCAGTCGGGTGTTGGCCGGGCCGATGTGCACCATGCTGTTGGCCGACCTGGGCGCCACCGTGATCAAGGTGGAACGCCCCGGCACCGGCGACGACACCCGGTCGTGGGGGCCGCCGTTCACCGAACACGGCAGCACCTACTACCTGTCGGTGAACCGGAACAAGCACAGCGTGGTGCTGGACCTGACCGACGAGGCCGACCGGGCCGCGGCCCGCACCCTGGTCGAACGGGCCGACGTGCTGGTGGAGAACTTCCGCACCGGCGTGCTGGACCGGCTCGGGTTCGGCTACGACGAACTGTCCACGGTCAACCCCGGGCTGGTGTACTGCTCGGTCACCGGGTACGGGTCGGGTGCCGGGGCCGACCTGCCCGGATACGACTTCGTCATCCAGGCGGTGGGGGGCCTGATGAGCATCACCGGACCGGTGGACGGACCACCCAGCAAGGTCGGGGTCGCCCTGGTCGATGTGATCACCGGACTGCACGCCGCCGTGGGCATCCTGGCCGCGCTGCGGGAACGCGACCACAGTGGGCACGGTCAGCGGGTGGAGGTCAACCTGCTGTCCAGCCTGATCGCCGGACTGGTCAACGTGTCCTCGGCGTACCTGCACACCGGCGTGGAGCAGGGGCTGGTGGGGAACTCGCACCCGTCCATCACCCCGTACGAGACCGTGCGCACGGCCGACCGGCCCCTGGTGCTGGCGGTCGGCAACGACCGACAGTTCAGTTCGCTGTGCCGGGTGCTGGGCGTGCCGGAACTGGCCGCCGACCAGCGGTTCGCCACCAACTCCGAACGGGTGGGGCACCGGGGCGAGTTGATCGCACTGCTGGAACAGCGGCTGACCACCCGGGGCGCCGCCGAGTGGACCGCCGAACTGTCCCGGGCCGGCGTGCCGTGCGGCCCGGTCAACGGCCTGGGTGGTGCCTTCGCGCTGGCCCGCGAACTCGGCCTCGAACCGTCGGTGACGGTCACCCACCCGGACACGGGGCGTACGGTGGCCCAGGTGGCCAACCCGGTGCGACTGTCCCGCACACCGGCCCGCTACCACCGTCCCCCACCCACCCTGGGCGCCGACACCGACGAGGTGCTGGGCTGGCTCCGGGACCTCGCCGAACGGCCCGGGCCGGACCGCGTCGCGGCACCTGACACCCAGCCCTGAGGCACCGCACAACCGCACACCACGGTCCCGGTGACCAAACACCTGGCCGCCCAGGCCGCCCAGGCCGCCCACACTGAGGAGACGTTCCATGACGACCGACCTGCTCGACCTGGACACGTTGCTGTCCGAGGAGGAGCGGATGGCCCGTGACGTGGTCCGGAAGTTCGCCGCCGAGCGACTCCGGCCACACGTGGCGGACTGGTTCGACCAGGGCGCCCCGCCGCGCGAGCTGATGCCCGAACTGGGGAAACTCGGGGTGCTCGGCATGCACCTGCACGGGTACGGCTGCGCCGGCACCAGCGCGGTCGCCTACGGCCTGACCTGCCACGAACTGGAGGCGGTCGACTCGGGCCTGCGCAGCCTGGTGTCGGTGCAGGGCTCTCTGGCCATGTACGCGATCTACCGGTTCGGCTCGGAGGAACAGAAAGAGCGTTGGTTGCCGGCGATGGCGGCCGGCGAGGCGGTCGGCTGCTTCGGCCTGACCGAACCGGACTCGGGCAGCGACCCGGGCAGCATGCGTACCACCGCCCGCCGGGACGGTTCGGACTGGATCCTGCACGGCACCAAGATGTGGATCACCAACGGCGGCTGGGCCGACGTGGCGGTGGTGTGGGCACGTACCGAGGACGGCATCCGTGGTTTCCTGGTGCCCAAGGACACTCCCGGCTTCACCACCCGGGGTGTGGGTCGCAAGCTGTCGCTGCGGGCGTCGGTGACCTCGGAACTCTCCTTTGACGAGTGTCGGTTGCCGGCCGACGCGCAACTGCCCGAGGCCCGTGGCCTGCGCGGGCCGCTGTCGTGCCTGACCGAGGCGCGGTACGGGATCATCTGGGGTTCGATGGGCGCGGCCCGCGACTCACTGGAGACCGCGATCGACTACGCGAAGACCAGGATCCAGTTCGGTCGGCCGATCGGCGGGTTCCAGCTCACCCAGCAGAAGCTGGTCGACATGGCGCTGGAACTCAACAAGGGTGTGATGCTCGCGCTGCACCTGGGCCGACTCAAGGATGCCGGCACGCTGCGCCCGGAGCAGATCAGCTTCGGCAAACTGAACAACGTGCGGGAGGCGCTGAAGATCTGCCGGACGGCCCGCACCATCCTCGGCGGCAACGGGATCACCCTGGAGTACCCGGTCCTGCGGCACATGAACAACCTGGAGTCGGTGCTCACCTACGAGGGCACCAGCGAGGTACACACCCTGGTGGTGGGCGAGAAACTCACCGGCATCGCCGCGTTCCGCTGACGTCCTCGGGGGCTGACGCGCGATCGGATGATTCCGCCTCGGTACGCCAACGTCGCTAATGTCGGTTGGTGGACTGGAACCTGCGCACCTGCGCCCGCCGTGGCCATGTCACCTACGCCCCGGACGAGCCGACGTTGCGGGATCACCTACGGGCGCTCAGCCCGGTGGGCGAGACCTGGCGGTGCCTGCGCTGCGGCGACTACGTGGTGGGCGCGCCGGCCGGTGCCGGCCCGGCCAGCGCCGCTCCCAGGGTGCCGCGCGGTCGGGCCCTGCGTGACCTGTTCGTGCTGCGGGTGCTGGCGGTCGAACGGGTGGCCCGCGGGGCCTTGATCCTGCTGCTGGCCTACGCGGTGCTGCGGTTCCGTGACGCCCAGACCGACCTGCGCGAGCTGTTCGAGCAGGACCTGCCGGCTGCCCGGCCACTGGCCGAACGGCTGCACCTCGACCTGGACGACAGCGGCGTGGTGCACACCATCCGACACGTGCTGACGGTCCGCTCGTCCACACTCACCGTGGTGGCCGTGTTGCTTGCCGCCTACGCGGCGATCGAGATCGTGGAGGGGGTCGGGCTGTGGGTCGCCGCGCGTTGGGCCGAGTACCTGACCGTGGTGGCCACCGCCGCGTTCCTGCCGCTGGAGGTGTACGAACTCACCGAGAGGGTGACCTGGTTGCGGGTCGGCGCGTTGGTCTTCAACGTGGCCGCGGTGGTCTATCTGCTGCTGACCAAGCGGCTGTTCGGGATACGCGGTGGTCGGCGCGCGTTCGATGCCGAACGTGCGGCCCAGTCCCTGCTGGAAATACAGGCGGCCGGCACCTCGCCCCCCACGCCGATGATTTCGCGTGAGAACTCCGTGCGTCGGACACGGCGTCGTCGGCGCGGTCAGCCGGGCTGACCGGTGGTCGCCCGCTCCTGCTGCAACGCGGTGATCTGGCGCACGACCATGATGGCGAGTACCGCGGACACCACCGTGGGAATGACCCTGACCAGACCCAGATTGGCCGAACGCAGCAGCCCGGCCGCATCACCGGAGCCGGCCAGATTCTGGAAGAGGCTGATCACGTTGATCAACAGGTAGGTCGCCCACCAACCGCGAACCAGACCGAGCGAGACCAACCCGGGTGGCTGGTTCGGTACGGGACGGGCGCTGGCCCGCAGAACGTCCGCGGTCATCTGGTAGGGAAACCAGAGGTTGACCACCGGACAGATCCAACCGCCAATCGCCCAACCCTGTGAGTGCTGTTGGGGCACGGTGTTGTAGGCGCCTGCGTTGCGGCGAACCCGGTAGAACCAGATCAGGAACACGATCGAGGTGGCGGTGAACAGCAGCCCGAACAGCGCCGTCACCGCGAGCACGCTCAGGTCACTGCTGTTCGCCTCATCCAGGCTGACCGATTCGGGGTTGTCAACGAGCCGTTGGACGAGGCTGCGTCGGCTGAACAGTACGGGCAGCGCACCGACCAGTTCGAAGAGCGCGATCACCGCGAGCAGTATCTGGGTGGCGAACGCGAGCCTGGTCGGGGCCGGTGTGGGCATTGGTGCCAACCCGTAGGCAGGCGCACCCCACTGGTTGGGCGCCGCACCCGGTTGCCATCCGGGCGGGACGAACTGCTGACCCTGCTGGTAGGCCGGCGGCTGCCAACCCGGTTGCGGTGACCGGGGTGGTGGCCAGCCCTGCGGCTGACCCGGCTGGCCTGGTTGCGCTGGTGGGATCGACTGTGCGGCGGGTGGCTGCCAGCCGGGCTGTGGCTGTTGACCGGGCTGACCCGGCTGCTGCCAACCGGGCGGTTGGCCTGGCGGCCCGGCGGCCGCCCCACCGGGCGGCGGCGATGACGACGGTGGGACCCAGTCGTCGTTGCTCGAGGACATCTGTCCACCTCCGCAGATGGTCGCGAAGCCCCACGGATCCCCGCGAGCCCACGATCATCGTGTCAGCACCAAAGGCCGCTTTGTAGTTATTTATGGCTTAATAAGCTTCCTACCTGTGGATCCTGTCTGTGGATCCTGGCCTCAGGCCCCCCAGCCACCCGGGCAGGGCCGCTAGCCGGTGACGGTGGCTACCAGTTCGTCGGCGGCCGAGTAGGGGTCGGTCTGGCCGGCCACCACCCGGGCGGCCAGCGCGTCGAGCGCCGACGAGCCGCGCACATCACTGATGCGGGCACGCAGCGCCGCCAACACGATGGCCTGGATCTCCCCGGCGGCACGTGCCCGGCGCCGACGGTGCAGTTCACCGGTGCGTTCCAGCCACTCCCGGTGACCGGCCACCGCGGCCAGCACCTCGGTGGCGCCCTCGCCGCGGGCGGCCACGGTACGCACGATCGGCGGTTCCCACGCCCCCGGCTCGGAGTGCCGGCCGCCGAGCAACAACATGTGCCGCAGGTCCCGGACGGTCTGGTTGGCCCCGTCCCGGTCGGCCTTGTTCACCACGAACACGTCGGCGATCTCCAGGATGCCCGCCTTGGCCGCCTGGATGCCGTCCCCCATGCCTGGAGCGAGCAGCACCAGGGTCGTGTCGGCCAGTGCGGCCACCTCCACCTCGGCCTGCCCGACGCCCACCGTCTCGACCAGGATCACGTCGCAGCCGGCCGCATCGAGCACCCGCAGGGCCTGGGGAGTCGCCCAGGACAGACCACCCAGGTGCCCGCGCGAGGCCATGGACCGGATGAAGACCCCGCTGTCGGTGGCGTGGTCCTGCATCCGCACCCGGTCGCCGAGCAGTGCCCCACCGGAGAACGGTGAGGACGGGTCCACCGCCAGCACCCCGACCCGCCTGCCCTCGGCCCGCAGGGCGGACACCAGGGCCGAGGTCGATGTCGACTTGCCGACACCGGGGGCGCCGGTCAACCCGATCACCGTGGCGTGGCCGGTGTGGGGCGCCAGCGCCGCGGCCACCTCCCGCAACAGCGGGCTGGCGTCCTCGACCAGGGTGATCAGCCGGGCCACCGCCCGGGGATCGCCCTGACGGGCCCGGGTGACCAACGTCGGCACGTCGGTCACCCGTCGGGCCCGCACCCCGGGGCTGGTCACCGGTGGGTTCGCCAAGGATTCACTCACCCGGCCGTCGGCACGGTCAGGATCAGCGCGTCGCCCTGGCCGCCACCGCCGCACAGCGCCGCGGCACCCCGGCCGCCGCCACGCCGGCGCAGTTCCATCGCCAGGGTGAGCGCCAGTCGGGCACCACTCATGCCGATGGGGTGGCCGAGTGCGATCGCACCGCCATTCACGTTCACCTTCTCCGGGCTGACACCCAGGTCCCGCATGGACTGGATGCCGACCGAGGCGAACGCCTCGTTGATCTCGATCAGGTCCAGGTCCTCCACGGTGAGTCCCTGCTTGGCCAGCGCGTTCCGGATCGCGTTGGACGGCTGGGAGTGCAGCGAGTTGTCCGGCCCGGCGACGTTGCCGTGCGCACCGATCTCGGCCAGCCAGGTCAGCCCGAGTTCCTCCGCCCTGGCCCTGCTCATCACCACCACCGCGCAGGCACCGTCGGAGATCTGGGAGGACGAGCCGGCGGTGATCGTGCCTTCCTCGCTGAACGCCGGCCGCAGCCGGGACAGGCCCTCCACCGTGGTGTCCGGCCGGATCCCCTCGTCCTCGGCGAACAGGATCGGGTCACCCCGGCGTTGTGGGATCTCCACCGGAACGATCTCCTCGGCCAGCAGGCCGTTCTTGGCCGCCTCGGCCGCGCGCTGGTGGGATCGGGCCGAGAACTCGTCCTGTTCGGCCCGGGTGATACCGAGTTTGGCGTTGTACTGCTCGGTGGACGCACCCATCGCGATGTGTTCGAACGCGTCGGTCAGCCCGTCGTAGGCCATGGCGTCGAGCATCTCGATGGACCCGTACTTGTAGCCCTTGCGGGCGTCCATCAGCAGGTGCGGGGCGTTGGTCATCGACTCCATGCCGCCGGCCACCACGATGTCGAACTCGCCGGCCCCGATGAGCTGGTCGGCCAGTGCGATGGCGTCCAGGCCGGACAGGCACACCTTGTTGATGGTGATCGAGGGCACCGACATGGGGATACCGGCGGCCACCGCGGCCTGCCGGGACGGGATCTGTCCGGCGCCGGCCTGCAACACCTGGCCCATGATCACGTACTGCACCTGGTCGCCGGTGATCCCGGCCCGCTCCAGCGCGGCCCTGATCGCCACGGCCCCCAGTTGGGCACCGGAGAAGCCCTTCAGCGAGCCGAGCAGACGACCCATCGGCGTCCGCGCGCCGGCAACGATCACAGAACCAGGCATCTGAGCCTCCCGAAACCAGAAGGGGGTGTGAAGGGAGCTACTCCGGCCACCATACCGAGGTGTCACAGGGCAGCGCCGGTGTGTGACCCGGCACACCGCCGGCCGCACCGGGCCGCCCCGGCGTTACCGTCAAGGTAGGTCAGCGTCCGCGATCAGGAGGCACCAGGTGTTCACCCGCATCGACCACGTCGGCATCGCCGTGCCCGATCTGGACGCGGCCAAGGACTTCTACCAGCGGGTGTTCGGCCTGCGGGTGGTGCACGAGGAGGTCAACGAGGAGCAAGGCGTGGCCGAGGCCATGCTCGCGGTCGGCCCGGATGATCCGTCCGGCGCGCAGGTGCAGTTGCTGGCACCGGCCACACCGGACTCGACGATCGCGAGGTTCCTGGACCGGTCCGGTCCGGGCATCCAGCAACTCGCCTACACCGTCGACGACATCGACGCCGAGTGTGACCGGCTACGGGCGGCCGGTCTTCGGCTGCTCTACGACGAGCCGAAGCGGGGCACGGCCGGTTCCCGGGTGAACTTCGTGCACCCCAAAGACGCCGGCGGCGTACTCGTGGAACTGGTCGAACCCGCCGCCGGATCGGCGCTCTGACCCACCATCCTCGACCGGTCGGTCCACCGCCCGGTTCGACCGGTCGGTTCGTCTGACGAACGGGGTGGTGGAACACGTCACAGAGTGTTCCACTGAAAGGATACTGGCCGGTAACCTCGGCTCCCCACCCGACGCGAACCCCTGGAGGGCAGCGCCGTGAAGGAGATCCTGGCCGCGATCCTGGCCGACGAACTGTCCGCACTGGCCGGCCTGCCGGTGCCCGACCACTACCGCGCGACGGTCGTCCGTAGAGACGACGTACACATGTTCGACGGACTGGCGAGCCGCGACAAGGACCCCCGCAGGTCGCTGCGTGTCCAGGACGTGCCCACCCCCGAACCCGGCCCGGGCGAGGCGCTGGTCGCGGTGATGGCCAGCGCCATCAACTACAACACGGTGTGGACCAGCATCTTCGAACCGATGGCCACCTTCGGTTTCCTGGAGCGGTACGGGCGCATCTCGCCGCTGACCCGGCGGCACGACCTGCCCTACCACGTGGTCGGTTCGGACCTGGCCGGGGCGGTGTTACGGGTTGGCCCGGGGGTGACCCGGTGGCGGCCCGGTGACGAGGTGGTGGCGCACTGCCTGTCGGTCGAGTTGGAGGACCCGGCCGGCCACGACGACACCATGCTCGACCCACAGCAACGGATCTGGGGATTCGAGACAAACTTCGGCGGTCTGGCCGAACTCGCCCTGGTCAAGTCGAACCAGTTGATGCCCAAGGCCGCACACCTGACCTGGGAGGAGGCGGCCTGCCCGGGCCTGGTCAACTCCACCGCCTACCGGCAACTCGTCTCACACCACGGCGCGGCCATGAAGCAGGGCGACGTGGTGTTGATCTGGGGCGCCTCCGGCGGTCTGGGTTCCTACGCCACCCAACTGGCCCTCAACGGCGGCGCCATCCCGGTGTGTGTGGTGTCCTCGCCGACCAGGGCGGACCTGTGCCACCGGATGGGCGCCGACCTGGTCATCGACCGTAGGGCCGAGGGATTCCGGTTCTGGAAGGACGAACAGACCCAGGACCCGGCCGAGTGGCGACGGTTCGGATCTCGCATCCGGGAACTGACCGGCGGCGAGGACCCGGACATCGTGTTCGAACACCCCGGCCGGGAGACGTTCGGAGCCAGCGTCTTCGTGGCCCGGCGGGGCGGCACGATCGTCACCTGCGCGTCGACCAGCGGCTACCAGCACAGCTTCGACAACCGGTACCTGTGGATGAACCTCAAGCGGGTCATCGGGTCGCACTTCGCCAACTACCGGGAGGCGTGGCAGGCCAACCGGCTGGTGGCCAGGGCCATGATCCACCCGACCCTGTCGCGTACCTACCCGCTGGAGCAGACCGGACAGGCCGCCCATGACGTGCACCGCAACCTGCACCAGGGCAAGGTCGGCGTGCTGTGCCTGGCCCCGGAGGAGGGACTGGGTGTACGCGATCCGGACACCCGCGCACGCCATCTGACCGCACTCACCCGGTTCCGCGACGCCTGACCGGGGCTCGGCAGCGGAGCACCGCACCGGGGCACACCGACGCCACGCCGACCGATCCCACGGCCGTCGCCATCGGGATACGTTCGGGGGCGCGTTCGGGGCGCGTTCGCGACACGCCATGACACGCCAGGGCGATACCCCCTGGAGTGATTGAATTCAGCGCCAAACCCCGTACGGTTGACCCAGGATGTCACTCCACGTGTATGAAGCGGGCCCTACAGTATGACGGGGCGTCGGAGGTCTGGGAGCATTTTCGGCATGGACCACGATGGCAGCGAGCTGCTACCACTACATGACCCGACCAGTTCCTTCGACATCGTGCTACGCGGCTACGACCGGTCGCAGGTGCACGAGTTTCTCGAACGGATGGAGGCCGATCTGCGCATCGCGGTGGCCGACCGGGACGCCGCCGCCGCCCGCACCGCCGAACTGGCCACCCAGCTCGCCGTGTGTCACGGCGAACTGGAGTCGATGCACAACCGACTGCGGCAGTCGGAAACCCCGTCCGTGGACAGCATCAGCGAACGCCTTCGACACATGCTCCAACTCGCCGAGGAGGAGGCGGCGTCGATCCGCCGGGACGCCCAGGACGAGTCCGCCCGGATGAAGGCCCGGATGGAACAGCTCACCAGCGAGATCGAGACCCGACACGGCGACGCCGAACGACGGGCCACCACGATGGTCAAGGAGGCACAGGAACGCGCCTCCCGGATGCTCAACGAGGCCCGGGCCGAACGGGAGCGGTTGGACGCCGAGGCCGAGGCCAAACGCCAGCAGGCCTCCCAGGACTTCGAGATCGCACTCCGTTCCCGCCGGGAGGAGGAGGCGCGCATCGACGAGGAACGCCGGAACACCGCGGCCAAGACAGCCGAGCAGCGGATGGCGACGGCCACCGCGGAGGCGGAGAAGCGAATCGCCGACGCGACCGCCGAGGCCGACCGGGTGCTCACCGAGGCCAGAACCGAGGCCAAGCGGACGGTCTCGCACGCCCAGCACCGCATCGAGGAACTCAACCGCGTCCGGGACAAGATCCTCGACCAGCTCGGCGCGCTGCGGACCCTGCTGGACGGGGTGCCCAGGGCGGCCGGCATGACGCCGGAGGAGCGAGCCCGTTCCATGCACGCCGGTTGGCAGACCGACGACACGGCGACACCTGACCGTCCGGCAGCAGGGGCAGCGACAGCGGTGGCCGCACCCGACGGTGCGCAGCCGAACGGCCGTGACGGTGCCAGGCAGGCCGACCTACCCACCAAGATCGAGATCAGCGGCAACGGGAACTCACCGAAGAAGACCGACGCGCCGAAGAAGGGGGAACCGGCCAAGGGCGCGTCCCCGTCCAAGGACGGGAACCGGAAGAACCAGGCCCCGCCATCGGCACGTCAGGAGCCGACCCCGTCCTAGGCTGGTCGGTCACAGCCACTCTGGACCGCGGGGAGTCACATGGACGACGGCACGAACCCGAGACCCGCCGCGCCCGGTAGCGAATCCCGGGGCGGGGCCGGACCGGCGGACAGTGGCGTGCCGGCCGGGGTGCCCGACCACCGACCCCGGGCGGGGGTCGCCGGGTCGGTCACGTCGGCCGAGTCGACCGGACCGGCAGACACACCAGGCTCGACAGGGACCTCAGGCCCGGCAGGGCTGGCCGAGACCGCTCGGGCGGCCGTGTTCAGCGCGGCCGAAACCGGTGGGGCATCGTTCCCGGCCGGGGCCGGTCCTCGCCGTGTATCGTCCGGTCTGGACCCCGGTGAGGCCGACCCCATCGTTGACCAGGAGGCACGCCGGCGGGAGGCCGGTGCCGACGAGGCCAACCCGTTCGGCCGGTTGGGTCGGCCGTGGAACCGCCGGTCCCCGTTCCGGATGGGCTTTTCGGCAGCACTGGGCGTGGGCCTCGCCTACCTGCTCTACCGGGCCGTGGTCAACGCCCAACACCAACTCGTGCTGGTCGCGGTGGCGGCGTTCCTGGCCATCGGCCTGAACCCCACCGTCAGCCGACTCGAACGGATGGGTTTACGTCGCGGTTTCGCGGTGACCGCGGTGTTCCTGGCCACCGCCGGGTTCTTCGCGCTGTTCGGCTCGGCCCTACTCCCCCCGATCATCGAACAGGTGACCAGGTTGGTCGACTCAATCCCGACCTACCTGCACAACCTACGAACCAACCAGACGATCAACAACTTCGACCAGAAGTACCACGTGATCGACAAGATCACCGGCTCCCTGGCGTCGACCACCGTGGGTTCCACCGCGGCCGAGAGCGCGATCGGGGTGGGCAAGGCCCTGGCCGGTGCGTTCTTCGACATGCTGACCGTTCTCATCCTGATGCTGTACTTCCTGTCCTCGTTCAACAGCATCAAGAGCACCGCCTACCGGCTGATGCCGCGGTCACGGCGAGCCCGGGCCGCGTTGCTGGGGGACGAGATCCTCAGCCGGGTGGGCGGCTACCTGGCCGGCGCGTTCGCGATCGCCCTGATCGCCGGTGTCTGCACCCTGGTCTGGCTGAACATCCTGGGTGTGCCCTACGCCCTGGCACTGGCCCTGGTCGTCATGGTCACCGACGTGATCCCGCTGGTGGGCGCCACCATCGGGGCGGTCGTGGTGACCACCATCGCGTTCTTCGTGTCCCTGCCGGTCGGCATCGCCACCGGGATCTTCTACCTGGTGTACCAGCAGGTGGAGAACTACCTGGTCTACCCACGGGTGATGAAACGGTCCGTGGACGTCAATCCGGCCGCCGCCATCGTCGGGGTGTTGCTGGGAGGTGCGCTGTTGGGCATCGTCGGTGCGATGCTGGCGATCCCGCTCACCGCCGCGCTACAGCTCATCCTCCGCGAGGTGGTTCTCCCCCGCCAGGACGCCGGTTAGTCAGGGCCGATGGCCGGTCACTGCGGCAGTGGAGGGAGGAGTTCGTCCAGGGCCGCCAGGTCGGCGGCCGACGGGTCCCACTGGCCGGCCCGCGCGTTCGCCCGGATCTGCTCGGCGGTGGTCGCCCCGGCGATCACCGAGGACACCGCCGGGCGGGCGGCCAGCCCACCGATCGCAACGTCCAGCATGGTCACGCCGCGCTCCTGCGCGTAGGCGGTGATGGCGTCGAGGGTGTCCCAGTCGGCCTCGGCGTGCATGGCGGGCCGCCGGTCACCGATCCGGGTACCTGCCGCCGGTGGCTCGTCACGGCGGAACTTGCCGGTGAGCAGGCCGCTGGCCAGCGGGAAGAACGGCAGGATGCCCACGCCGTAGGACTCGCAGGCAGGCACCAGTTCGGCCTCCACCCCACGGTGCAGCAGGTTGTAGTGGTTCTGCGCGCTGATGAACCGGGCCGCGCCCGAGGCGCGGGCCACGAAGTCGGCCTCCACCACCTGCCAGCCGGCCAGGTTCGACGAACCGACGTAGCGCACCAGGCCCTCGCGTACCAGTTCGTCCAGCGCGGCCAGGGTCTCCTCGATCGGGGTGACACCGTCCGGGCGGTGGTACTGGTACAGGTCGATGTAGTCCGTGCCCAGCCGGCGCAGCGACGCCCGCACCGCCCGGCGGATGTATCGACGGGAGCCCCGGGCACCCCAGTCCGGGCCGTTCACGCCCTCCATGTCCATGCCGAACTTGGTGGCGACCACCACGTCGGCCCGCCTGGCTCCCAGGGCCGCGCCGAGCATCTCCTCGGACTGACCGCGCCGGCCACCGTAGGTGTCGGCCACGTCGAAGAGGGTGACGCCGGCCTCGATGGCCGCGTCCACCACGGCCTGGGTGCCCTCCGGTGACTCGGTCCGGGTACCCGGCCGACCGAGGTTGTTGCACCCCAGGCCCACCACGGACACGATCAGACCGGAGTCGCCCAGCGGGCGGTAGCGCATGTCGGACATGACGAGAACCTTAGCGCCGCGTACGACCGTCCAGGCCCCGGGGAGGGATCCCCGCAGCCCTGTGTCCTGTCCGCGGGTACGGCTCCCTCGGTTGGTACGTCCGACCAGGACGCGGTGAGAACAACGACGTCGTATTTGGCGACCCATGGGTCCGC